>NZ_JBIVOW010000008.1:0-88230 GCF_044754325.1 Streptomyces sp. NPDC093097
CGCACCCGCTACCCAGCAGGCAAAACACACCCAACACCCAAGAAAAAGAACACCGTTGCAACCGGCAAAGCCGGTCGCAACGGTAAAAAGTAAAGCTTAGCGTCTATGGCGAAACATCGGACAGCTTGTTCCGGACGTGCGTTCAGTTTGTGCCTTACGTGTGAAGGATCGTGATTCATGCCTTGTGGCGCGATCAAGGGGCATGGCATCGAGCTCGTGCCCTCACAAGGGGAGGATCCGCTGGTGATGAAGAAGACGATCGTCGGGTTGGCGGTGGCTGGTGCGACGCTGTTGGCGGCGTCGCCGGCGTTCGCCGCGTTCGAGAGCCACTCGCCCGGCGGCGCGGCAGGGTCCTGGACCCAGAAGAGTGACACCCAGGTCGCAGCGGTGATCCACAAGAACGGTCTCAAGGCCCACGCGGACTACTGCCGCACTACCGACTCGGGCAGCTACTACACGCTGTGGAACAAGTCGGGGACGCTCAACAGCATTGCCTACAGCGGCATTGGCGGTCGGGTGACCGACTTGCGGACCTGCACCTGGGTTCCGGACAACGACGACCAGTGCAGCCGTTGGGAAATCCGCGGCTGATCTTCACCCTGCACGGCCTGGCCGGCGGGCCGCGCGGTGACTGAAAGCGAATCGGCAGGGTGGGAATGGTGGTGTAAGCCTCCCGCCCTGCCGGTGCCGTGAGTGGATGTGAGAGAGGAATCAGTGGGGCAACACAACGGTGAACAGGCCGGCGAGTGCGTACTGAATATCAGCGGGCTTCACTATGCGATAGCTGATCGTGTGCTGCTGACCGGATTGGACCTGCAGGTCGGAGTAGGGGAGTCGGCCGCAGTGGTCGGCCCCAGCGGCAGTGGCAAGAGCACACTGCTCGGTTGCATCCTCGGGCTGATTCGACCGTCTCAAGGGCGAGTTGAAGTGGTCGGCGAGGACGTTGTTCGGATGCGGCAGCGTGCCCTGGAGCGTCATCGCAGCCGCCACATGGGTGTCGTCTTCCAGTTCGGCGAGCTTCTGCCGGAACTGACACCGGTGGAAAACGTAGCCCTGGCGGCTCTGTTGGGTGGAGCGCCGACAGAAGAATCCTACGAGCGTGCGGAGGGCCTCCTCCACGACCTGGGTGTTCCCTATGACGGAGTTCCGACGGGTCAGCTTTCGGGTGGAGAGCGGCAGCGGACTGCGGTAGCCCGCGCGCTGATCAACCAGCCCAAGATTCTGTTGGCGGACGAACCGACTGGCGCACTCGACCACGCCACCAGGGATGCCGTCTCGGAGCTGCTCTTCGACGTGCCGCGGCGTTGGGGCTGTGCGTTGGTAGTAGTAACGCATGATGCCGAAGTCGCGGAGCGCGCCGACCGTTGCCTGGAACTCACCGGTTCCGCACTCGTGCCGCGGACGACGGGAGGGCGTTCGTGAAGCGCAACTCCCTTTCCTGGCAATTGCTTCGCATGGGACGAGCAGCCGGGAAACGAGTCGGCGGCGGACGTGTGCGTGCAGTGGCACTCCTGCTCGCCACGGCCGTTCTGGCTCTGGGACTGACGTCGGTGGCGGCAACCTACGCCGCGTACAACGGAATCGCCCAGCGGACGGATGCCCGTAGCGTCCAGTTCCACGATGCCCATCCGGCTCAGCCGATCGCGGCCCTGGCGAAGCCTACCTTCGACGAGATCGGAGGTAGGCAGTTCAGTCTGGTCTACGTGCGTCCGCTTTCCGGGCACGCGCAGCTGCCACCCGGCGTCGACCATTGGCCCGCGCCAGGCCAGGCACTCCTGTCTCCCGAACTCGAGCGCCTGCTCCAGGCAGAAGGAGCACCGGACCGGTATGGCAAGGTCGCCGGCATCATCAGCACCGAGGGCTTGGCGAGCCCCGGCGAGCGATACGCCTACGTCAATCCGACAGACCGGCAACTCGACAAGCAACGAGCCTTTCCCATCGTCGGTTTCGGCTCAGGAGGCATGCCGACCGGTGATGTGCGCTTCATCGCCGATCGCGGGAAGTTTCTGACCGCCCTCTATCTGCTCCTGCTGCCTGCTGCCGTGCTGGTCATCGTCGCGGTACGCATGGGTTCTACCGGACGGGACAAACGCACAGCTCTGGTCAGTGCACTGGGCGGAGGCCGGCGCCACCGCGCTCTGCTCAACCTTGGTGACGCTGCCGTCCCCGTGGTGTCGGGCGCTGTTCTGGGGACGTTGCCGGCGCTGGCCGTGCAGGCCATCGGGGATGTACGGCTGCCGTGGATCAACTATTGGTTGTCGTCCTCGGATCTGCGTCGGTGGTGGGAGGGTGTTGCTGTATCCGGCCTTGCAGCCGCCGTCGGGGTGCTGCTCGTCGTGTGCCTGGTGCACCGTCCCGCAGCACGCCGCAAAACTCGCTCGACGCGGCTTTCGGCGGGCAGGACCCGCGCGCTGCATTGGGCGGCGCTTGCCTGTCCGGTCCTGCTCTTCGCCACTGTCTGGGGACCGGCGCAACTTGATCCTTCGCACTACGCCGACCTGCGGATGAAGCTCTACAACGCCGGCGTCGTGGCGGTCATGGCGACGCTGCCGTGTGCGGTCGCGGTGGGGGCCGCGGCTCTCGGGCCTTCGCTGGCGCGTTGGTCGCACCGCACAGGCGACGCCGGTGCCCTGATCTCCGGCCGTCACACCGCGGCGCACCCCGGTGTGGTCGCGCGCTTGGTTGCCGGAGTCAGCATCGCCCTGGTTCTGGTCAGTCAAGTGGAACTGAAAAACGCCCAGTTCGGGGAGAACGCGAAGGCAGCGCAAGCCACTGCGGACCGCGTCGGCCGCAGTGTGCTGCTGGTGAACGTCACTGGTGACGTAGCACGTAACCGCCTCAAGGACGTACTCGGGCATCTCCCGGCCGGGGCTGAAACGTTCGCGGTGTACCGCCCGAAGAACCCCGGAGCCTCGGTGCCGGCACGTATCCAAGGCCCTTGCCGAGCCCTCCGTGCCGTTCAACTCCCTTGCTCATCGCGGCCCACGATCATCACGTCGCGTAGTGCTGATCAGCGTCTGACCGAGACCTTGCGGTGGGTCAGCCCGGTCATCGACCGAGTCGAGGTGCAACAGGCCCCGCCGCTTCCGGACGACTCTTCCATCACCCCTGAGAGGCTGGTCCTCGTCTCTGCCGAGGGCCAGGATCTCCCCCAGGAAGGGATCAAACAGCTGCTGCGGGACGAGCTCCCGGTCGCTGCGGCGATTGCCGATGCCCCGGGAGCGGAGTGGCTGGTCGGAGCTCGGGAATCGGTCGCGCACGGTAAATGGGTGGTGTTTTTCGGCGTACCAGGAGTGCTCATCGTCGGGCTGGCAGTCGCGCTGGCCAACCTGGCGGAGTTCCTGCGGTTCAGTCGCAAGGTCGCGCCGCTGAGCGTGCTCACCGGCCAGCGGAAGGTCTACTACTCCACTGCGGCCTGGGCGCTCCTGGCTCCGTTGCTGGCTTCGGTCGTCTCAAGCGTGATCGCGGCAAGCTGGCTGGCAGCACCGCAAGAAACCCCGGCCGACGGCATCGAATTGTCGAACGGTGTCCTTTTCTCCACGGCAGGCACTCTTGCCGTCCTTGCCCTTTTCACGTGGTGGTGGGGAGCGCGAGCCGCAGTCCGACAGTCCCGGGAGTGGCGCCCTTACGGGGAATGACGTACCGCTGTCGCGGGACCGACGGGCGGCAACCGGGTCCCGGTCGAAGATGAGTGGCTGACTCCAGGTCCCG
This sequence comes from Streptomyces sp. NPDC093097, assembly GCF_044754325.1. NCBI lineage: Bacteria > Bacillati > Actinomycetota > Actinomycetes > Kitasatosporales > Streptomycetaceae > Streptomyces > Streptomyces sp. NPDC093097. Next base: position 3,712 of record NZ_JBIVOW010000008.1, read on the forward strand.
CGCCGGTGCGACAGGCCGAATTTCCCGGTCCGTCAGGAACTCGAAGGGGCGTACGTCCGTCCTGGCCGGACTCGATGTATCGGGTGGACGCTCGCCGCTTCCGGAGCTGTCGCTGGAACCCTGCCGGTGATCCTGACCGGCCGGAGCCAAGTCTCGCCGGTCTCCTGGATCAAGCCGCTGGGCTGGTCAACTGTGCTTGGTGTGCTGGTCACCGTGACGGTCGCGGTCCTGTGCGCCCTTCTTCCGCAGGCGCACAGGGCTGAGAGCAGGGGCGAGGAAGTTCCGCATGAGCGGGTGCACCTCGCGGCTGTTGCGCTCCCACTCTGTGCGGTGCCGCAGATCGGCCTGGCGTTGATATCGCTCGTCCAACCGCTCTATGTCACCCGCTATGTGCTGTTCGCGAACGTAGGTCTCGCACTCTGCGTAGGCGTCCTCCTGGTCATCATCACCGCACGTCTCCGGACACGCGCTCGCATACTGCTACCCGCCGCTGTCGTCCTCGCCCTCGTAGCGCGGCTCCCGATCGAGCTCCGGCTGCGCACAGTGGAGAGCCGCGTCGATGACGTACTCACCGCGGCGGCCACGGTTGCCCACGTCCAAGGGGATGAACGTTCTGAGCAACGCGGGCAAGGACGCATGGCGCGTATCGAGGCCGAGTGCGGAAGCCGCCGTCCGCGCCTGGCGGACGTAGCTCTCCAGGGTGTGCCCGGGAGCGGCATCGGCGCCCGCGTGCAGGACGAACCAGTTTCCTATGGGTGACGAGGAAGCGAGAGCGGCCTTGAGGCTGCTGATGGATGCCGGCTTGCATGGGCACAAGTACGCGATCGGTGCGGCGGTCGCCGAGGCTGCGCTGCGACAGCACCGCCCCGTGGTCATGCTGACCTCCGATATCGACGATATGACCAAGCTCTGCGGCGATCGGGTCCGGCTCGTCGCGGTGTGATGTCCCTCGGTCCGCGGTTGCGGCAGGGCAGCACCCGTAGCGCCAGACGGATCCACAGCGAGCCCATTCCAACGTGACGGACCGCACTGTCAGGTTGGAATGGGCTCAGTGCATCCGGCCGCCGGACCCGACGGACGTCGTGACTGCACGCTGCAACTCCTGCGCACCAATCCCGCCCGCACTTGGCGTGCCTGCGGAAACGCGTGGTGAACGGCCGCTCGACGTGGCGGGCACGGCGTTCGGCGCCGGGACGATGTTGCGGTGCGGTACGGGAAAGGGCTCGTGTTCCTCGGTAAAGGGACGTTAGGGCGGCGCGCAGGCCGTCATCGCGTCGTATGCGGGAAAGGTGCAGCTCAGCGGCGCTTCGAGCCACCCGGGTGCGGCCTGGAGTGCCCTCTGTCGTTTCCCCCGTCGTTTCGGGGGCCGTTTCCCCCGTCGTTTCCGTGTACGTCCTTGGATGCAACGCCCCCCATCCGCACGTAGCCGCTGGTCATGGGGGCATCGAGCCACCCGCAGGCGAGACAGACTGTATTTCTGTGCAGCAAAGCATTCCGATCCACCTGTCGCGGCCGCGGCACCCCGCGGGCGGCACGCACGGGCCGGCGTCCGCCCCCTCGCCCCACTTTCGACTCCGAAAGATCCCCACGCTCCGCACCGAGATCATCACGGCACAGGACGCGGGCAGGAGCTCAGTCCCACGACACGGCCTGGAGCGTCTCTTCGGTGCATGTGGTGACTGCCTTCTGCAGGCCGGTGGTGTTGTTGGGCGAGGTCGGATCAGGCCCAGCTCCAGAACTCGCCGAGCCTGCCCACCGTTTCACCGCGGGTCCGTATCGGCTCGCTGCCGCTGCGGCGCTCGGTGATCAGCGGGCCTAGACCGGGGGTGCTCACAGTGTCTCCTGACGACGGTCTGGGATGACTGATGCTCATCCTGACAGCAGCCACTGACAAGGGAGTTGGACTCTGAGCGGAGCGTGGGTTGCGACCGCCGTACCGGCGTGAGTGAGGATGGCTGCTGCCCGGGGCTTGCACCGTGGGACGGTGTCCTCGCAGTGATCAGCGGCATGGTGCGTGATGGGGGCGGTCGGTCTCTGGCCGGTGTGGTCGGTCGGCGGGCGCGGCCTTCGGTCGACCGGGGGCGGGCTGCGGCGCGCGTTGTCGGCCATGTCGGGCGTGACGGGGGACGGGTCTCCTGCGGAGGCGATGGCGCTGAGCGTGAGTTTTCAGATGGGGCCGGGTGTGCGCTGAGGTGGGCAACAGCGGGGAGGGGGCGGATGTTTGCCTGGTCGGCGGGGCGGTTGCGGATAGCCGGGGTGAGGGTTGCATGGGGGCTGTTCGGCGGTTTTGGTGCGCCCGACCGCCCGACCGCCCGACCGCCCGACCGCCCGACCGCCCGACCGCCCGACCGCCCGACCGCCCGACCGCCCGACCGCCTCGCACCGTCTCACACCGGCTGGTGGACAGGTGGCTCGGCAGTGGTTCGTTGGTGGTTCGGTACTGGTTCGGTACTGGGCCGGTGCTGGCTCGGGATTGGCTCGTGTGTGGCTGGGCTGGGGAACGCGAGGGTTTAGGGGGTCCAGTGTCGGTATGCCTCCACCCAGGCCCACCCCTCGGGAGCGGGTTCGGGAAGGGGCAGGTCGAGGATGCCGATCCGTTGGCGGTACCTGCCGCGTTTGCAGAGGGCGACGATGCCGCTGCCGGGCCGCAGTTGGATGGCGGTGACGGTGGCCGTGGCACCCAGGACGGTGGTGTCGAACGGGAGGGCAAGGCGGTCGTCGATGACCGTGTGGAAGGCGTCGAGCTGTTCGTGCTCGTCGTAGGCGTCGACGGTCGCCTCGGCGACCATCGCGTCGAGTTCGGTCCTGGTGGGCTTCTTCAAGACGTGCTCGGGCTTTCTGTGCGAAGGAGTTCGGCGAGGCGGTCGCCGACAAGGGTGATGCTCGGCAGGGGCTCACGCGCGTAGTGGCTCTTCTTGCGGCGGCGCAGCAGCGCTTCGCCGTCCCGTTCCCAGGTGAAGGCGGGTTTGCGCAGGAGGGCGCGGAAGACGGCGTCGGCTCCGCCGGGGTGCCGCTGTACGAGGCGGCGGATGACCATGGGGGAGACCGAGTCGTCGTCGAGGTACTCCCGTAGGCGTGCCAGGCGCGTACGGTCGCGGGCCAGGGCCGGGTCGGCGAACAGCGCGTCGAGGTGGCCGAAGTCGGCGTAGTAGCAGAGGCCTTCGCTCTCGTCGTAGATCACGGCGAGGGTTTCCGCGTCGCGGAGGTCCTGCGGCAGGCTGCTGAGTTCGTCGAGTGAGGGCCCGTTTCCCTGAGTCTGTTCGGATGCCTCGCCGTCGAGTTCGGTGCGGATCTTCTCCTGCCGGTGGCGGTGGTACTCCCGAAGCCGCTCCTGCGCCTGACGTGGTTCCAGTACGAGCAGGTCGGTGCCGAACAGTCCGATGAAGTCGGCGCGGGCCTCGGCCTCCATCTCCCGGGCTCTTCGCAGCAGGTCGGGATTGCGGAGCAGCAGCTGCGGATCGGCGGTGAGGGCCTGGACGGCGGCCTGGGCCAGCTCCGGGCCGGCGCCGGACGGGTAGACGGCGAGGTTGCCGCTGACCAGCCAGTCGTCGGTGGCGGGATGGACGGGCACGACGCGAGCGGCGACGAACATCCCCTTGCGGAGCTTCCCGAGAGCGCGTCGCCCCATGGTGGAGTGGGTCCGGTAGACGAGATCGTCGAGGAGGTTGTGCAGGACGACGGCGCCGCGGTCGCGCTGCCACACCTCGAAGATCCCCTCGATCACGTCGCGCCAGCCGAGCAGCATCGCCCGTTCGTCCTCCGGCAGGGGCGGCCGCCGCCGGCTCACGAACCGTTCGACGACGGTGGAGCCGTCCGCCAGCCGGTGCTGGAGCGCGAAGTAGTCGATCGCGTGGATGGCGGTTGTCTCGTCGAGTGAACCGAGCCGGTCGGCGGCCTCATCGAGGAGAGCTTCCAGACGTCTGGCGAACCGCGGGCTCTGCGCGAAGGCCACCAGCTCGCTCTTGAGATCCCCGCTCCGCGTCACCAGTTGCTCGACCGGGGGGACCCCCGTGGGGGAATCGCTCTGTCCCACTTCTTCCTGTCCCACTTCTTCTGCCCGTTTTCCTCTGCCTCTGATTGTTCTCAGTGCTGTGCTTGGGGGCGAGGGCCGTTGGCCTGAGTGACGGGAGATCGGCTAGGCCGATGCCGTGCGCGGCCCCTGAGGGTGAGTCTGGCAGAGGGGGGCGGGGCGCGAGGGGGGCGCCGAGGAATGACCCTGTTGGTGTGAATCCCCAACCGCCTTGCCTGCGAGTTGAGTTCGCGTCACCCCTCTCAGGGACTGCCGGCTTGGCCTCGTGGCGTCGGGGCGTTACCGGAGGCCGTGGCGGTCGAGGCGGAGGATGAGGCCGGGGCGGCGTTGGTACGTCTCGCGCAGGAGGGTCAGGCGTTGGCCGAAATCAGTGCCCTGGCCGGTGTGGTGGTAGGCGTCCCGCAGCTCCGCGAGGAGGGCGACGGCTTTGTCGTAGGCGCTGGTCTTCTTGGTGGCGATATGGGTTTCGACCTGCCGCCAGATGGATTCGGTTTCGCGGGCAAGGTCGGTCAGGTACTCGGCGCGGGCGGCGGCCCGTTGACGTTCGGCGTGCCGGCCTCGCTCGGTGCGCAGGGCGTGGGCGGCCTCCAGGAGCTGGGCGGCTGACTGCTGCCCTGTGACAGGGGCGTGCGCCGTGCTGCCACCGAGGCGGTGCAGAAGGTCGAGACGCAGCCGGGGAGCAGGGCCGATGGCGAGCCGCAGCAGCAGCGCGTCCTTCTCCTCTTGGGGGAGGGCGGCGATCAGCCGGGAGAGTTCCTTCTTCGAGGGGCCGGTCGGTTCCTTGGGCGTGGCGGGGCTGGCCTTGGCTGCGACCGTAAGCAGGTCGGCATCGACGCGCAGGAAGTCGGCGAGCGCGCGCTGCGGGGCGGTCAGCGCGTTGAGGCCGGCCGGGACGGGAGGTTCGAAGGCGGTCTGGAATTCCTCTTCGTCGTCGTCCTCGAATCCCTGGGCGGTGAGGGCGGAGAGCCAGGCGAGATAGAGGGGGCGCAGGTCGCCGGTGGCGAGTTCGTCGCGTACGCCGATGAGGGCGGCCAGTGAGTCGTCGGCGCCCTCGTCCTCTTCACCTTCCTCGTCCTCGCTGGTGAGGTCGAGAAGGAGGTGGGTGGGGGTGGTCCAGGCGTCGACGTGGTGGTCGAGGCAGTACGGTCGCACCGTGGGCAGGGCCAAGGTCTGCTGGGGCAGGCGGAGGATCAGGCGGTGGGTGCCCCAGTTGGCGACGTAGAGGTGGGCGTCGAAGTAGCGCTCGACCATGCGGCGTGGATCTCCGCGCAGATCACCCCAGTTGTAGGTGTTGGTGAAGCTGGTTGCGGTGATCCGGGCCCGGGTGGAGACGGTCCGCAGCTGGTTCTGCTCCTCGTGGCTGAGCGGTCGGTCGAGGGCCTGGAACTCGTAATACTGGTGCTCGCTCACGCGGCGGACATTACCGCTGCCGGTGGTGGGTGGGGCGGGAACAGGGCAGGGCGGGGAGATCTCAGCCGCTGGGCGGCACCAGCGGGCTGGCTCAACTCCCTTGTGGAGAGGGGTGGTTAGGCGGGTGTCGACGCGCGTCCGGCAGCCGCCCTTGGGGCGCCCCGCCAGCTACCCCCTAATGCGGAAACACCTCGAACAGGACCGCCGGGCGCCCCCGGTGGCGGGTGCCTGCGGTGTGGAGGGAGCGGTTGAGGAAGTCGTGGGCGTAGGTATGGGGGTCCTGGTCGGGGGTGGTGAGGGCGGTGAGGTAGGTGGCGTGGGCGGCCAGGGAGGCGATGGCGCGGGGGATGCCGGGGCCCACTTCGACGGCGTGGGTCGGGTGGGGGGAGCCGGCCACGGCGGTCCAGCGGACGCCGGGCCAGGGGGCGAGGCCCTCGGTGTCGGCGAGTTCGGGGAAGATCCAGCGGTTGCCGGCGTCGGTGGCGGCGTCCAGGACGGCGCGGCCCACGATCCGGTGGTCGGGGGTGTTCCATTGGGTGCCGAACCAGGTGTCGTGGTGGTTGAGGGTGAGGAGCAGCTCCGGGCGGTGGCGGCGGACCGCGGCGGCCAGGTCGCGGCGGAGCGCGGGGCCGGCCTCGATGACGCCGTCCCGGTGGCCGTCGAGGAACTCGACGGTGTGGACGCCGACCTGGGCCGCCGCGGCGCGCTGCTCGGCCTCGCGGAGCGCGGCGCACTCGGGCGGGGCGATGCCGTCGATGCCCGCCTCGCCTCGGGTGACCAGGAGGTAGTGGATCTCCCGTCCGGCGTCGGTCCATTCGGCGATGGTCGCGGCGGCGCCGTATTCGAGGTCGTCGGGGTGGGCCACGACGGCCAGCGCCCGCTGCCAGTCGTCGGGCATCGGGTGGAGGGCGCTGACGGCGGCGTTCTCGATCGGCATCGCGGTCCCTTTCGTGGGTGGTGACGATGGTGGCACGGATGGATACGGACCGTGGTGGAAGGTGGGATGGAGTGGGGTGTGGGGTGAGTGTGGGGCGTGGGTGAGCTGCATTCATTACTTTGGGTGAATATTTGGGGGAGGCTTGCGGTCCGCCACGGACGGTTGCCACGCTGTTGCTGACTGTCAAGCTGTTGGGAGGGGCCCGTGTCTTTCGGTGAGCAGCCCGCGTACCTCCGCGTCGCCGGTGACCTGCGTCAGAAGATCGTCGACGGGGTGCTTGCCCCGCACACCCGGCTCCCTTCCCAGGCCCGCATCCGCGAGGAGTACGGCGTCTCGGACACCGTCGCGCTGGAGGCGCGCAAGGTCCTGATGGCCGAGGGGCTGGTGGAGGGCCGTTCCGGCTCGGGGACCTATGTACGGGAGCAGCCGGTGCCGCGCCGGATCGCCCGCGGCGGCTTCCATAGCCGGGGCTGCACGCCGTTCCGGCAGGAGCAGAGCGATGAGCGGGTGCGCGGCACCTGGGAGTCCAGCAGCGAGCAGGAGGCGGCCGGCTCGGCGGTGGCGGCCCGGCTGCGGATTCCGGTGGGGGCCCGGGTGATGCGGACGCACTATGTCTTCCGTGCGGAGGGGGAGCCGTCGATGCTCTCCACTTCCTGGGAGCCGCTGGAGATCACGGGGCGGACGCCGGTGATGCTGCCGGAGGAGGGTCCGCTGGCCGGGCGCGGGGTGGTCGAGCGGATGGCGGCCATCGACGTGGTGGTGGACAACGTCGTCGAGGAGGTCGGGGCGCGGCCGGGGCTCGCCGAGGAGGCGATGGCGCTGGGCGGGGTGCCCGGCCATGCGGTGCTGGTGATCTCGCGGACGTACTTCGCCGGGGGCCGGCCGGTCGAGACGGCGGACGTGATCGCGCTCGCCGCCCGCCATCGGGTGGCGTACCACCTGCCGGTGAAGTAGCGGAGCGGCTTCCGGGCGTCGCGGAGCGTTTTTCGGTGCGGAGGGGCCTGCCGGAGGTGCGCGCGAACTCCCCGTGTTCGCCAAGTCGACGCCCTGTTTGGGGATCTCGTGGGGTGCGCAAGGCTGAACGGTTGCAATTTCCGGCCAACTTGCCTGTCCGTTTTGAGGGAGTTCGACGCTAAAGGTCGGCCGAAAACCAGTGTTGGAAACCTCACAGAGGCTCAACTGGCCAGGAATTTTTCTTCCGTGGGGGGTCCGGAACCTGGGATTCGCTCATACGATGGCGAAGTTTGTGCACGGCACGGGGGAAGACCAGGAGACCAGACGTGAGCACGACGAAAACAACGAGTGCGGAGCAGGGTTCGCATTCGAATTACCGTCGGTCCCTCGGGACCATCGCCCTGACCGCCACGGGTCTCGGGTCCATCATCGGTTCGGGCTGGCTGTTCGGCGCCCAGCGCGCCGCCGCCATCGCCGGTCCGGCCGCGATCCTCGCCTGGGTCATCGGCGCGATCGTCGCCCTGACCATCGCGCTGACCTACACCGAGCTCGGCTCGATGTTCCCCAAGGCGGGCGGCATGGTCCGCTACGGCCAGTACTCGCACGGCTCGCTCGCCGGGTACCTGGCGGCCTGGGCCAACTGGATCGCCATCGTCTCGGTGATCCCGGGCGAGGCGACCGCCTCCGTCCAGTACATGAGCTCGTGGGACTTCGGCTGGGCCAAGGCGCTGTTCGACGGCAAGGAGCTGACCGGCTCCGGCGTCGCGGTGGCCAGCGTCCTGCTGATCTTCTACTTCTTCATGAACTGGTTCGCGGTGACGATGTTCGCCAAGACCAACACCGCGATCACGGTCTTCAAGGTCGTCGTGCCGGTGCTCACCGCGGGCGCCCTGATCTTCGCGCACTTCGACACCGGCAACATCGAGCGCGCCGGCGGCTTCGCCCCCAACGGCTGGAGCGCGGTCTTCAGCTGCGTGGCGCTCTCCGGCATCGTCTGGGCCTACAACGGCTTCCAGTCGCCGCTCAACCTCGCCGGTGAGGCGCGCAACCCGGGCCGTTCGCTGCCCAAGGCCGTCGCGTTCTCGATCCTCATCGCGCTGGTGATCTACATCGCGCTGCAGGTCGCCTTCCTCTTCGCCGTGCCGGCCGCGGACCTCAGCAAGGGCTGGGGCGGGCTCAGCTTCCACTCCCCGCTCGCCGAGCTGGGTCTGGCCTGGGGCCTGAACTGGCTGGCGCTGCTGCTGTACGCGGACGCCTTCGTCTCGCCGTCCGGCACCGGCATGATCTACGCCGCCACCACCTCGCGCATGATCCAGGGCGTCCAGGAGAACGGTCACCTGCCGGGCATCTTCGGCAAGGTGGACGCCAAGACCGGTATCCCGCGCCCGGCGCTGGTGCTCAACCTCTTCGTCGCGTTCCTGTTCCTCGCGGTGTTCCGCGGCTGGGGCTCGCTCGCCGAGGTCGTCTCGGTCGCCACCGTCATCTCGTACATCACCGGCCCGGTCGCCGTGATGGGTCTGCGGCGGCTGTCGCCGCACATGAAGCGGCCGGTGAAGCTGCGCGCCATGCCGGTCATCGCGCCGGTCGCGATGATCTTCGGTTCGCTGGTCCTGTACTGGGGCAAGTGGCCGCTCACCGGCAAGGTCATCTTCATCATGGCCGTCGGCCTGCCGGTCTGGGCCTGGTACGAGATCGTCCGGCCGTGGAAGCGGGGTCTGCTCAAGGAGCTGATGCCGCACCTGAAGGCGGGCGCCTGGATGGTGGTCTACCTGCTGGTCATGGCGGCCGTCTCCTACCTGGGCGGCAAGGAGTTCGGCGGCAAGGGCTACCTGCCGGCGGGCCTCGACCTTGCCGTGGTCGCCGCGATCGCGCTGGCCTTCTACTACTGGGGCGTGCGCAGTGCCTGGCGCAACCCCTCGCTAGTGAAGGTCGAGGCCGAGCTCGCCGCGGCGCGGGACGCCGACGAGGCGGAGGGCGACAAGGCCCCGGCCGGCGCCTGAGCGGCCGTTCGCGGCGCTCTTCCGCCACCACTGCATGACCCGAGTTCCTCGGGCTTCCACCGGCCACTCGCGGCCACACCTGGGATTCCAGGGCCGCGGGTGGCCGGTTCGGTCTCTCTTTGTGCAATTCCATATCCGGTCCGTAAAGGTCGGGCGTAGGCTCGGGCATATGCGGATCGCGATTTCGGCATCAGCACAGGAGGGACGCGCAGCGGCGCGCTGCGCGGCGGACGGAGGGGCCCAATGACCGACAACGAGACCGCGTTGCCCTGGCTCGTCATCCGCGAGGAGGAAGGCGGCAACCGCTATCGCGTCGGCCGCTATGCCACCCGAGCGGAGGCGGAGCGGGTCGCCGAGCGTCTCGACACCCGTGGCAGCCGGCGGCTCTACGCGGTCGAGCGGGTCGGTCGAGGGGCCTCGTAGGGCGTCGGGCCGGGTGAGCGGAGCGGGAAGCGGGAGGCGAGCGGGGGACGTAGGCTGCCGCGCATGACGACGGTGCGCGTAGTGGTGGGCGGTGCGGTGTGCGAGCGGGGGCGGTTGCTGGCCGCCCGACGGAGCGCACCGCCCGCGTTGGCCGGCCGCTGGGAGCTGCCCGGCGGCAAGGTGGAGGACGGCGAGACGCCGGAGCAGGCGCTGGTGCGCGAGCTGCGCGAGGAACTGGGCATCGACGCCGTGCCCGTGGAGCGGATCCCGGGCGAGTGGGTGCTGCGGCCCGGCTATGTGCTCCAGGTGTGGACCGTCCGACTGGTCTCCGGCCGGCCGGAACCGCTCCAGGACCACGACGAGCTGCGCTGGCTGCGGCCCGGTGAGGAGCGCGAGGTGGACTGGCTCGACCAGGACCGCCCGGCGGTCGCCGAGGTGATGCGCCGGCTGGGGTCCAAGCCCGCGGTGGGGATTCCCGGCGCGCGGCTGTAGGAGCCGCCCTGCGGATCATGGCCGGGTCCTGACCTGTTGGACGGGGTCCGGCAACGGGGCCAGGCCCCCGGCGCGCGCCCTCGGTGAGCGCGGGTCGCGTACCGGCCCGTGCCGGTCGCCGGTGTCCGCCCGCTCATGGGGTGTGCCCACCGCGGCGACGCCTTGCCGCGAGATGCGCCATTTGTGCCACAGTGCACGGTTGAAGGCGGTACTGGCCCCTCGATATCGGGTATGTCCTGATTGGCCCTATTCGATGGGGTCGGGTACGGCGGGGGACCCCTCGGCCTGGGAAGTGATCGGCGTGAGCGACGGCGCAGCGGCAGAGGTCCCGGAGTCCGGCGCCACCGATGTCCGCTGGCGCGGCAAGACCTCCGGTGCGCCGAGCGCCGAATGGAGCCTCCCGGCCGACCCCGGCGCGGTGCGCACCGCCCGCACCATGGTCCGTCAGGTGCTCGACGACTGGGGGCTGGACGGCGCCGCCGACGTCGCGGTGCTGCTGGTCAGCGAACTCGTCACCAACTCCCTGCGGTACGCCAGCGGCCCGATCGGCGTGCGCATGGTGCTGCTCGGCGCCGGTGCGCTGCTGGTCGAGGTCTCCGACCCGCTGCCCGATCCGCCCCGGACCCGCACCGCCGCCCCCGACGACGAGGGGGGCCGCGGGCTCCAGTTGGTCGCGCACAGTGCGCGCCGCTGGGGCACCCGCCAGGGAAAAAGCGGCAAGACCGTGTGGTTCGAGCTGTCTGTGGCTGGTTAGGAGTGAGGGGGAGTCCTGATCGTTGCCATTTCATAGACATTTTGTAGATGGCCTGCGATCGAGACTGTGCTGTGATCGTGAAGACCGTGTTCCGGATAGCCGAGGTGCTGGAATACTCGGCAGGTCCGGTCCGGGCACGATGAGCTGGAGGGGACGGGGCTCGTGAGCGAGATGTCATCTGGCGGGGTGGTACCTGCACAGAACGAGGGCCATGGTGGCGCGGAGGGTTCCAAGGCCCCGGGCCACCGTCGTCGTGCCCATGAGCCGCAGGGCGCGCCCGTGTGGCAGAGCAGCCGGCCCGGCTCGATCTACGACTACATCAAGGTCGCCTCGTTCTCGCTCGGGCCCGACGGGCGGATCGACCAGTGGAGCGAGCGCGCCGAGCAGATGCTGGGCATCCCGGCCCGCCATGCGCTCGGGAAGGACCCCGTCGAGGCGTTCGTCCCGCGCGAGTTCCGCGAGACCGGGCGCCGCAAGGTCTCCGAGATCCTCGACGGCCGCGAGTGGACCGGCCTGGTGCCCTACCGCAGGACGGCGGACGGCGCACCGGAGGGGCTCGCCGAGATCTATGTGATGCCCGCCGCGAACGAGGACGGCGACCGCGGCGCGGTCTGCCTGGTCGTCGACGTCCGGGCGCTCCGCGGCATCGAGACCGACCTTGCCGCCGCGCAGGCCGTTTTCGGTCAATCCCCGATGGGCTTCACCCTGTTCGGCACCGACCTGAAGCTGCTGCGGGTCAACCAGCGCTTCGCCACCGTCTTCGGCGGCCCGGCCGGCAAGTACCGGGGCGGCACCCCCTACGACTTCCTGCCCCGCCCCGAGGCCGAGCGGATGACCGTCGCCCTGCGCCGCGTCCTGGAGACGGGCGAGCCGGTCAGCGAGATGCAACTGGTCGGCGTCGTCCCGGGCGAGGACGACCGCCGCCGCTGGTCGGTCTCGCTCTACCGGCTGCACGGCGCCAGCGGCCGCCCCATCGGCGTCGCCGCGCTCGCCTCCGACGTCACCGGCCGCCGCCGCGCCGAACGCGAGGCCGCCAACGCCCGCCGCAACCTCGCGCTGCTCAACGAGGCCGGCGCCCGTATAGGCAACTCCCTGGACCTGGAGACCACCGCCCGCACCCTCCTCGACGTCGCCGTACCGCAGTTCTGCGACCTGGCCTCGGTCGACCTCTACCAGGGGCTGCTGGCCGGCGACGAGGCGCCGCCCGGGATGACCGACGGCAGTGCGGAGCTGCGCCGGGTCGCCTTCGCCAGCGCGGTCTCCGACGCCCCGCTGCCCGGCGGGGAGCCCGGGGAGGAGCCGGTCGCGGTCGGCGCCGTCCACCGCTACCCCTTCAACTCCCCGTGCGCGGCCGCCCTGCGGACCGCCCAGGCGCAGGTCATCCCGAGCCGGGAGAGCGACGAGGCGCGGGAGTTGGGGCCGGTGGTGCACTCCACCCTCGCGGTGCCGATGGTCGCCCGGGACACCGTCGTCGGCCTGGTCCGGTTCTCCCGTACGAAGGGCAGCGAGCCGTTCGGCGAGCGGGACACCGCGCTGGCGGTCGAGCTGGCGGCGCGCGCCGCGGTCTGCATCGACAACGCCCGGCTCTACCGAAGAGAGCACGAACGCGCCCTGATATTGCAGCGCAGCCTGCTGCCGCCCGGCGACCCGGAGGCCGCCGGACTCGACATCGCCTGCCGCTATCTGCCCGGCACCACCGCCACCGAGGTCGGCGGCGACTGGTTCGACGTCATCGAACTCCCCGGGCACCGCACCGCGTTGGTGGTCGGCGACGTGATGGGCAGGGGGCTGCGCGCCGCCGTCGCGATGGGCGAACTGCGTACCGCGGTACGGACGTTGGCGCTGCTCGACCTGGAGCCGGCCGAGGTCCTGGGGGCGCTGGACGAGATCGCCCGGGGGCTGGGCGGCAGCGGGGACCGGGGGGCCATGGCGCGGACCGCGCGCAGCCGCTCGGAGGCCGCGGCCGGCGGCACCGGCCAGGACCGCTCGGCGCGGACCGCCGACCTCTCGGAGGTCTACCTCGCCACCTGCGTCTACGCCGTCTACGACCCGATCACCCGCCGCTGTACCGTCGCCAATGCCGGCCATCTGCCGCCGGTGCTCGTCGAGGAGGGCGAGGAGGCGCTGCTGCTGGACGTCCCGCCGGGGATGCCGCTGGGCGTCGGCGGGGAGCCGTTCGAGGAGATCGAGGTCGAGGTGCCGGACGGCGCGCTGCTCGCGCTGTACACCGACGGCCTGGTGGAGTCCCGGCACCATCCGCTGGACGAGGGGCTCCAGGCGTTCCGGCGCGCGCTCTCGGACGCCGACCGGCCGCTGGAGGACGTCTGCGACCACGTCCTGTCCGCGCTGAACACCTCGCACGGCGAGGACGACATCGCGCTGCTGATGGCCCGGGTGCACGGACTGCCCAAGGACGCGGTGGGCGACTGGAGCCTGGCGCCCGAGCCGCGTTCGGTGGCCCGGGCCCGGGAGCTGGCCCGCGACCAGCTCACCGACTGGGGCCTTGCGGCCCTGGTCGACACCACCGAGCTGCTGGTCAGCGAGCTGGTGACGAACGCCCTGCGGCACGGCCACGGCGAGATCCGGCTGCGGCTGCTGCTGGACCGGACGCTGGTCTGCGAGGTGTGGGACGCCGATCTCGCCCAGCCGCGGCGCCGGCGGGCCCGGGACACCGACGAGGGCGGCCGCGGCCTCCAACTCGTCGGCCTGCTGAGCGAACGCTGGGGCAGCCGGCGCACCCCGCGTGGCAAGACCGTCTGGTTCGAACTCGCGCTGCCCGACGGCGACGCCGCACCGGTGGACCCGGCGGAGGCCCTGCTGAGCCTGTTCTGAGGCCGGGTCTGTTCTGGGACCGAGCCGGTCCGAGGCGCCGTCCACAGGGGCGGTGGTGGGGGCGGGCGCGCCGCTACCCTGGGTGAAAGGGGGGCCGTCGATCCCGTAGGGGATCTCCCGTACGGGCCGCGTCACACCCCCGGAGGTCTCCCGCACGGGCCGGGCCGCGTCACGCCCCGGAGGTCTCCCGTACGGGCCGCGTCACGCGCCGCGTCACGCCCCGCGGATGTGCCGGGCGGCCGACTCCGCCTCGTGGACGACGCGTTCGACGTCGACGTGCAGCAACTCGCCCTGGGCCTTGCGCGGGTGCCCGTCGACGAAGACCTCGCTGACGTTCGGCGGCTGGCCGGTCAGGACGATCTGGGCGGTCCAGTCGTAGCGCGGGGCGAAGTTGAGCGTGCCGGGGTCCAGGACGACGACGTCGGCGCGTTTGCCCGGCGTCAGCGAACCGATCCGGTCCGCCATCCCGATCACCTCGGCGCCGCCCAGCGTCGCCATCCGCAGCGCCGCCGGCAGGGCCGGGTGGATGCCGGCGTCCTCGTGCCGGGCCCGCTGGAGGCCGACCGCCGTCTTCATCAGGTTGAACATGTCCGTGGTGTCGTCGGTGCCGCCGTCGTGGCCGAGCCCGGCCTTGACCGCGTGCCGGTGGAACGCCGGCAGCGGGCAGATGCCGGAGGCCAGCCGCATGTTGCTCAGCGGGCAGTGCGCGATCCGCACGTCGTGCTCGCCGGTCAGCGCGATCTCCTCGTCGGTGAGGTGGATCGCGTGGTTCATCAGCAGCTCCGGGCCGAAGGCGCCGATCTCGCGCAGCGAGCGGATCGGGTCGTGCGCGCGGTCCTCGCGCCGTTCCAGGACGTGGGAGTTGAACATCACGCCCAGGTCCCGGGCGACCTCGTGGAGCGTGCGCAGCGTCTTCAGGCGGTCCATCCCGGCCCGCGCCGACACCTGGGCGGAGGCCAGCGGCAGCGGGTCCAGGAAGTCCCGCTTGATGCGGGGGATGAGGTGGGCGTCGGCGGCGCGCTGCGTCGCGGCGTAGACGAAGCGCAGCCCGGCGTCGTCCAGCGCCCGGACGTACGCCGCGCCGGTGTCGTAGGGGACGGGGTGCACCCAGTCGACGACGGTGGTGACGCCCGCCTGGAGGGCGTTGAGCGCGGCCAGGCGGACGAGGCGGTACATGTCCTGGGGGCGGGGGCCGAGCCTGGCGAGCGCGGGGTTGTCGCAGTGACGCAGCCAGCCGTGCAGGTCCTCGTTCGCGCAGCCGCCGCGGATGCCGGCCTGCCACAGGTGGGTGTGGACGTCGACGAAGCCCGGCAGGACGATCCGGCCCCGGGCGTCCCGTATGCGGGCACCGGCCGGGGCGGTCAGACCACGTCCGACGGCGGCGACGGTGCCGTCCCGCAGGAGCACGTCGACGCCGTTCTCCAGCCGGCCCAGCGGGCCGTCGCCCACGCGGGGGTCCATGGTGAGGACCAGGTCGGCGCCGCGCAGCAGGGTGGGGCGGCGGTCACCGGGGGCGTCGGCCGGGCCGGCGGGCCGGTGCCGGGCGGTCTCGGGGAGAGCGGCAGCGGCGGCCAGCGGAACGGTGCCCAGGCCGGCCAGGACCCGCCGCCGGCTCATCCTTGGCGAAGTCATGCCGTCCTTATACCGCGGCCCGCCGCCTCCCCCGCGAGGATCTTTCCGGACATGCGGACGGCGCCAAGAAGGCTGCCCCGAGGGCGACTTGGGGCGCGGACGGTCACTCCGTCCGGCGCCGGATCTTGTTCCCGAGCCACACCAGGGGATCGTACTTGCGGCCCGCCGCGCGCTCCTTGAGCGGGATCAGCGCATTGTCGGTGATCTTGATGCTCTCGGGGCAGACCTCCGTGCAGCACTTGGTGATGTTGCAGTAGCCCAGCCCGTGCTCGTCCTGCGCGGCGACCTTGCGGTCCACCCCGCGGGCCGGTGCGGCGTCCAGCGGATGCATGTCCAGTTCGGCGATCCGCATCAGGAAGCGCGGACCGGCGTAGGCCGGTTTGTTCTCCTCGTGGTCACGGACGACATGGCAGACGTTCTGGCACAGGAAGCACTCGATGCACTTGCGGAACTCCTGTGACCGGTTCACGTCCTCCTGCCGCATCCGGTACTCGCCCGGCCCCAGGTCGGCGGGCGGCATGAACGACGGGATCTCGCGCGCCTTGGCGTAGTTGAAGGAGACGTCGGTGACCAGGTCGCGCAGGACGGGGAAGGTCCGCATCGGGGTGACGGTGAGGGTCTCGGTCCGCTCGAAGACCGACATCCGGGTCATGCACAGCAGCCGCGGCCGCCCGTTGATCTCCGCGCTGCACGAACCGCACTTGCCCGCCTTGCAGTTCCAGCGGACCGCGAGGTCCGGCGCCTGCGTCGCCTGGAGGCGGTGGATGATGTCCAGCACCACCTCTCCCTCGTTCACCTCCACCTGGAAGTCGCGCAGTTCGCCGCCGTCCGCGTCGCCCCGCCACACCCGGAAGTGCGCCTGGTAGGCCCCGGACCGCTGTTCCGTCTGCCGCTCGCTCACCGGTTCAGCTCCTCGTCCGTCAGATACTTCACCAGCTCGTCCTTGTCGAAGAGTTCGAGGAGGTCGCGGCGGATCGGCGGGGTCTCGCGGCGGGACAGCCGGATCTGGTCCCGCGCCGGGTCCGCCCCGCCCGACTCGGGCCGGGCATCGGCGAGTTCGCAGACCAGGTTGACGTTGCGCCAGCGCCGGTCCATCTCCGGATGGTCGTCCCGGGTGTGGCCGCCGCGGCTCTCCGTGCGCGTCAGGGCCGCCCGTGCCACGCACTCGCTGACCAGCAGCATGTTCCGCAGGTCGAGGGAGAGGTGCCAGCCCGGGTTGTACTGCCGGTGGCCCTCCACGCCCGCCCGCCGCGCCCGCGTCCGCAGCGTCGCCAGCCGCTGAAGCGCCTCGGCCATCTCGCCCTCCCGGCGGATGATGCCCACCAGGTCGTTCATCGACTGCTGGAGCTCCTGGTGCAGGGTGTAGGGGTTCTCCGCCGGGCCGTGGCCGTCCTCGGCGTCGAACGGGCGCAGCGCCTCCGCCTCGGCCGCGTCGATCGCGCGCTCCTCGGTGGCCGGCCGGCCGCGCAGCCCGCCGACGTACTCGGCCGCGTACAGCCCGGCGCGGCGGCCGAAGACCAGCAGGTCGGAGAGGGAGTTGCCGCCCAGCCGGTTGGAGCCGTGCATGCCGCCGGCCACCTCGCCGGCGGCGAACAGCCCCGGCACCCCGGTCGCGGCCGCGGTGTCCGGGTCCACCTCCACCCCGCCCATCACGTAGTGGCAGGTCGGGCCGACCTCCATCGGCTCGGCGGTGATGTCCACGTCCGCCAGCTCCTTGAACTGGTGGTGCATGGACGGCAGTCGGCGGGTGATCACCTCGGCCGGCATCCGCGTCGACACGTCCAGGAACACCCCGCCGTGCGGGGAGCCGCGGCCGGCCTTGACCTCGGCGTTGATGGCCCGGGCCACCTCGTCGCGGGGCAGCAGCTCGGGGGGCCGGCGGTTGTGGTCGGGGTCGTCGTACCAGCGGTCGCCCTCGGCCTCGGTCTGGGCGTACTTCTCCTTGAAGACGTCCGGGATGTAGTCGAACATGAACCGCTTGCCGTCGCTGTTGCGCAGCACCCCGCCGTCCCCGCGCACCGACTCGGTGACGAGGATGCCCTTGACCGACGGCGGCCAGACCATCCCCGTCGGGTGGAACTGGACGAACTCCATGTTGATCAGCGGGGCGCCGGCCAGCAGCGCCAGCGCGTGGCCGTCGCCGGTGTACTCCCAGGAGTTGGAGGTCACCTTGAAGGACTTGCCGATGCCGCCGGTGGCCAGCACCACGGCCGGCGCCTCCAGGACGAAGAAGCGGCCGGACTCCCGGTCGTAGCAGAAGACCCCGGAGACCTTCCCGTCCGTCGTGAGCACCCGGGTGACGGTGCACTCCTGGAAGACCTTCAGCCCCTCCTCGTAGGAGCCGGAGACCTGCTCGTCCTCCTGCTGGAGCGAGACGATCTTCTGTTGAAGGGTGCGGATCAGCTCCAGGCCGGTCCGGTCGCCGACGTGCGCCAGCCGGGGGTACTCGTGGCCGCCGAAGTTGCGCTGGGAGATCCGGCCGTCCGCGGTGCGGTCGAAGAGCGCGCCCCAGGTCTCCAGCTCCCAGACCCGGTCCGGGGCCTCGCGGGCGTGCAGTTCGGCCATCCGCCAGTGGTTGAGGAACTTGCCCCCGCGCATGGTGTCCCGGAAGTGCACCTGCCAGCCGTCGTGCGGGTTGGCGTTGCCCATGCTGGCCGCGATGCCGCCCTCGGCCATCACCGTGTGGGCCTTGCCGAACAGCGACTTGCAGATCACCGCCGTCCGCATGCCCGCCTCGCGGGCCTCGATGGCGGCGCGCAGCCCCGCACCGCCCGCGCCCACCACGACCACGTCCCAGGTCTGCCGGTCCACATGCGCCATCTGCGGCACACCTTCCCTCGAAGTTCCTTGGATTCCCTTGGAGTTGGAGCCGGCCCGTCAGAAGAAGCGTGGGTCAGCGAACGCCCCGCTGGCGAGCAGGAAGACGTAGAAGTCGGCCACCGCCACGCTGATCAGGGAGGCCCAGGCGAGCTGCATGTGGCGCGCGTTGAGCCGGCTGACCCAGCCCCACAGCCGGTAGCGCACCGGGTGCTTGGAGAAGTGCCGCAGCCGGCCGCCGACGATGTGCCGGCAGGAGTGGCAGGAGACGGTGTACGCCCAGATCAGCACGATGTTGGCGAGGAAGACCAGCGAGCCCAGGCCCATGTGGCCCCAGCGGTAGTGGTCGTCGCGGAAGGTCAGCGCGGTGTCGTAGGTCAGGACGCCGGCGACCAGCACCGCGAAGTAGAAGAAGTAGCGGTGGAGGTTCTGGAGGATCAGCGGGAAGCGGGTCTCGCCGGTGTACTTCCGGTGCGGCTCGGCGACCGCGCAGGCCGGCGGGGAGGCCCAGAACCCGCGGTAGTACGCCTTGCGGTAGTAGTAGCAGGTCAGCCGGAAGCCCAACGGGAAGATCAGGATCAGCAGGGCGGGGGACAGGCCCCACCAGCTGCCGAAGATCTCCCAGTTGGGGCCGCCGTGCATGGTGCGGCAGTTCGCCGCCAGACAGGGCGAGTAGAACGGCGAGACGTAGGGGGCGTGGTAGTAGTCGCTGTTCGCGAACGCCCGCCACGTCGAGTAGACGATGAACGCGAGCAGTCCGGCGGCGGTGCCGGCCGGCGCCAGCCACCAGCGGTCGGTGCGCAGATGGCGGGCGGGGATGGCGGCGCGCGAGGCATCGTGCACGCCGGTCGGGCCCGATTGCGGTGCGGGTTCGATGCCAGTGGCCAACGTTTCGTCTCCGTCCTCAGGGAGCGTGCCGGTCCTTGGCGCCCAGGCCCTCGTCCTCGGCGTCCGTCCACAGCGCGGAGTTGTAGGGGGTGTCCGGGACCGGCACCATCTCGTCCTCGGCCGTGGTGCCCCGGTCCCGCGCGGTGCCGGCCAGGCTCTGCTTGAGCAGCGCCAGGCTCTCGCGCAGATGGTCCGTGTCGCTGCGGATCCGGCGGACGTCCAGCCCGCCGCCGATCCGCGTCTCCAGTTTTCCGACCGCCTGGGCCAGGGTGTCCAGGCTGCGTTCAACCGCCGTCAGGTCGTCCTGTACCGACATCACATGCCCTCACTTCACGACGTGTGGTGGGCGATCTCATGCGCCCGAGAGTGTCGCGCGTCACAGTAGGGCTTGGGAAGGGGGCAGGCGCGAGTACGACTCGAACCGGTGCGTTGCGGCCCGCCTTCGCCCCTGGGCGTCGAACTCCGGTACGGGCGGGGGTGGCACGGGCGTGCGGAGCGGTCCGTCGGTCGGTGGGGCCGGGGTTGGGCCGGGCGGGTGGCCTTGCCCGGGCCCCCGACGTGTCGGGCGGCCCGGGAACCGGCGGTCCCCTTCAGTAGGGAGCCCATAGATGTGATGAGCCGCAAAGTCGGCCGGACGTGTTGCGGCGGCTCGGCGCGGCGCGGGCGAGCCCGGAGGGAACAGTCATGACGGACCACGTCAGCCCAGGCGGCGCGGTGTGCCTAAGGCGCCGCTGTGCCGCGCTCGTCGCGGCGGGGGTGCTGCTCCCGCTGCCGGTACTGGCCGGATGCAGCCAGGGCGACACCGCGCCCTCCGTGGCCCAGTCCCAGGACATCGCGCCCGCCCCGCGCGGGATGGTCAAGGACGGCGGCACGGTCCGCTGGGCGATCGACGCGCTGCCGAGCACCTTCAACGCCTTCCAGAGCGATGCCGACGCGGCCACCACCCGGGTCGTCGGCGCCGTGCTGCCCAGCCTGTTCACCGTCGACGCCAGTGGCCGGCCGCAGCGCAACGCCGACTATCTGAGCGCCGCGGACGTCAGCACCCGCGAGCCCCGGCAGGTCGTCACCTACCAGCTCAACCCCAAGGCGCGGTGGAGCGACGGGCGGCCGATCGGCGCCGCGGACTTCGTCGCCCAGTGGAACGCGCTGCGCGGTGCCGACAACGCCTACTGGACCGCCCGCAACGCCGGCTACGACCGGATCGCCAAGGTCGAGCCGGGCGCCAGGCCGCACCAGGTCAAGGTCACCTTCACCCGCCCCTACGCCGACTGGCAGTCGCTCTTCACGCCGCTCTACCCCAAGTCCGTGATGGACGACGCCGACGCCTTCAACGACGGGGTGCGGGAGCGGCTCCCGGTCGGGGCCGGCCCGTTCCTGGTGCAGCGGCGGGACGCCGACCGCGGCACCGTCACCCTCGTCCGCAACCCCAAGTGGTGGGGCGAGCGGGCCAAGCTCGACCACCTGGTGCTGGACGCGGTGCCCCGGGACAGGCGGGCCGCGGCGCTGGCCGCCGGGGCGGTCGACGTGGCCTCCGTCGACCAGGGCGCCGCCAAGCAGGTCGCCCAGGCCGCCGCGCCCGCCAGCGTCAAGGCCGCGGACGGCAAGGCCGCCGGCCGCGCCGCCGGGCACAGCGCGCTGCGCGGCTACACCGTCCGCAAGGCCCTGGAGCCCGCCTACACCCAACTCGCCCTCAACGGCAGCGCCGGGCCGCTCGCCGACCAGCGGGTGCGCCGCGCGGTGGCCCGCGCCATCGACCGGCAGGCGCTCGCCGACACCGTCCTCAAGCCGCTGGGCCTGCCCGCCGCGCCGCTCGGCAACCATCTGCTGCTGGCCGGGCAGCACGGCTACCAGGACCACAGCGACGCGCTCGGCGAGGCGGACGCGGGGGCGGCCAGGAAACTGCTCGCGGACGCCGGCTGGAAGCCGTCCGGAGTGGCCGTGCCGCCGGCGGGCGAGGAGCAGGCCGGTGCCGGCCGCGCGGCGACGTCGGACCGGGCCGACGACGAGGACCCGGCGGACGGCGAGGAGCCCGGGGCGGACGAGCCCGGCGGCGACACCTCCGCCGACCGGCCCGGCGACGCCGGGTCCGACGGCCGCAACCCGAACCGGCCGCCCGGCGAGGCCGCCGCCCGGGTGGAGCGGGACGGTGCCCGCCCGGCCGCCGCCGAGGCGCCGCTGTCCTCCGCCGGGGCGGTCGGCTCCGAGGTTGAGCAGGCCGCCCTGCTGCGGCAGAGCGCGGCGTTCTACAAGGCCGGCGCCGCCGAGGAGAAGGCGGCGGCCCACGGGAACAGCGACTCCGCGGCCTACGGCAGGTACCGGCAGTACCACCAGCGGGCCGCGCAGGCGCTGGGCGCCGCCGAGCTGATCGAGACCGGGCAGGCCCCGCACCTGCCGGGGGCCGCCGCCGGCCACGCGGCCGCGCTGCGGACCGGCGCCGGGCCGCACCAGGCCCAGCGGGCCGGCACCGGGCACTCCCCGGAGGCGGCCGCCGGCCGGGCCCCCGCCCAGGCCATGGTGATGAAGAAGGACGGCCGGCCGCTGGCGCTGCGCTTCGTCCTCCCCGACGGGCCCGGCTCCGAGCAGCTGCGCACCGTGGGCCGGCGGATCGCCGGGATGCTGAACGGGATCGGGGTGCAGACCGCGATCCAGCGGGTCCCGGACGAGAGCTACTTCAAGGACCACATCGCCTCCGGCGACTTCGACCTGGCCCTGTACTCCTGGCCCGGCAGCGCCTATCCGGCGACCGACGGCCGGCCGATCTACGCCAAGCCCCAGCCGGCCCCGGACGGTTCGCTGACCGTCGAGCAGAACTACACCCGGGTCGGCACCGACCACATCGACCAGCTCTTCGACCAGGCCGCCTCCGAGCTCGACGGTGACGCCGCGCACACCCTGGTCGAGCAGGCCGACGCCCGGATCTGGGCCGCCGCCGGCTCGCTTCCGCTCTACCAGCGGCCGGAGCTGGTGGCCGCCAGGAAGTCGCTCGCCAACATTGGCGCGTTCGGCTTCGCCACCCCCCGTTTCCAGGACATCGGTTACACCAAGTAAGAGCTGCGGTCAGAGGCGAAGTTCGACGAGAAATCGCAGGTCAGAGGTGGTGTGTACGGGCTGGGGCGGCTGAAGCCGCCGCAGCCCCGTACCATGGGGTGAGGCCGTGGCGCGTCAAGCCCGGCAGGGCCGCGTAACACAGACGTACGCGCAGCCGACCACTCACTTCGGGAGTTCGCCGCAATATGGCCGTGTCCGCAACTCGTCACGACATCCGCAACGTCGCCATCGTCGCCCACGTCGACCACGGCAAGACGACCATCGTCGACGCCATGCTCAAGCAGGCCGGCGCCTTTGCCGCGCACGCCGCAGAGTCCCTCGACGACCGCATGATGGACTCGAACGACCTGGAGCGTGAGAAGGGCATCACGATCCTCGCCAAGAACACGGCGGTGAAGTATCACCCCAAGGACGGCGGGGAGCCCATCACGATCAACATCATCGACACCCCCGGCCACGCCGACTTCGGTGGCGAGGTCGAGCGCGGTCTGTCGATGGTGGACGCCGTCGTGCTGCTGGTCGACGCCTCCGAGGGTCCGCTGCCGCAGACCCGCTTCGTGCTCCGCAAGGCCCTCCAGGCCCGGATGCCGGTCATCCTGTGCATCAACAAGACCGACCGCCCGGACTCCCGGATCGACGAGGTCGTCAACGAGACCTACGACCTGTTCCTGGACCTGGACGCCGACGAGGACCAGATCGAGTTCCCGATCGTCTACGCCTGCGGCCGCGACGGCATCGCCTCGCTGACCAAGCCGGAGGACGGCACGGTCCCGGCGGACTCCACCAACCTGGAGCCGTTCTTCTCCACCATCCTGGAGCACGTCCCGGCCCCGACGTACGAGGAGGACGCGCCGCTCCAGGCGCACGTCACCAACCTCGACGCCGACAACTTCCTCGGCCGTATCGCGCTGCTCCGCGTCGAGCAGGGCGAGCTGCGCAAGGGCCAGACGGTGGCCTGGATCAAGCGCGACGGCTCGATCCACAACGTCCGGATCTCCGAGCTGATGATGACCGAGGCGCTCACCCGGAAGCCGGCCGAGGTGGCCGGTCCCGGTGACATCTGCGCGGTCGCCGGTATCCCCGACATCATGATCGGCGAGACCCTCGCCGACCCGGAGAACCCGGTCGCGCTGCCGCTGATCACGGTCGACGAGCCGGCGATCTCGATGACCATCGGCACCAACACCTCGCCGCTGGTCGGCCGTGGCGGCACGGGCAAGGGCGCGAGCGCCAAGGCCGCGGTCAAGGACCGCAAGGTCACCGCCCGCCAGGTCAAGGACCGCCTGGACCGCGAGCTGATCGGTAACGTCTCGCTGCGCGTCCTGGACACCGAGCGCCCCGACGCCTGGGAGGTGCAGGGCCGCGGTGAGCTGGCGCTGGCCATCCTGGTCGAGCAGATGCGCCGTGAGGGCTTCGAGATGACGATCGGCAAGCCGCAGGTCGTCACCAAGGAGGTCGACGGCAAGACCTACGAGCCCGTCGAGCGCATGACCGTGGACGTGCCCGAGGAGCACATGGGCGCCGTCACCCAGCTCATGGGTGTCCGCAAGGGCCGGATGGACAACATGTCCAACCACGGCTCGGGCTGGGTCCGCATGGAGTTCGTCGTCCCCTCCCGCGGTCTGATCGGCTTCCGCACGGAGTTCCTGACCAACACCCGCGGCACCGGTATCGCGCACTCCATCCACGAGGGCCACGAGCCGTGGTTCGGCACCCTGACGACCCGTAACAACGGTTCGCTGGTCGCCGACCGCTCGGGCGCGGTCACCGCCTTCGCGATGACCAACCTCCAGGAGCGCGGCGTGCTGTTCACCGACCCCGGCACCGAGGTGTACGAGGGCATGATCGTCGGCGAGAACTCGCGCTCCGACGACATGGACGTGAACATCACCAAGGAGAAGAAGCTCACCAACATGCGCTCCTCCTCGGCCGACTCCTTCGAGGCGATCGTGCCGCCGCGCAAGCTCTCCCTGGAGCAGTCGCTGGAGTTCTGCCGCGACGACGAGTGCGTCGAGGTCACCCCGGAGGCCGTGCGCATCCGCAAGGTCGTCCTGGACCAGAAGGAGCGCGGCCGCACCGCCTCGCGCGCCAAGCACAACTGACGCTGCCGCACGGCTCGTCCCAGCGCCCCGTCGGACCCCGGTCCGGCGGGGCGCCGCCGTGTCAGGGGGCGGAGCGGGGGCACCGGCGGCGCCGCGGATCGGTCATCCGAGGGGTTTCGCCGGGGTTCGGAGCAGGGGCGGCCGGTGCCGGGGTGCGCGGTGCGCGGGTGTGGGCTCTGATGTGGGCTACGGGTGGTCCCTGCGGCCACGGGTGACCCGGAGTCCGGACCTTCAAGGAGGCGCCATGCGCCAAGCCGTGCGCGCGAGGTGGGCCGTCGGCACGGGGGCCCTGGCCCTCGCCGCCACCGCCTGCGGCGGCGGGACCGCGGGACCGGGCGGCTCCGCCGTGGTCAGCGCCTCCTGGGGAGACCCGCAGAACCCGCTGGAGCCGGCCAACACCAACGAGGTGCAGGGCGGCAAGGTCCTGGCGATGGTGCTGCGCGGCCTCAAGCGCTACAACCCCCGCACCGGCGCCGCCGAGAACGTCATCGCCGAGCGGATCACGACCGCGGACGCCCGGCACTACACCGTGGCCCTCCGGCCCGGCTGGACCTTCAGCAACGGTGAGAAGGTCACCGCCAAGTCCTTCGTGGACGCCTGGAATTACGGCGCGCTGCTCGACAACAAGCAGAAGAACGCGCCCTTCTTCCAATACATCGAGGGCTTCGACAAGGTGCACCCGGACAAGGGAAAACCCACCGCGAAAACCCTCTCCGGACTCCGCATGAAGGACGACCGGACGTTCACCGTCACGCTCAACCAGAAGTTCTCCAGCTGGCCGGACACCCTGGGCTATGCGGCGTTCATGCCGCTGCCCCAGACGTTCTTCCGGGACCACGACGGCTGGGTGAAGAAGCCGATCGGCAACGGCCCGTATCTGGTGAACTCCTATGACAAGGGCAGCGTGCTGAGACTGCGGAAGTGGAAGGGGTACCGGGGGCCGGACCCGGCCCAGAACGGCGGAATCGACCTGCGCGTCTACACCGACAACGACACCGCCTACACCGACCTCCAGGCCGGGAATCTGGACCTGGTCGACGACATTCCGGCCGCGCAGCTGAGAAACGTCCGCAGCGACCTCGGCGACCGGTACATCAACAAGCCGGCCGGCCTCATCCAGATCCTCACCTTCCCGCTGTACGACGCGCGTTGGGGGAAGTCGGGAAGCGAGAAGGTGCGGCGCGGGCTGTCGATGGCGATCGACCGGCGGCAGATCACCAAGGAGATCTTCCAGAACACCCGCACCCCCGCCAGCGACTGGACCTCGCCGGTCCTGGGGGAGAAGGGCGGCTTCAAGCCGGGGTTGTGCGGCGCCTGTGTCTTCGACCCGGAAAAGGCCCGGCAGCTCATCAAGGAGGGCGGCGGAATTCCCGGCGGCGGGCTGACCCTCACGTACAACGCGGACACCGGGTCCCACAAGGACTGGATCGACGCCATCTGCAACAGCGTCAACAAGACGCTGGGAAAGGACAAGGCGTGCGTGGGGAATCCGGTCGGCACCTTCGCCGACTTCCGCAACAAGATCAGTGCCCGGCAGATGACCGGGCCGTTCCGGGCCGGCTGGCAGATGGACTACCCGCTGATCCAGAACTTCCTCCAGCCGCTGTACTTCACCGGCGCCTCCTCCAATGACGGGAAATTTAGCAATCCGGAATTCGACCGGCTCGTCAACGAGGCGAACGCGGAGCCCGACACCCGGCGGGCGGTGGCGAAATTCCAGGACGCGGAGCGGGTTCTCGACCGGCAGATGCCGGCCATTCCGCTGTGGTACCAGAACGGCAGCGGCGGCTATTCGGAACGGATCAGCAATGTGCGGCTCGATCCGTTCAGCGTCCCGGTCTACAACGAGATCACGGTCGGCTGACGAGGGAGGCGGGCGCGCTCATGGGACGGTATGTGATCCGGCGACTGCTCCAGATGATCCCGGTGTTCATCGGCAGCACCTTCCTGATCTTCCTCATGGTCTACGCACTGGGCGACCCGGTCGCCGCGATGTTCGGCGACCGGGCGCCGGACCCCGCGACCGCGGCGCAGATCCGCCACGACCTCTACCTCGACCAGCCGCTGTGGAAGCAGTACCCGCACTACATGGGCCAGATCTTCCGGGGGAACTTCGGCACCGCGTTCAACGGCCGGCCGGTCACCGAGCTGATGGCCGAGGCCTTCTCGGTCACCCTCCGGCTCACCCTGGTCGCGATCGTCATCGAGATGCTGGTGGGCGTGGCGCTGGGGGTGTTCAGCGGGCTGCGGCGCGGCCGGGCCGTCGACACCACCGTGCTGGTGCTCACCCTCGTCGTGGTCTCCGTACCGACCTTCGTCAGCGGCTATCTGCTCCAGTTCGTCTTCGGCGTGAGGCTGGAGTGGGCCGCGCCGACCGTCGCCCTGGACACACCGCTGGGCCAACTGCTGCTGCCGGGGCTGGTGTTGGCGCTGGTCTCGCTCGCCTACGTGACCCGGCTGACCCGGACCTCGATCGCGGAGAACGCCCGCGCCGACTACGTCCGGACCGCCGTCGCCAAGGGGCTGCCCCGGCACCGGGTCATCACCCGCCATCTGCTGCGCAACTCCCTGATCCCGGTCGTCACCTTCATCGGCACCGACATCGGGGCGCTGATGGGCGGTGCCATCGTCACCGAGCGCATCTTCAACATCCACGGCGTCGGCTACCAGCTCTACCAGGGCATCCTCCGGCAGAACTCGCCGACCGTGGTGGGCTTCGTGACGATCCTGGTGCTGGTGTTCCTGATCGCCAACCTGCTGGTCGACCTGCTGTACGCCGTCCTCGACCCGAGGATCCGCTATGTCTGAGCCCCATGTCCCCAAGGAAGCCGTCGGCCACGGCCACGGCGACGGCGGCACCGCCGCCCTGGCCATCGGCGAGGCCGAGTCCCTGGAGCGCGCCCCCGGCGCCCGGCCGCGGGCCCCGGGCGGCGAACCCACCGGCAGGCCCCGCAGCCTGTGGAGCGACGCCTGGCATGACCTTTGCCGCAACCCGGTCTTCGTGCTCTCCGCGCTCGTCATCCTCTTCCTGGTGGTCATCGCCCTGTGGCCGCAGGCGATCGCCACCGGCAACCCCTACCGCGCCGACCTGTCCAAGGCCCAGCAGGGCGCCGGACCCGGCCACCCCTTCGGCTACGACACCCAGGGCCGGGACGTCTACACCCGGGTCGTCTACGGGGCCCGCGCCTCCATCACCGTCGGCACCTGCGCCACCGCCGGCGTCGCCCTCCTGGGCGGCCTGCTCGGCGGCCTGGCGGGCTTCTTCGGCGGCTGGTGGGACACCCTGCTCTCCCGGATCGCCGACATCTTCTTCGGCATCCCGGTGCTGCTCGGCGGGCTGGTCTTCCTCTCCGTGATCACCAGCACCACCGTCTGGCCGGTGATCGGCTTCATCGTGCTGCTCGGCTGGCCGCAGATCGCCCGGATCGCCCGCGGCTCGGTCGTCACCGCCAAGCAGAACGACTACGTCCAGGCCGCCCGGGCGCTGGGCGCCGGCAACGGCCGGATGCTGCTGCGGCACATCGCGCCCAACGCGATCGCGCCCGTCATCGTCGTCGCCACCATCGCGCTGGGCACCTACATCGCCCTGGAGGCCACGCTCTCCTACCTGGGCGCGGGGCTGAAACCGCCCACCGTCTCCTGGGGCATCGACATCTCCGCCGCCTCCACCCACATCCGCAACGCCCCGCACATGCTGCTCTGGCCCGCGGGCGCGCTGAGCATCACGGTGCTGGCGTTCATCATGCTCGGCGACGCGGTCCGCGACGCCCTCGACCCCAAGTTGCGCTGAGGAGACGGCAGATGACCCACGGCGGAGCGGCCCCCGAGACCCCCCTGCTCGACGTCCGGGACCTGAAGGTGGAGTTCCGCACCCGCGACGGGGTGGCCAAGGCCGTAGGCGGTGTCAGCCTCACCGTGGCGGCCGGGCAGACGCTGGCGGTGCTCGGCGAGTCCGGCTCCGGCAAGTCCGTCACCGCCCAGGCCGTGATGGGCATCCTCGACTCCCCACCGGGCTTCGTCACCGGCGGGGAGATCCTCTTCCAGGGGCGCGATCTGCTCACCCTGGGCGGGGAGGAGCGGCGGAGGATCCGCGGCGCGAAGATGGCGATGATCTTCCAGGACGCGCTCTCCGCGCTGAACCCGGTGCTCAGCGTCGGCACCCAGCTCGGAGAGATGTTCCGGGTGCACACCGGCGCCTCCCGCAAGGAGGCCCGCGCCAAGGCCGTCGAGCTGATGGAGCGGGTCGGCATCCCGGCCGCCCGGCAGCGGGTGGGGGACTATCCGCACCAGTTCTCCGGCGGGATGCGCCAGCGCATCATGATCGCCATGGCGCTCGCCCTGGAACCGGAGCTGATCATCGCGGACGAGCCGACCACCGCCCTGGACGTCACCGTCCAGGCCCAGGTCATGGACCTGCTCGCGGAGTTGCGCCGGGAGTACCGGATGGGGCTCATCCTGATCACCCACGACCTGGGCGTGGTCGCCGACGTCGCCGACACCATCGCGGTGATGTACGCGGGCCGGGTCGTCGAGACCGCCCCCGTCCACCAGCTCTACAAGGCGCCCGCGCACCCCTACACCCGCGGTCTGCTGGAGTCCGTGCCCCGCCTGGGGCACCAGGGCCGGGAGCTGCACGCGATCAAGGGCCTGCCGCCGAACCTCACCGCCGTCCCACCGGGCTGCGCCTTCCACCCCCGCTGCCCGCTGGCCCGCGACGTCTGCCGCACCGACCGCCCGCCGCTGTACGACGCCGGGCCGGGCCGGGCCAGCGCCTGCCACTTCTGGAAGGAGACGCTCGATGGCGCCTGCTGAACCGCTCCTCGAAGTCCGCGACCTGGTCAAGCACTTCCCGCTCACCCGCGGGGTGCTGATCAAGAAGCAGGTGGGCGCGGTCAAGGCGGTCGACGGGGTCTCCTTCGACCTGCGGCAGGGCGAGACCCTGGGCATCGTGGGGGAGTCCGGCTGCGGCAAGTCGACCGTCGCCAGGATGCTGGTCGGGCTGGAGCGGCCGACGGCCGGTCACATCCGCTACCGCGGCCAGGACCTCACCCGCCTGTCCGGGCGCGCCATGAAGGCCGTCCGCCGCAACATCCAGATGGTGTTCCAGGACCCCTACACCTCGCTCAACCCCCGGATGACGGTCGGCGACATCATCGGCGAGCCCTACGAGATCCACCCCGAGGCGGCACCCAAGGGCGAGCGCCGGCGCCGGGTGCAGGAACTCCTCGAAGTCGTGGGCCTCAACCCCGAGTTCGTGGGCCGCTACCCCCACCAGTTCTCCGGCGGCCAGCGGCAGCGCATCGGCATCGCCCGCGGGCTCGCCCTCCGCCCGGAGATCATCGTCGCCGACGAGCCGGTCTCCGCCCTCGACGTCTCCGTCCAGGCCCAGGTCGTCAACCTGCTGGCCCGCCTCCAGGCCGACTTCGGGCTCTCCTACGTCTTCATCGCGCACGACCTGTCCGTCGTGCGGCACCTCTCGGACCGGGTCGCGGTGATGTACCTCGGGAAGGTCGTGGAGACCGGCACCGGCGAGGAGATCTACGACCACCCCACCCACCCGTACACCCAGGCGCTGCTCTCCGCCGTCCCGGTGCCCGACCCCGGGGCCCGCGCCCACCGGGACCGCATCCTGCTCAGCGGCGATGTGCCCTCCCCGGCCGACCCGCCGTCCGGCTGCCACTTCCGCACCCGCTGCTGGAAGGCCCAGGAGCTGTGCGCCCGGGTCGAGCCGCCGCTGGCGGTCCCGGCGGCGTTCGCGGACGCCCAGGGGCCCGCCCGACACCCCTCGGCGTGCCACTTCGCCGAGGAGCGGCAGGTGGTGCCGAGCGAGTAGCGCCGGAGCCCGCCTCCCCGGGGGAAGGCGGGCTCCGGCGCTGCCGTGCGGTGGCGGTGGGTCAGTCCTTGGCCCCGTCGGTGTCCGCGGCCTGGGCCGCCTCCTCCGCGGCCGCCAGCGCCGGGTCCATGATGATGTCCTCGCCCGCGGTGGTCGGGTCCTCCGGGAAGTGGCACGCGGTCAGGTGGCCGGCGTCGTTCCCGCTGAGCTGGACCAGCGGCGGCTGCTCCGTCGCGCACTTGTCCTGGGCCTTCCAGCAGCGGGTGCGGAACCGGCAGCCGGACGGCGGGTTGACGGGGGAGGGGACGTCGCCGGCGAGCCGGATGCGCGCACGCTCCTCCTCGCCCTCCTCCGCCAGCTTCGGCTCGGGCACGGCCGAGAGCAGGGCGTGGGTGTACGGGTGGCGCGGCCGGGTGTAGATCTCCTCCCGGGTGCCCACCTCGACGATCCGGCCGAGGTACATCACCGCGACCCGCTCGCTGAAGTGCCGGACGACCGCCAGGTCGTGGGCGATGAAGACGAACGCGATGCCCAGCTCGCGCTGGAGGTCCTGGAGCAGGTTGACGACCTGCGCCTGGATGGAGACGTCGAGCGCGGAGACCGGCTCGTCCGCGATGATCAGCTTCGGGTTCAGGGCGAGCGCGCGGGCCACGCCGATGCGCTGCCGCTGGCCGCCGGAGAACTCGTGCGGGAAGCGGTTGTAGTGCTCGGGGTTGAGGCCCACGGTCTCCAGGAGCTCGCGGATCTTCTTCTCCCGGCCGCCGGGCGGGTTGATCCCGTTGATCTCCATCGGGCCGCCGATGATCGTGCCGACCGTCTGCCGCGGGTTCAGCGAGGCGTACGGGTCCTGGAAGATCATCTGGATCTCGGAGCGGATCGGCGCCAGCTCCTTGCGGCCCGCGTGGGTGATGTCCTGCCCCGCGTAGGTGACCTTGCCGGAGGTGGGCTCCATGAGCCGGGTCAGCAGCCGGCCGGTGGTCGACTTGCCGCACCCGGACTCGCCGACCAGGCCGAAGCTCTCGCCGGCGTGGACGGTCAGGTCCACCCCGTCGACCGCCTGGACGGCGCCGACCTTGCGCTTGAACGGGAAGCCGCCGTAGATCGGGAAGTGCTTGGTGAGTCCCTCGGCGGTGAGCAGGGGCTCGCCCTGGGCGGGCGCGGTGGCTCGGGGCCCGGGGAGGGTGTCGTTCTTGGCCATGGTGGTAGCTCCCTAGCCCAGCCGGGGCTTGATCTGCTCGGTGAAGAAGGTCTGCTTCTGCTCGGCGCTGAGGTGGCAGGCGGCGGCCCGGCCCGGCGCCAGCGGCGGGCGCTCGGAGGTGCACAGGCCGCCGTCGACCTCGGCGGTGAAGCCGCAGCGCGGGTTGAAGGCGCAGCCGGACGGCGGGTTGAGCAGGCTCGGCGGGGAGCCCGGGATCGGGTGCAGCTCCTCGCTGACGTCCGCGGAGAGCCGCGGCATCGAGCTCAGCAGGCCCCAGGTGTAGGGGTGCCGGGGCTCGGTGAGGATCTCCCGGACCGAACCGCGCTCGACCGCCCGGCCCGCGTACATCACCAGCAGGTCGTCGGCGGTGTTGGCGACCACACCGAGGTCGTGGGTGATCAGGATGATCGCGGAGCCGAACTCCTGCTGGAGGTCCTTGAGGAGGTCCAGGATCTGCGCCTGGACGGTGACGTCCAGGGCGGTGGTCGGCTCGTCGGCGATCAGCAGCTGCGGGTTGCAGACCAGCGCCATGGCGATCATCGCGCGCTGGCGCATACCGCCGGAGAACTGGTGCGGGTAGTCGTCCACCCGCAGGTTGGGCTGCGGGATGCCGACCTTGGTGAGCATCTCGATCGCGCGCTGCCGGCCCTCGCGCTTGTTGGCGCCGGTGTGCTTCATGAACGGCTCGGCGATCTGCCGGCCGACGGTGTAGTACGGCGACAGGGCGGTCAGCGCGTCCTGGAAGATCATCGCCATCTTGTTGCCCCGGAGCTTCTCCAGGGTCCTCTCCTTGGCGCCGGTGAGCTCCTCGCCGTCGAGGTGGATCTCACCGGTGATCGCGGTGGACTTGGGGTTGTGCAGCCCCAGCACCGCCAGGTTGGTGACGGACTTGCCGGAGCCGGACTCGCCGACGATGCCCAGGGTCTTGCCGCGCTCCAGGTCGAAGGAGAGGCCGTCGACCGCCTTGACGATGCCGTCCTCGGTGGAGAACCGGACGTGCAGGTCGCGAACGGAGAGGAAGGCGTCGGATCCGGATTCCTTCGGGGCCGGTGTTTCCTCGGTCTTGGTGGGTGTGGTCACGTCAGGATCTCCTAGGACAGGCGCACGCGCGGGTCGATGAACGCGTAGGCCGCATCCACAATGATGTTGAACACCAGGATGAGGGCGGCGCTGAAGATCAGGACGCCCATCACCATGGGCAGGTCGAGGGTGGTGACGGAGTCGATCGCGAGCCGGCCCAGGCCCGCCAGCTGGAACGTGTACTCGGTGATCATCGCGCCACCGAAGAGCGCCCCGAGGTCCATGCCGAGGATGGTGACGATCGGGATCAGCGAACCGCGCCAGGCGTACCGCATGAAGACGTAACCGGCCGGCATGCCCTTGGCCTTGGCGGTCCGGACGTGCTCCTCCTGGAGCTGCTCGATCATCGTCGAGCGCGACATACGGGTGTACTGCGCGGTGAAGATCGTCGACATCACCAGCCACGGGATCAGCAGGCCCATGAACCAACCGGCCGGGTTGCTGGTGAGGTTGACGTATTTGGGCGCCGCCATCAGGCCGCTGTAGACGAAGATGCCCAGCACGACCGGGCCGAGGATGTAGATCTGCACCGAGCTGAGGATCATCGAGACACCGGTGACGGCCTTGTCCAGCACCGTGCCGCGCTTCCAGGCGGCCAGCAGACCGGCGCCCAGGCCGATCACCAGGAAGGCGATGGCGCCACCGATGGCCAGCGACGCCGTGGTCGGCAGCCGGTCCATCATCGTCGACCAGACGTCCTGCTTGGTGGTGAAGGAGTAGCCGAAGCAGGGGGCGCTGCAGTGGCCGAGGGTGAAGTCGCGGCCCGCGAAGATTCCGACGAGGAAGGTCCAGTACTGGACCGGCACGGGCTTGTCGAGGCCCAGGTTCTGGTGGATCAGCGCGATGTTGTCCGCCGTGCAGTTCTTGCCGCAGGCCATCATCGCGGGGTCACCGACGGAGAAGAAGACGAAGAAGGTGAAGGCGCTCAGCAGGACGAGGGTGACGACCGCGCCGAACGTCCGGCGAAGTAGGAAGGGAAGCATGGCAATTCGCTGCTCTCAGGACGGCGGCTGCGGACGGGTGTGGGATTGCGGGAAGGCCCCGAAGAGCGCGCGCCCCGCCGTGCGCGCGCTCTTCGGAGAGCCTCCGTGCGCTGCTTACTTCTTGATGAACAGCGTGGTCGGGTCGAGGTAGTTGACGTCCGTGTTGTAGCGGGCGCCACCGATCTTCGAGCCGTACATCTGGAGCAGCTTGGTGTAGAACACCGGGGCGGCCGGGTTGACCTTCTCCACGATGTACTGGTGGAGCTTCTCCCACTCAGCGGTCTGCTGCTGGATGTCCGTGATCTTCTTGATCCGGTCGATCTCGTCGCTGATGTGCTGGTCGCGCACGTGCGAGTAGTTGGCCGCACCGTCCTGGATCTGCCGGCCGTCGTAGGACGGCGGGATCACGGTGGAGGCGTCCGGCCAGTCCTGGCCCCAGCCGGTCATGTAGATGTCGAAGCCGTTGTCGACCTTGCCCATCTGCTGGTACCAGGAGGCCGCGTCGACCTCCTTCTTCTGCACGTTGAAGCCGGCCTTGCCCAGCGCGTCCGCGATCACGACGGCTTCCTTCTGCCGGATCTCGGTGTTGGAGTAGGCGTAGACGAGCTTCATGCCCACCTTGCCGGCCTGCTTCAGCAGCTCCTTGGCCTTCTCCGGGTCGCCGTTGGGCTTGGTCAGCTTGCCGTAGGGGTCGTAGCCCTTCTTGTAGCCCGCGACGGTCGGGGCGAGCAGACCGCCGGCGACCTCACCGCCGTAGCTGCCGCCGTTGATCCGGACGATCTGGCTGTTGGGCATGGCGTAGGTGATCGCATCGCGGATCTTCTTGTCCTTGATGCGGTCCATGTTCATGTTCATCTGCCAGACGTAGGGCTGGTAGCCCTGCACCAGGCGCTTGCTGGCACCGGGGGTGTCCAGCACCTGCTTGGTGAGCGTCGGCTCCACGACGTTGGTGAAGCTGATCGCGGTCTTGTCCACGCCCTGGTCGGCCATCAGCCGCTTGGTGGAGTCGGACGCCTGGTGGTTGAAGGTGATGCTGAAGCCGTCCACGTACTGGTGGCGCATCGGGTCGGTCTTCGGGTCCCAGTTGGTGTTCTTCACCAGCTGCATGGACTTGCCGGACTTGAAGTCCGCGATCTTGTAAGGACCGGCGCAGACCGGCTTGACGTCGTAGTTCTCCTTGGTGTCCTTGTCGCTGTCCGGCACGACGCTGTAGCCGGCCATGGTCAGCGCGTAGGGCAGCTGGGTCTGCGGCTTCTGGAAGTGGAAGACGACGGTCTTGTCGTCCGGGGTGTCCAGGACGGACTTGGGCAGGTGGTCGCCCTTGTACGGACCGTCCGGCAGCGCCTTGCGGTAGGCGGTGCCGTCACCCGAGAGCCACTGCTGGACGTAGGTCGGGCCCTCGGTGATGAACTTGGCGTACTGGCGCTCGAAGGTGTGCCGGATGTCCTTCGAGGTGATCGGCTTGCCGTCCTCGAACTTTATGCCGTCCTTGAGCTTGTACGTCCAGGTCTTGCCGCCGTCGGACATCTGGCCGGCGTCGGTGGCGAGGTCACCGACGACCGTCTTGTTGCCCTCGTCGTCCTGCTTGAAGGTGGTCAGACCGCGGAAGATCAGCTTGGACAGGTCGCCCATGTCGCTGACGTACATCTGGGCCGGGTCCAGGTGGTTGTAGCTGTCCCGCTGGTAGACGGTGATGGTGCCGCCGGACTGGGCGCCCGCGACCGGGGCCGCCGGACCGGTGGACTGCGCGGCGTTGCCCAGCGGCACCGCCTTGGCCTGCGCCGCCGCGTTCTTGTCGGTCTGCGACTTGTCCTTGCCCGTGCCGCCGCCGGAGCTGCAGCCGGTCAGGGCGAGCGAACCGGCCGCCATGGCCACGAAAACCGCGCGTGCTCTGCGCGAGGAGAGAGCGTTCATGAGGTCCAAGCACCTACCTGTCAGTCGTTTATCCAGATGTGCTGTCTGACGGCATCCGGTACGGAACCGGCGCGGGGTGACAGCTGCCCCTTCAAGCGGACGATCAGCGCCCGGACTTGGGGTCGAATGCGTCCCGGACCGAGTCCCCGAGCAGGTTGAAGCAGAGGACGAAGATCACCATTGCGGCGCCGGGGAAGAGCAAGAAGGTCGGGTCGTTCTCGTAGACCATGCCGGCCGTGTGGAACAGCCGGCCCCAGTCGGGGGTCGGCTCCATGATGCCGACGCCGAGGAAGGACAGACCGGCCTCCGCGGTCACGAACAGCGGGAGCATGTAGGTGGCCTGGACGAGGATCGGGGTCACCACGTTGGGGAGCAGTTCCTTGGTGATGATCCGCCAGGGGGAGGCGCCGGTGATCTTCGCCGCCTCGACGAACTCCCGCTCGCGCAGGGAGAGCACCTGTCCGCGCAGCAGACGCGCCAGGGCCATCCAGCCCAGGGCCCACTGCACGAGGATCAGGGCGATGACGCGGATGTAGGTGGGCGTCTCGTCGCTCGGCGGGACGAAGATCGCCACGACGACGGGCATGAACGCCACGAACGTCAGCTGGCTCGGGAAGGCCATCAGGAAGTCGATGATCCGGCCCAGCCAGTAGTCGGTGCGGCCGCCGAGGTAGCCCGCGGTGACACCGAGAATGGTGCCGGTGATGACCACGAGGATGGTGACCGCGACGGAGATTCCCAACGAGGTCCGCATGCCGTACAGGAGCTGGGTGAACAGGTCGCGGCCCAGCGACGGTTCGACACCGAACCAGAAGTCGCCGGATATGCCGCCGTTGGCCCCCATCGGGTAACCGAATTCATCGAGCAGGTTGGCGTTTTCGTTGCCGTAGAGCGTGTACGGATTCTTGCCGTACAGCGAGGCGATCGCCGGAGCGAGGGCCGAGACGACGAAGAAGGCGAGCACGACGATCCCGCAGATCATGCCGGTGCGGTCGCGCTTGAAGCGCGCCCACATCAGCTGCCCGGGGGAACGGCCGACGAGCTCACCGCCCTTGCCCTTCTTCTTTTCCTTCTTCAGACCTTTGGGGGCAAGCTCTGGGGTGTCCGCCGTGCTTGCCGCGGTCTGGGATGGACTAGTCATCGCGAAGTGCCCCCGCGCCGAGTTCTCTTGGAACGTGAAGCGGCACCGGTCGCACCGCTGGATGAGCGCGACTTTCGCAAGTGGTTTATGGCGGAGTCAAGGGTATGAGGTGTGCTTGTACGCAGGGCGTCCGCTTCTTGAGCGAAGATTGCGCAGATTGACGCCCAGGCGTGCTTGACATGCCGTCGTCATAGACGGCAAGTGGGACATCTCAGTATCAATCGCTTTAACGTGAAGGCAACTTGCCTGTCGCATCACCGATATACGGACGCGTCATGCTGAACACCGTACGGCCGTGCGGGTGCCGTGGGTCGGCCGGGGCGTCAGCGACGCCCCGGCCGACCGCCGTTTCGAGTGGCTTTCCCGGTCCGTTCCCCCGATGTCTGTTGTCCGGCGGCCGGGAGGGGGGTAGACCTGCGGTAGCACCTCCGCGGAAGCCGGGGTGCCGTGGACTTCGTGGGTCACCGACGTGGACGGGGGCGGGTCGTGTCCACCATCCGGTCACCTCATCTCAGTCGCGGTGCGCGCCGCGCCGCCGTGGCGGTCTGCCTGCTGCTCACCGCGTCCGGCGCGGCCTGGTGCGTGCGGGACCTGGTCGCCGCCCGGCAGCCGGACGGGGCGCCGGCGGGCCTGCTGGACGGGGCGCCCGGGGCGGCGGTCTACGACCCGCTGCTCGCGGCGACCGGGCTCGTGGCCGCCCACGCCGCCCGGCGCGGGACGCCGACGGCGCCGGGCGCCCTGCTCTCCCTGGCGGCGGCCACCGCGCTGCTGCGCCTGCCGGTCCTGTGGCTGCCGGACCGGCCGCCGGGCCCGGACGGGGCGCTCGCCCTCTGGGCGCAGCTCGCCGCGCTCGCCCAGCTGGTGCTCGCCGCGGCGCTGCTCGCGGTCGTCGCGGGCGGCCGGCGGGCGGCGCCGAACCCGCTCGCGGAGGTCGCGGCGGCCTACGGCGTGGTCCAGGAGGCACCGCCGCACGGCGCCCGGC
Source organism: Streptomyces sp. NPDC093097 (assembly GCF_044754325.1). Lineage (NCBI taxonomy): Bacteria > Bacillati > Actinomycetota > Actinomycetes > Kitasatosporales > Streptomycetaceae > Streptomyces > Streptomyces sp. NPDC093097. Next base: position 41,162 of record NZ_JBIVOW010000008.1, read on the forward strand.
CCGGGGCTCCCGGCAGTCCGTACCGGGGGCCAGCCGGATGGACCGCGGGGTTCCTGGGCGCCGCAGCGCTGCTCCTCGCCGCCGGGGAACTTCCCGCGCTGGCGCGCCTCGGCGCGGACGGCTACGGGGCCGCCCTGCTCGGCGCCGACGCCCCCGGCGCGCTGCCGGGACCCCCGCCGCACTGGGCGGCCGTCGCGCTCGCCCTTTTGACCGCGGCCGCCGGCGCCGGCGCGCTGCGCCGGGCGCCGTGGTCCCGGCCGGCCGCCATCACCGCCGGGGTCCTGCTGCTCGGCCACGGCGCTGCCGCGCTCGTCACCGCCGTCCGCGCCGGCCTCCTCGGGCACCTGGCCGCGGCGCTCGGCGACGCCCGCCTCACCCTCGCCGCGGCGGCCGTGCCGGCCCTGGCGGGGCTCTGCGGGCTGTGCGCGGCGGCCCTGCCCGGAGTGCCGGGCGGCGCCGCGGGCGGGCGCCGCCCCGTGGCGTACGGCGACGGGCCGGACGAGGCGCGCCCGCCGCACGCCCCGCCGCCGCCCGCGGTGCGCCCGCCGGGCTGGTGAGCCGCTACGCGATCCCCAACGACCGCTTGAGGAAGGCGACTTGGAGCAGCAGCAGATTCTCCGCGACCTGCTCCTGGGACGCCATGTGCGTCACGCCCGTCAGTGGCAGCACCTCGTGCGGCCGGCCGGCCGCCAGCAGCGCGGAGGAGAGCCGCAGGGAGTGCGCCACCACCACGTTGTCGTCCGCCAGGCCGTGCACGATCAGCATCGGACGGTGCGGCTCCACCGCCTCTGACAGCCCCTCGTCCGTCACCAGGGAGTTGTGGGCGTAGACCGCCGGCTCCTCGTCAGGGTGGCCGAGATACCGCTCCTGGTAGTGCGTGTCGTACAGCCGCAGGTCGGTCACCGGCGCCCCCACCACCGCGGCGTGGAAGACGTCCGGCCGGCGCAGCGCGGCCAGGCCCGCCAGATAGCCGCCGAACGACCAGCCGCGGATCGCCACCCGCGTCAGGTCCAGCGGGAAGGAGTCGGCCAGCGCCTCCAGCGCGTGCACCTGGTCCGCCAGGGCGATCGGCCCGATATCCCGGGAGACCGCCTTCTCCCACGCGGGGGAGCGGCCCGGGGTGCCCCGGCCGTCCGCCACGATCACCGCGAAGCCCTGGTCGGCGAACCACTGGGAGGTCAGGTGGGCGTTGTGCGCGGCGACCACCCGCTGGCCGTGCGGGCCGCCGTACGGGTCGAGCAGCACCGGCAGCGGACCGTCGCCCTCCGCATAGCCGGTCGGCAGCAGCACCGCGCACGGGATCCGGCGCTCACCGGCGAGCACCAGCCGCGGCCGGGCGGTGAGATGGGGCGTCTCGGCATACGAGTCGATGACGGCCAGCGTCTTCTCGCCGCCGTCCGCCTCCAGCCGCACCAGCTCCGACCGGGCGCCCGGCTGCTCCAACGACGCCTGGGTGAGCACCATCAGCGCCCCGCTGCGCACCGCCGACGACACCGTCGGATACGGCCGCTCACCGACCCGCTCCCAGCCCGCCGGGGCGGGCGAGGCGCCGCCGCCCTCCTGGCGGCCGTCGCGGTACCACGCGCGGTAGACGCCGATGTCGTGCATCTCCGCGCCGCTCGCCGCGAACAGGACGTCCTCCTCGCCGACGTCCAGCACCGCCCGGACGTGCAGCGGCTCCCCGGTCAGCGGCCGGTCGCCGACGAACAGCCGCCGTGCGCCACCCTCGTCGGCGATCCGCACCAGCCGGCCGTCCGGCGTCCAGGCCGGCACCCCCGGGAACGGCTCGACCCACACCTCATCCTGGTCCTCGTGCACCACGGAGGTTTCGCCGGTCACCGGGTCGACCGTCAGATAGCGCTGGGCGCGCTGGTCCCGGGTCTGCACCAGCAGCAGCGGCGGGCCCGCCGCCGACCAGTGGACGCGGGCCAGATAGGGATAGCGCGCGGTGTCCCAACGGACGTCCGTGCGGGAGCCGTCCAGCCCGAAGAAGGCCAGGGTGACCTCGGCGTTGGCGGTGCCGGCCGCCGGATACGGCACCTGCGCCGGCTCCCGGTCCGGGTGCGCCGGGTCAGCGATCCACCAGCGCGTCACCGGCGCCTCGTCGACCCGCGCGGCCAGCACCCGGTCGCTCTGAGGGGACCACCAGAAGCCGCGGTGGCGGTCCATCTCCTCGGCGGCGATGAACTCGGCCAGCCCCCAGGTGACATCGGGGCCGTCGGGCTCCGCCAGCGCGCGGTCCGCGCCCGCGCCGGCGTCCCCGCCGCCGTCCGCCGCGACGACCCGCAGCGCGCCGTTGGCCACATAGGCCACATGGCGGCCGTCGGGAGCGGGGCGGGGGTCCACTACCGGGCCGGCCGTGGGGAGTTCGCGCGTGGTGCCGGCCCGCAGCTCGGAGACGAACAGCCGTCCCGAGAGCGCGAAGGCGGCCAACTCCACGGCGGCGTCGACCGCGTAGCCGACGATGCCGGCCGACCCCTCGCGGCTGCGCTCGCGGCGCGCCCGCTCCTCCGCGGGGAGGTCCTCGTCCGCCCCGGCCAGCAGGGTGTGCGGGTTTGCGGCGGTGAACTCCCGCCCGCCGTCCAGGTCCAGGACCTGGAGCTGCTGGCTGCGGTCGGTGCCGGAGGCGGAGCGGAGGAAGACGGCGCGGGTGCCGTCGGGGGCCAGGGCGAAGGCGCGCGGGGCGCCGAGCGTGAAGCGCTGGGTGCGCGCGGAGTGCCGGGGGAAGGGCAGCTTTCCGGTCATGCTCCGAGCCTACGGCGACAGCGGCCTTCGCGGGTGAGTCTGTGGAAAACGGTGTGCGCCCCCACCATGCTCCGGTGCACCGACTTATGCGCGCGGTCGGAAAGTTATGATCCCATGCGCGTAGTGGGTGCGGGGTAAAAGAGCCCATGGCATACCCCGGTACGTGGCGCCGATCGATGAGTTCACGTACCGTCAACTCTGTCCGGACCGTGTGTACTTGGAGGTGAGCCGCCGTGGCACTCTCGATTTCGGCGGTGGTGCTGCTGGCGATCATCGTCTTCTTGTTGATCAAGAAGTCCGGGCTGAAGGCGGTGCACGCATTCGTCTGTATGCTGCTCGGCTTCTATCTGGCCAGCTCGTCCATCGCTCCGACGATCAAGAGCCTGACGACCAACGTCGCGGGCATGATCGGCGGCATCAGGTTCTGAGCCGTTCTCCGGCGCACCCGGGGTCTGTCATCGCCCTCCCGATGACGGGGGTGTGACGACAGGCCCTGAGGCTCGTCCGGCGGGCCCCGTCGCGGTCGCCCCGAGCGGCTGCCCGGGGCGCAGTGGGCGGCTCGTAGGCTTGTCGGCATGACCTCCCACCCGCCCGCGCGGCGCAGCGACGCCTCCCGTCGCCTCCTCCTGGTGCATGCGCACCCGGACGACGAGTCGATCAACAACGGCGCCACCATGGCCAAGTACGCGGCCGAGGGCGCGCAGGTCACGCTGGTGACCTGCACCCGCGGCGAGGAGGGCGAGGTCATCCCGCCCGAGCTCGCCCACCTGGCGCCGGACCGCGACGACACCCTCGGCCCGTACCGCGTGCGCGAGCTGGCCGAGGCGATGGCCGCGCTCTCCGTCGCCGACCACCGCTTCCTCGGCGGCCCCGGCCGCTACCGGGACTCCGGGATGATGGGTGCGCCCCAGAACGAGCGGCCGGACTGCTTCTGGCAGGCGCCCGTGGACGAGGCGGCGGCCCATCTGGTGGCCGTCGTCCGGGAGGTCCGCCCCCAGGTCCTGGTCACCTATGACCCGAACGGCGGATACGGCCACCCCGATCACATCCAGGCCCACCGCGTTGCGATGCGGGCCGCGGAGCTGGCCGCGCGGGCGGACTTCCGCCCGGAGCTCGGCAGCGCGTATGCGATCGAAAAGATTTACTGGAACTGCAACCCCCGCCCGGAGGTCGAGGCCGGCCTCGCCGCGGTACGCGCGGCCGACCACGGTTTCGCCGGGGTCGCGGCGGTGGACGAGATCCCCGGCGTGGTGCCGGACGACGAGGTCACCGCCGTGATCGACGGCGCGGGCGGATACGCGGCGGCGAAGGCCGCTGCGATGCGCGCACATGTGACGCAGATCGTGGTCGACGGGGCGTTCTTCGCGCTCTCCAACCACCTGGGCCAGCCGCTGTTCGGCACCGAGCACTACCGGCTGGCACACGGGACGCCCGGTGCGTCCGACGGGGAACGTGAGGACGATCTCTTCGCGGGGATCGCGGAGTCGGCTGGTTCGACGGGTGCGTCGGAGCGCACCCCACGGGAGGAGGCGGCGGAATGACGACGTCGAAGGGCGCCGGCAACGAGGGTGCCGGGGCGGACAAGGGGCAGCGGACCCGGGCGTCCGGCGGCTCGGGCGCGGCCGGCGGCGGTACCCCCGCGGCGCCGCCGACCGGGCCCGCCGCGGGCGCGCCGCTGTCGCCGGGCCGGGTGGGCACCTACGTCCTGCTGCTGGTCACCGGTGTGCTGGTCGCGCTCGCCGGCACGCTCGTCCAAGCCGCCTGGTTCCCCGGCGGGTTGCTGCTGGCACTGGCCGGAACCGGCGGCCTCTTCTACGGGGGCGCCAAGGCCACCGGGACCGCGAGCGGGGTGCTGGTGCCCGGCGCGGCCTGGTTGGTGACGGTGTTCCTGCTGCTCAGCGACGTCCGGCCGGAGGGCGACTTCCTCTTCGGACCGGGGCTCGGCTCGTACGCGTTCCTGTTGGGCGGCCTCGTCATTGCTGTGATCTGCGCCACCGCGCACCAGTTGCGCACTACGGCCGTGCCCCATGGCCGAGTTGGCGGATGACGCGTCCATACCAGGACGGACGGCGCATGTGCACGGGCGGCCGGCCGAGGTGCCCAAGCCGCGGCCGGTGCGGCGGTCTTACCGTGCACCCGGGGTGCCGGTCGACGGCGGACAGTATGGTGGTGCGCGCCGCCGCGCCGCCCTGGGGGCGCCCCTCCAGCTGACGCTGGAGGCTCCCCACCCGGCCCCGAAGCCGGGGGATCATCTCTGACGAGCGGCGGAGCCAACTGGGAGAACCTGCTTTGAGTCGTGAATCTGACAGTTCGTCCTCCGGCCCTCGGGGCCGTGGCGGAGCCGTGTACCCGTCGGGGACACCGCCGTACGGCTCGTCCAGGGGAGAGGCCGGCGAGGCGCCGGTGTCCGGAGCCGCGGATCGGCCGGAGGAGCCCAAGACCGAGACCACGCTGACGACGCGGATCAAGATCAACATTCCGGGGTCCCGCCCCATCCCGCCGGTCGTCGTGCGCAAGCCCGTCGGTGAGGAGTCCGGCATGAACGCATCGGCTGCACCCGGCGGTTCCGCCGGCTCGTCCGGTTCCCAGGGGACGTCCCGTCCGGCCTCCGGCGGTGAGCGGACCGCCGAGCGGACGGCGGAGACGCCGCGACCGGAGGCGGTGGCGGAGGAGCCCCCCGCCGCCCCGAAGGAGAAGACCACCAGCGACTGGTTCTCGCCGCGCAAGGCGCAGGGGCAGGCCGGCAAGTCGTCGACCACCGGCACCCACCCGGTGCCGGCGCCGCCCGAGGCGACGGCGGGCGGCGCGTCCGCGCAGCGCCCGGACCTCCCGTACTTCTCGGACGCCCCGGCGACGGCCTCCGGGCCCGCCCCGCAGAGCGGCGGCACGCCCTTCGGCGGCGCCTCCGGCCACGCCGGTGCGCGCGACGAGAGCGACCCGCTGACCGCCCCGTCGCCCTTCGGCGGCGGTCCCAGCGGCGCGGCGTCGCCGTTCGACGGCGGTCCGCGCGGCACCTCGCCGTTCGACGCCCCGGCGGAGCCCGCCCGCGAGCACAGCCCGTTCGACGCCCCGAAGCGCCCCAGCGGCGCGACGGCCGGCCCGGCGCGCGGCGACTCGGCGCTCGACCTCCCGCCCGGCTTCAGCGACCCCGTCGCCGCCCCGGGCGCCGCGGGCCGGATGGGCGACGACACCGCCGAGCTCACCCCGCAGCCCCCGGCCGGGGCCGGTGGCGGCCTCGGCGTCCCCGGCGGCATCGCGGGCGGCGTGGGCGGCCCCCAACTGGGCAAGGGCCCCAAGCCCGGTCCCAAGGGCGGCCCGAAGAGCGGCGGTCCCGGTGGCCGGGGGTCCGGCGACACCCTGGTCGGCGGGATCCCCAAGGTCCCCGGGAAGGACGGTCCGGCGGCCGCCACCCCGTTCGCCAAGGCACCCGGCAGCGGCAAGGAGAGCGCCGCCGCCAAGCCGCGGCCCAAGATCCCCGAGCCGATCAACCCGCCCAAGAAGGGCCGCAACAAGCTGGTCCTCATCGGCGTCGCCGTGGTCGTCCTGGCGGGCGTCGCCTACGGTGCCGGGCTGCTGCTCGACCACGCCGACGTGCCGAACAACACCACCGCGCTCGGGGTGGAGATCGGCGGCAGTTCCAAGGACGACGCGGTCAAGACGCTGGAGACCGCCCTCAAGGACCGCCGCACCGCACCGCTCAAGATCAGCATCGACGGCACGTCCGAGAGCCTGCTGCCCGCCCGGGCGGGCCTGGACATCGACCTCCAGGCGACGGTCCGCAACGCGGCCGGCCGGGACTACAACCCGGTCTCCGTCGTCGGCTCGCTCTTCGGCGTCAAGCGCACCGCCCAGCCTGCGGTGATCAGCGACAAGGAGAAGCTGGCGGTCGCGCTGGAGAACGTGGCCGGCCCGGCGGGCGCCGCCGCGGACGGCGGGATCACGTTCGAGAACGGCAAGGCGGTGCCGCACTACGGCACCGCCCACAAGGCGCTCGACGCCGCGGCCGCCGAGAGCAAGATCACCGACGCCTACCTCGGCCGTTTCAGCACCGGCAGCGAGGCCCCCGTGGCGCTCGCCACCACCACCCAGCAGCCCAAGGTCGGCAAGGCCGCGGTGGACAAGGCGCTCAAGCAGTTCGCCGAGCCGGCGATGTCCGGGCTGATCACGGTCCGGACGGACACGCAGCACGCGGTCTCCTTCAGCCCGCAGAAGTCCATCCCGAAGTTCCTGTCGTTCAAGATCGTGGACGGTCAGCTGGTGCCCTTCTACGACCGGCCGGCGCTCAAGGAGCTCTACGGGACCACCTTCGACGGCGTCCAGGTGACCAAGGGCGACGGCACCAAGCACCCGGTCAGCGTCGAGGAGGTGGCCGGCGCGGTGGGCAAGGCACTGATCGGAACGACCCCCGCCGAGCGCGTCCAGACCATCGCCACCGACGGCAGCTGACGGCGCACTCCGCGCTTCCCGGCCGCCGTACACTGCGGAAAGAGCAGGTCAGAGGCCCCCTAGAGAGAGTCCTCCGGGATTCCCCCTAGGGGGCCTCACCCATGACAGATGTCATGCCGCATTGCGGACACCTGACACTGCCCCTCCGTTCGCCGATCCAGGAAGCTACTTGCCATGACGACAACAGCTGCCACCACACCCACCACCGCGCCGGACGCGGACGGGACGCCGGTGGTCAGCTTCCAGGGGGTCAGCAAGAGTTACGGCGCGGTGCGCGCGGTGGCCGACCTCCACCTGGAGCTGCACCCCGGCGAGACCGTCGCCCTCCTCGGCCCCAACGGCGCGGGCAAGTCCTCCACCCTCGATCTCCTCCTCGGCCTGCGCACCCCCGACGCCGGCTCGGTGTCCCTCTTCGGCACCACCCCCCAGCGCGCCATACAGCAGGGCAGGGTCGGCGCGATGCTCCAGAGCGGCGGCCTGATGGACGGCGTCAAGGTCCGGGAGCTGGTCCAGCTCGCCCGCGATCTGCACCCCCGGGGCTATGCCGTGGACGAGATCATGGCCACCGCCGGGATCACGGAGATCGCCGACCAGGTGATCGGCAAGCTCTCCGGCGGCCAGGAGCAGCGGGTGCGCTTCGCCCTCGCCACCGCCGGCGCCAACGACCTGATCGTCCTCGACGAGCCCACCACCGGCATGGACGTCTCCTCCCGGCAGACCTTCTGGGGCGCCATGCGCCGCCAGGCCGAGGCCGGCCGCACGGTCCTCTTCGCCACGCACTACCTCGAAGAGGCCGACGAGATCGCCGACCGGGTCATCGTGCTGCACCGCGGCCGGGTGCTGGCCGACGGCACCTCCGCCGAGATCAAGGCCCGGGCCGGCGCCCGCCGGATCACCTTCGACCTCGACGAACTGGCCGACCGCGGCGCGCTGGAGGGCCTGCCGCACCTCACCTCCCTGACGGTGTCCCACAGCGGCCCCGCCACCGGCTCCGCACGCACCGTCCGCATCCAGTCGCAGGACGCCGACGCGACCGTGCACGCCCTCTACGGCCTCGGCCTCTACCCGCGCAACCTCGAAGTCTCCGGCCTCGGCCTGGAGCAGGCGTTCATCGCCATCACCACCGCCGAGGAGGCGGCCCGATGACCACTCTGATCAAGCTTGAGATCCTCCGCGCGCTGCGGAACAAGAAGTTCCTGTTCTTCTCGGTGATCTACCCGACGGCGCTCTACCTGATCGTCGCGGGCACCGGGGACGGCAAGCCGCTCCCCGGGATGCGCCTCGACGTGGGGCTCTACTACATGGTCTCGATGTCCGCGTTCGGCGCCATGACCGCCGTCCTCCTCGGCAACAGCGAGCGCATCGCCAAGGAGCGCGAGCAGGGCTGGGTGCGCCAGCTCCGCCTGACCGCACTGCCCGGCCGGGGCTATGTCGCCGCCAAGATAGCCGCGGCGGCGACGGTCAGCCTGCCCTCGATCCTGCTGGTCCTGATCGCCGCGGCGGTCGTCAAGGGCGTCCGCCTCGAAGCCTGGCAGTGGTTCGCCATCGCCGTCGGCACCTGGCTCGGCAGCTTCGTCTTCGCCGCCCTGGGCGTCGCCATCGGCTATCTGGCCAGCGGCGACTCGGTCCGCCCGATCTCCATGCTCTGCTTCTTCGGGCTGGCCCTCCTCGGCGGCCTGTGGATGCCGATGACGCTGATGCCGCAGTGGGTGCAGAACATCTCCGAATGGCTGCCGACGCACGCCTACGCGGCGCTGGGCACCGCCGTCGAGGCCGGCGGCGCACCCCATGTCAAGGACATGGGCATCCTGTTGGGCTACCTCGTCCTCTTCGTGGGCGGCGCGGCCTGGCTGTACCGCAAGGACACTCGGAAGGCATGAGACCGGTGAAGGCGATGAGCGAGCCCGACGACCGGAACCCGGTGCTGATCGGGCAGCGGCCGCGCAGCCGCCGCCAGGCCCTGAGCAAGACGATGTGGATCGTCGTCTGGCTGTTCTACCTCGCCGGCCCGGTGGGCGAGTTGACCAGCCACGGCTTCAGCACCGTCCAGCGGATCTGGGGCGTCGTCGGCCTCACGCTCTTCGTCCTCGCCTACATCGTCCTGCTCTTCCGCCATGTGCTGGAAAAGCCGCCGCACCACCTCCGGTACATCCCGCTGGCCGTGATGCTGGCGCTGTCCGTCGCCCTGACGTGGACGCTGGGCTTCTCCTGGCTGGTGCTGTTCATCTTCACCAGCGTGGCCTCCGCGGTGGTGCTGCCCTGGCAGCGCTCCCGCTGGGTCATCCCGCTCGTCACCGTCGTGGTGATCGCCGTCGGCGCCCGCTATCCGGAGATACGCAACTACTACCTCTTCGCCTACGCACTGCCCGCGTTCGGCAGCGGCTTCGTGATGGTCGGCGTGCAGAACCTGATCCGTACGACCCAGGAACTGCGCGCCGCCCGGGAGGAGGTCGCCCGCCTCGCCGCCAACGAGGAGCGCCTGCGGCTCGCCCGCGATCTGCACGACCTCCTGGGCCACTCGCTCTCGCTGATCACGCTCAAGAGCGAGCTGGCCGGGCGGATGCTGCCCGACCGCCCCGAGGACGCCGCCCGGCAGGTCGCCGACATCGAACGGGTCAGCCGCCAGGCCCTGGTCGACGTCCGGGAGGCGGTCACCGGCTACCGCCGCCCCCGCCTGGCCGTCGAACTGGCCGGCGCCCGCGTCGCGTTGCGCACCGCCGGCCTCACGCTCACCGTCGACCCCGCGCTGGAGCAGGAGCACCGCGGGCTGACCGCCGACACCGAAGGCGCGCTGGCCTGGGCGCTGCGCGAGGCGGTCACCAACGTCGTCCGGCACAGCGGCGCCCGCCGCTGCGAACTGCTGCTCACCGAGGAGTGGGAGGCCGACGAACGCCGCTACCTCTGCCTGACCGTGATCGACGACGGCGCCGGCCCGCCCCGCGCCCAGCACGACGGCAACGGCCTCGTCGGCCTGCGCGAGCGGCTGGCACTGACCGACGGCCGGCTGGACACCGGCCAGGCCCCCGGGGCCGGCGGCTTCGTCCTGCGGGCCTATGTCCCGATGCGCGCCCCGGCCGCGTCCCCGGACGGTCCGATACCGGTGCCGGACACCTCTCCGGAGCCGGTCAATGGCCCGGCGTGAGGCCCCGTTCCGCCGCGTCCGCCCCGGTGTCCGCGGCGCCGGCTCCCGGCCGCCGGCGCCGCGGCGGCCCGTAAGCTGGCGCGCATGATCAGATTGCTGCTGGCAGAGGACCAGTCGATGGTCCGGGAGGCGCTGGCGGCGCTGCTGTCCCTGGAGGACGACCTGGAGGTCGTCGCCCAGGCGGCGCGCGGAGACGAGGTCCTCGCCCAGGCCAGGGCACACGAGGTCGACGTCGCCCTGCTGGACATCGAGATGCCGGGGATGACCGGACTGGACGCCGCGGCCCTGCTGCGCGACGAACTGCCCGGCGTGAAGGTCGTCATCCTCACCACCTTCGGCCGCCCCGGCTATCTGCGCCGCGCCATGGAGGCAGGCGCGGAGGCCTTCCTGGTCAAGGACGCCCCCGCGGCCCAACTCGCGGACGCGGTGCGCCGGGTGCTGCGCGGCGAGCGGGTCATCGACCCGGTACTGGCGGCCGCCGCGCTGGCCGACGGCGCCAGCCCGCTGACCGAGCGCGAGCGCGAGGTGCTCCGGGCCGCCGCCGACGGCTCCACCAACGCCGAGATCGCCGCCGCCCTGCACCTGTCCCAGGGCACGGTCCGCAACTACCTCTCGCTCGCCATCCAGAAGACCGGCGCCCGCAACCGCGCCGAGGCGGTCCGCACCGCCCGCGACAAGGGCTGGCTCTGACAAGGGGGCGGGGCCGGCCCTGAGGACCACCCCGCCACCGCCCCTTCGCGACGCCCCGTCCCCGCCCCTCAGTTGAGCCGGGCCCGGGCCGCCCCCGCCTCCTGGCGCAGCGCGGTTGCGGCGGTCGGCTGGACCGGTTCCAGTACCCGCGCGTACTCCTCCAACTCGGCCGCCCCGGCCAGGAATTCGCCCCGCTGCACGAGGAGCCGGGCGCGCTCGTGGCGCAGCCGCGCCGGATGGCTGGGCAGCAGCAGCGACAGGTCCAGCGCCCACAGCTGGACCGCGCTGTGCTCCGGGCGGGCCTGCGCCCAGGCCCGGATGTTGTTGAGGATCCGCTGGACGATCTCCAGCGGGCCGGCCGGGGTCAGCATCCCCGGGGTCAGCGCCTCGCCGGTGGCCCCCGCGACGATCGTCGCCGCGTCCTGGTCGGTGAGCAGCCGCCCGCCCTCGAACGGGTCGACCAGCACATGCCCGCCCCTCGCCCGACCACCGCTCCCCGGCGAGGCCCCCTGGGCCGCTGCGACATCCGGACCGGCGGGGTGCCCCAGGCCGACGACGAAGTGGCCCGGCAGCGCCACCCCGTAGACCGGCGCCCCGGCCCGCCGGGCGACCTCCATCCAGACCACCGACAACAAGATCGGCAGGCCGTGGCGCCGCCGCAGCACCTCGTGCAGCAACGACGACGCGAGCCGCCGGTAGTCGGCGGGCGAGCCCCGGAAGCCGTGCCGGGTGCCCAGCAGCTCGGCGAGGTTCCGGGCCCAGGCGCCGGGGCCGCTGTCGGAGGGGCAGCGCGCAGCGCTTCCGGCCGGGGCGGTGGCTGGGCGACGGGCGGGCGAGTACGGCAGCAGGCCGGCCAGTCGGTCCAGTTCGATCTGTGCCGCGTCGATACCGGCCTCGTCCAGGGACGGATCGGCCTCGGCGCCGATCAGCAGGCACAGCAGGGCGAGGTCGGGCCGCTCCTCGCGGGCCGCCGCCGCGAACCGCTGCCGCCGCTCCTCGCGCGCCGCGTCCCGCTCCGGCTCCCCGCCGCGCTCCGCTCGCTCACCCATATCGGACGGATACCCCTTCAGACTCCGGCAGCGCCGCCGGCCGGGCCGCGCCGGTAGTGATAGCCGTGGTGCTCGGTGAACCCGAGCCCGTCGTACAGCGCCAGCGCGCCGGCGTTGTCCGCCTCGACCTGGAGGTACGCCGCCGAGGCGCCCTCATCGAGGGCCCGCTCGGCGAGCGCCGCCATCACCAGTGTCGCCAGTCCCGCGCGCCGCCGCGCGGGCGCGGTCTCCACGGCCGCGAAGCCCGCCCAGCGCCCGTCGACGGCCAGCCGCCCGATCGCCGCGGTGCCGCCGTCCGGCGCCGCCACCTGCGCGAACCACACCGAGGGGCCGCCGGTCAGCACCGCCAGCGCCGCGTCGGTGGCGGTGCCGCCGGCCCGGTTGTAGAGCGCCAGCCAGCCGGCGTCCGGCTGCCGGGACAGCAGCACCCGTGAGGTTCCTTCGGGCCCCTTCTGCGGGGAGCCGGTGTCCGCGAGCGGTGCCAGCGCCGCGGTCCGCACGGAGGTGTGCGCCTCGTCGCGCCAGCCGCGGGCTGCCAGTTCGGCGGCCAGCTGCTCGTTGGCGTCGGCCCGTCCGGTGGCGACGGTGATCAGGGCGGGCAGCCCGCGGTCGGCGTACCACCGGGTGGCCAGGGTCAGCGCCTCGTCCAACGGGACGCCCGGGTCGCCGAGCGGCAGCACGGAATTGGCACGCCGCGTGAAGCCCCCGGAGGCGCGCAGTTCCCATTCCCCGAGACGCTCTGTCTCGATGGCCGGCCAGCTGCGCGCCGCGACCTGCTGGAGCTCGCGCACCGTGGCCGCCGGACCCCTCCGGCGGGCCGGCGCCGCGGGCACGACCTTGCCCGCTACCAGCGAGGACTCCTCGATCCGCACGCATTCGCCGCTGCTGCGTGTGATGCTCAGCACACCGTCGTCCCATGATGTGAGCACGCCCACCGCGTCCGTGAACGCCCCTTCGCCGCTCCGGGCCCCGGTGAGGCGCCGGACGGATACCCTTTTGCCCACGTCAGCATGGGTGATCCGGACCTCCGCGCGACCGCCGGCGAGGAATTCCATCGATCTTTAACCGCCCCTCTTGTTCGTCTCGTGACCGGGAACGGAGATACTAGGTGGCGGGCATCGACGACGCCGCGCTCCCGCGCGCCCAGCGGCGGTACCGCCGATCGGTCCGCCGGCCCTACCGAGGAGGAACGACAGCGTGACCTACGTCATCGCGCAGCCTTGTGTCGACGTCAAGGACAAGGCATGCATCGAGGAGTGCCCCGTCGACTGCATCTACGAGGGCTCTCGGTCCTTGTACATCCACCCGGACGAATGCGTCGACTGTGGTGCCTGTGAGCCGGTCTGCCCGGTTGAGGCGATCTTCTACGAGGACGACACTCCGGAGGAGTGGAAGGACTACTACAAGGCGAACGTGGAGTTCTTCGACGAGCTCGGTTCCCCGGGTGGTGCCAGCAAGCTCGGTCTGATCGAGCGCGACCACCCGTTCATCGCCGCGCTGCCGCCGCAGAACCAGGACCACTGACGAACACCGCCCGGAGGGGCGGAGGGGAGCCGGCCCGCTCTCCCGCACCTCCGAGGCCGCTGGGGGCGGCCCCGGCATGAGCTGGGGCAGGCCGTACGGCGCCTTCCGGTCCCGTACGGCCAGCAGGCTGTACGGGACCGAGGCGTTTTCGCGCGCCGACGTCCCCCGCGCCGCCCCGCGAGAAGGCCCGTACGAGAAAGAGAGCACCGTGGGCGCAGTCTCCTCCCGCCAGCCCGTAGGCACATCGCTCCGCGACCGCCTGCCCGACTTCCCCTGGGACCGCCTGGAGCCGTACAAGGCGACCGCCGCCGCCCACGCCGACGGCATCGTCGACCTCTCCGTCGGCACCCCGGTCGACCCGGTGCCCGCGCTGGTCCAGCGGGCGCTCACCGACGCGGCCGACAGCCCGGGCTATCCGACGGTGTGGGGCACCCCGGCGCTCCGGGACGCGCTCACCGGCTGGGGCGCCGACCGCCTCGGCGCCCCCGACCTCGCGCACACCAACGTGCTCCCGGTCGTCGGCTCCAAGGAACTCGTCGCCTGGCTGCCGACCCAGCTGGGCCTCGGCGCCGGCGACAAGGTCGCCTACCCGCGGCTGGCCTACCCCACCTACGAGGTCGGCGCCCGCCTCGCCGGCGCCGAGCCGGTCGTCTACGACGAGCCCACGGCGCTCGACCCGGCCGGCCTGAAGCTGCTCTGGCTCAACTCCCCGTCCAACCCCACCGGCCGGGTGCTCACCGTCGACGAGCTGCGCCGCACCGTGGCCTGGGCGCGCGAGCACGGCGTGCTGATCGTCAGCGACGAGTGCTACCTCGAACTGGGCTGGGAGGCCGAGCCGGTCTCCGTCCTGCACCCGGACGTCTGCGGCGGCTCCTACGAGGGCATCGTCGCCGTCCACTCGCTCTCCAAGCGCTCCAACCTCGCCGGCTACCGCTCCGCTTTCGCGCTGGGCGACGCCGCGGTCCTGGGCGATCTGCTCCAGATCCGCAAGCACGGCGGGATGATGATGGCCGCGCCGGTCCAGGCGGCCACCGTCGTGGCGCTGGGCGACACCGCCCACGTCGCCGAGCAGCGTGAGCGCTACGCCCGCCGCCGGGCCGCGCTGCGCACCGCCTTCGAGGCCGCGGGCTTCCGCATCGAGCACAGCGAGGCGTCGCTCTACCTCTGGGCGACCCGCGACGAGCCCTGCTGGGACACCGTCGGCGCCCTGGCCGAGCGCGGCATCCTGGTCGCTCCCGGCGACTTCTACGGCACCGCGGGCGAGCGCTTCGTCCGGATCGCCTTCACCGCCACCGACGAGCGGGTGGCGGCCGCGGTGCGCCGGCTGGCCGGCTGAGCCGGTGACGCGCTGAACGCGCGGGGGCCCGGGGAGTGCGCCTCCCCGGGCCCCCGCGCCGTTGCGCGGTGTACGGAAGTCCGGTGGCTCACCGGCCGCCGAGCGGCAGTCCGCCGAGCAGCCCGGCGGCCGGCTTGAGCAGTCCCGTGGGCGAGCCGATCAGGCCCTTGACCACGTCGGTGGCCAGCGTGTTGGTCGAGACGCCCCGCTTCACGACCGGCCGGGCCACGTCCTCGGCCTTGTGGGCGGTCTCCTGGGTGAGCGGCGCGGCCTTCTCGACGACCGGGCCGAGGCTCTTCACCAGCGCGGGCGCGAGGGTCTGCGCGGCCTGGCTGCCGGCCTCGTTGACCAGGCCGACGCCGGTCCGGGCGGTGTTGTCCAGGGTCTTGCCGGTGTTCGCGGAGTCCAGGGTGGTCAGTCCGCCCAGCTCGCCTTTGGGGGGCAGGTCCACGGCGTGCGCGGATCCGGCCGCGGCGACCACGGGAGCGGCGCCCGCGGCGACCAGCAGGGCGGCCCGGGCGATCCGACGCGTAACGGGGAGGGACATGGTGCTCCTTTTACGGAGAAGGACTCGTACTTCTGACAGGTGTGCCATGTCCGCAGGGCGGACGGACGTCCTGATTACCGCGTCAGCCGTCCGAAGGTTGCGGTGAACTCCGGTAAAGAATTGACAATGTGTCACATAATCGGCCCCGCCGAAGAGCGGTCATGTGCATGCGCGCCGAAGGTGTGCCGAAAACGTCACCGACCGTAAAACGCAAGGGAATTGACCGGGAGTGCGGCCGCGGTCGGATGAGATTCCGGGCGGGAAAAGGGAATTGCCGACCCCGCCCGCAGTGCCCGTCCGCGGTATCCGCCCGCGGGGCTACTGCGCGGTGACGATGCGGACCGAGTCGGCCGGGCCCCCGGACGTCGCCGAGCCCTGCCAGCCCTTGCCCGAGTCGGACGCCGTCCACGTCCGCCCGGCGTAGGAGATCTGCTCGATGTGCAGGTCGCCGGCGTGCGCCAGCGCCCAGTTCGCCAGCTGCCAGCCGCGCTGCACGGTGTCGCCCTCGACCGCCGTGCGGTACCCGTCCGGCTGCACCGGCACCGTCACGCTGCGCCCCGACGTCGCGCTCCGCCCGCTGCCGCCGGCCGGCCGCGGCAGCACCTCGGGCCCGAACTCCCGCACCAGCCGCTCCCGGACCTTCGCCGCGCCGTCCGCCCCCGCGCTGTCCACGGGGTGGCTCACCGTGCAGCTCAGCACGTCCCCGCTCCGGCCGGTCAGCGCCCCGGTGAGCAGCGCGGCATTCGCCTCGTGCTTGGCGTACGCCTGCGGATAGCCGCTGCGCTGCACCTTCTGCGCGGCGACGGTCAACGGCAGCCGGGAATAGCCCGGAACTTTCACCAGATGGCGGTAGAACTCCCCGGCCGAATAGACCGGATCCATGATCTCTTTCACGGTGCCCCAGTCCTGGGACGGCCGCTGCTGGAAAAGCCCGACCGAATCCCGGTCGCCGAAATTGATGTTGCGCAGCCCGGACTCCTGCATCGAGGTCGCCAGCGCGATCGTCACCGCCCGCTCCGGCAGCCCGCGCGAGGCCGCCACCGCGGAGATCGTCGCGGCGTTCGCGGCCTGCTCGGGCGTGAGCTCGTAGGGATCCCCGTCGCCCTGGACGCGCACCGTGCAGTGCGGCGCCCCGGGGCCGCTGGTGAGGTACTGCACCAGGAGGTAGGCGACCACCCCGAGGAGGACGGCGAGGGCTGCGGCGGTGCGCCACAGACGGGTGCGACGGACAGGGGAAACGGGCTGTGCGGACACGCAGCACAACGTACCGGAGGGGTGCCGATAGGGTCGGCTTCATGGAGCGCTCTACTCACCCCGGCCTTGACCTCTCGCTGGACGCCGCGGCGTTGACCGCCCAGCTCGTCGACTTCCCCAGCGTCAGCGGCACCGAGAAGGACCTTGCCGACGCCGTGGAAGACGCCCTGCGCGCCCTGCCGCACCTGACCGTCGACCGGTACGGCAACAACGTCGTCGCCCGCACGCAGCTGGGCCGCGCCGAGCGGGTGGTGCTCGCCGGCCACCTCGACACCGTGCCGATCGCGGACAACGTCCCCTCCCGGCTGGAGCCCGGTGACGGCTCCGGCGGCGTCCTGTGGGGCTGCGGCACCTCCGACATGAAGTCCGGGGTCGCCGTCCAGCTCCGGGTGGCGGCCACCGTCCCCGCGCCCAACCGCGACCTGACCTTCGTCTTCTACGACAACGAGGAGGTCGCCGCGCACCTCAACGGCCTGGGCAAGGTCGCCGAGGCCCACCCCGACTGGCTGGCCGGCGACTTCGCCGTCCTCCTGGAGCCCACCGACGGCGAGGTGGAGGGCGGCTGCCAGGGCACCCTGCGGGTCCTGCTGCGCACCCGGGGGGAGCGCGCCCACTCCGCGCGCTCCTGGATGGGCGCCAATGCCGTGCACGCCGCCGGCCCCATCCTGGCGAAGCTCGCCGCCTACGAGCCGCGCCGTCCGGTCATCGACGGCCTGGAATACCGCGAGGGCCTCAACGCGGTCGGCATCCGGGGCGGGGTGGCCACCAACGTCATCCCGGACGAGTGCACCGTCACCGTCAACTTCCGCTACGCGCCCGACCGCTCGCCCGAGGAGGCGCTGGCCCACGTCCGCGAGGTCTTCGCCGACTGCCGGGTGGACGAGTTCACCATCGACGACGAGTCCCCGGGGGCGCTGCCGGGGCTGTCCCACCCGGCGGCCGCGGCGTTCATGGCGGCCGTCGGCGGCGCCGCGCGGCCGAAGTTCGGCTGGACCGACGTCTCCCGCTTCAGCGCCCTCGGCGTCCCGGCCGTCAACTACGGGCCGGGCAATCCACTGCTCGCCCACAAGAAGGACGAGCGGGTCGAGGTCGCGCACATCCTGCACTGCGAGGAGCGGCTGCGTGCCTGGCTGACCGCCGGCCCGGAGGTCTGACGGAGGCGGCTGCCCGGCGGGGCCGCCGGAGGCCGGCCGGTCCCGCTGCCGTCCGCTCGCAGACCTGTCGAGTTCCCCTCGCCGTCACACCGGCGGATCTACGCTGAAGTAGCAATCGAGCTGTCAGTGGAGGGAGCACGTCATGGCCAACCCCGAGGGAGCGTCCGTCCCTGAGGAGCAGCGGCTGGGCCCCGTACTGCGCCGTCACGACCAGGTGCAGACCGGTACGACGACGGACCAGCGGCTGCTGGACTCCGAAGGCCCCTCCGAGTGGGTGCACACCGACCCGTGGCGCGTGATGCGGATCCAGTCGGAGTTCGTCGAGGGCTTCGGCGCGCTGGCCGAGCTGGGTCCGGCCGTCAGCGTCTTCGGCTCGGCCCGTACACCGCGCGACTCCGCGGAGTACGACGCCGCGGAGCGGATCGGTGCCGGGCTCGTCCAGGCCGGCTTCTCGGTGATCACCGGTGGCGGCCCGGGGTCCATGGAGGCCGTCAACAAGGGCGCCTTCGAGGCCGGCGGCACCTCCGTCGGGCTCGGCATCGAGCTGCCCTTCGAGCAGGGCATGAACGCGTATGTGAACCTCGGGGTGGACTTCCGCTACTTCTTCGTCCGGAAGACCTGCTTTGTGAAGTACGCCCGCGGGTTCGTCGTCCTCCCCGGCGGATTCGGCACCCTCGACGAGTTCTTCGAGGCGCTGACCCTCGTCCAGACCCGCAAGGTGACCCGCTTCCCGATCGTGCTGTTCGGCTCGGACTACTGGGGCGGGCTGGTCTCCTGGCTGCGCGAGACGGTGGCCGCGCAAGGGAAGGCGTCGCCGCGCGACCTGGAGCTGTTCCACCTCAGCGACGACGTGGACGAGGCGGTCGCGCTGCTGACCAAGGAGGCGGGCATCTAGGGCGTGTCCAGGGGCTGCCGGGTGGGGACGCGGAGGTCTGCCGGGAGCATGTCCGCCTCCCGGGAATATCGTCCGCGCCCCACCCGTTATGGCCCCGCAGGGGGCGCCGGCAACCCCTACGGGATCTGTTCCCACGCCCCGTAGTGGCCCCGCCCAAGGGGCGCGCCGCCGCCCTCAGCCCAGCCTCAAGCCGCGGCCCGGGCTCAGGCCAGTCCGCGGCGGGCCACCGCCGGGGGCCGGTGGCCGGCGATCGAGGCCACCATGTCGAGCACCTGGCGGGTCTCGGCGACCTCGTGGACGCGGTAGACCTGGGCGCCGAGCCAGGCGGAGACCGCGGTGGTCGCCAGGGTGCCCAGCACCCGCTCCTTGACCGGCTTGTCCAACGTCTCGCCGACGAAGTCCTTGTTGGACAGCGAGACCAGCACCGGCCAGCCGGTGTCCACCATCTCGCCCAGCCGCCGGGTCGCCTCCAGGCTGTGCCGGGTGTTCTTCCCGAAGTCGTGCCCCGGGTCGATCAGGATCCCGTCCCGCCGGACGCCCAACGCGACGGCCCGCTCGGCCAGTTCGCGCGTCACCCGCAGGATGTCGGCCATCACGTCGTCGTAGACCGTCCGGTGCGGCCGGGTGCGCGGCTCGACGCCGCCGGCATGGGTGCACACCAGGCCCACGCCGTACCGCGCGGCGACCTCGGCCAGTCGCGGATCGACCCCGCCCCAGGCGTCGTTGAGCAGATCCGCGCCGACCTCGCAGACCGCCTCGGCGACCTCGTGCCGCCAGGTGTCGACGCTGATGACCACGTCGGGATGGCGGCGGCGCACCTCGGCCACGAACCCGACCGTGCGGCGGGCCTCCTCTTTGGCGCTCACCTCCTCGCCCGGGCCGGCCTTGACGCCGCCGATGTCGATGATCGCGGCGCCCTCGGCGATCGCCTGTTCCACGCGGTGCAGCGCGGGTTCGTCGCGGAAGGTCGCGCCCTGGTCGTAGAAGGAATCGGGCGTCCGGTTGACGATCGCCATGATCACCGGTTCATGTGCCCCGAACTCGCGATTTCCCAGCCGCAACATGTCCCTGACTCCCTCTCCGTGGTCCGGGAGCGACCCTAACTGTCAGACCCGCATGGCACGATCGAGGCAGGCACTGGGAGTCCGGGGAGTTGGTCGTGTTCTGGTTCATGCTGATCGCGATGGTCGTGGTGGTGGCCGCGGTCACGCTCGTCGTCGTCGGCGGGGGCGACGCCGGCGGCGAGGGCGGCGGGCTGCGCGACGCCGAGCCCACGGCGCTGTACGACCCGCTGCCCCAGGACCGCCCGCTGGACCGGGCCGACGTGGAGGCCGTCCGGCTGCCGGTGGCCGTCCGCGGCTACCGCATGGACGACGTCGACGACGTCCTGGACCGCGTCGGCGCCGAGCTCGCCGAGCGGGACGCCCGGATCGCCGAGCTGGAGGCGGCGCTGGCCGGCGCCCATGCCGAGGCCATGGGCGGGCCGGGCCTGATCGAGGGCGCGCCACCCGCGTCCGGGCCGGAGGCGGAGCCCGGGCGGCCCGCGGTGCAGGAGGCACCGGACGGCGCGGCGGAGACCGACGGACCGGAGAGCCCGGGTCGTGCGGAGCGGGAAGACGAGCGCACGCAGCGCTCGGAAGGGGAGGAACGGCAATGAGCGGAGTGGTGACGGCTCCGGACGGCATCCCGCGCTGCCCGTGGGGGATGGCGTCCGAGCAGATGGCGGACTACCGCGTCTACCACGACACCGAGTGGGGTCTGCCGGTCCACGGCGACGACGCGCTCTTCGAGCGGATGACCCTGGAGGCGTTCCAGTCGGGGCTGTCCTGGATCACCATCCTGCGGCGCCGCGAGGGGTTCCGCGCCGCGTTCGCCGGCTTCCGGATCGCCGAGGTGGCCCGGTTCACCGACGAGGACGCCGAGCGGCTGCTCACCGACCCGGCCATCATCCGCAACCGCGCCAAGATCAGCGCGACGCTCGCCAACGCCAAGGTCGCCGCCGAGCTGGCCCCCGGCGAGCTCGACGCCCTGATCTGGTCCCACGCCCCGACCCGCACCGACCGCCCGGTGCCGCGCACCACCGGCGACGTGCAACCGGTGACCGCGGAGTCCACCGCGCTCGCCAAGGACCTCAAGAAGCGCGGCTTCCGCTTCGTCGGCCCCACCACCGCGTACGCCCTGATGCAGGCCTGCGGCCTGGTCAACGACCATCTCGCGGACTGCCATGCGCGCGCCGCGGTGGAGGCGGCGGCCGGCTGAGCTTCCCCGGGTGACGCCCGGGGAGCCCCCGGGCGTCAGGGGGCGCCGCCGCCGTCCGCCGGGGGCGGCGCGCCCGGGTCAGCGCCCCACGAAGACCGGCTTCTC
Organism: Streptomyces sp. NPDC093097; assembly: GCF_044754325.1. Taxonomy (NCBI): domain Bacteria; kingdom Bacillati; phylum Actinomycetota; class Actinomycetes; order Kitasatosporales; family Streptomycetaceae; genus Streptomyces; species Streptomyces sp. NPDC093097. Next base: position 62,308 of record NZ_JBIVOW010000008.1, read on the forward strand.
CTTCTTGACGAACGCCTCCACCGCGCGCTGGTGGTCCTCCGAGGCCCCGGCCCTGACCTGGAGCTCGTCCTCCTTCTCCAGGGCCTCGACGAGCGAGTGCCCGGCGCCGTAGGCCAGCGACTCCTTGAGCGCGGCGTAGGCGGCGGTCGGGCCCTCGGCCAGCCGGCGGGCCACCGCGGCGGCCTGCGCCGCCAGCTCGCCGGCGGGCACCACCTTGTTGGCGATGCCCAGCTCGTGCGCCTCCTGGGCGCTGACCGAGCGCGGGAAGAGCAGCAGGTCGGCGGCGCGGCCGTGGCCGATCAGCCGCGGCAGCGTCCAGGACATCCCGGAGTCCGCGGTCAGTGCCACACCCGCGAACGAGGTGTTGAACGAGGCGGTGTCGGCGACGACGCGGTAGTCGGCGGCCAGCGCGAAGCCCGCACCGGCGCCCGCGGCGACCCCGTTGACCCCGGCCACCACCGGCTTGGGCATCCCGGCCAGCGCCGTGACGATGGGGTTGTAGTGCTCCCGCACGGTGTTCATGGTGCGCCCCGCGCCGGTCTCGCGGTCCTCGGCCAGCAGCCCGATGTGCTCCTTGAGGTCCTGACCCACGCAGAAGGCGCGCCCGGTGGCGGTGAGCAGCACCGCGCGCACCGCGGTGTCGGCGGCGGCCTCCCGGAGGACGTCCCGGAGGGCGACCTTCGCCTCCGTGTTCAGCGCGTTCATCGCGTCGGGGCGGTTGAGAGTGACCGTCGCCAGTCCGTCGGTCACGTCGTAGAGCACGGTGTCGGCCATAGTGGAGTCCCCTCCGTCGCGGCTCTGTGCTGCCCGGCAGCGGCAGCCAGCGCTCAGGATGCCGGAGATCATCCACTGTCGGCATGTGACGTACGTCAAAGAATGCGGGTGCGCCAGGTGGTGGAGAACGGCGAAGTATGGCAGCTCGCTCCCCGAATTGGGTGGGTTTGCGGGAGCGCGTTGCCAAAGGGATGCCCCCTGATGTTGGTCATCGGGTCGTTCGATGCGGGATAATGGCCTGGAAGCAATGTGTTCGACGCCGGTGACACGCGCCTATCAAGGCTGCCGGCTGAGATGAGCTGGTTTCAGGAAGGGGAACGAGCATGGCGGCCATGAAGCCGCGGACGGGCGACGGCCCGCTCGAGGTGACCAAGGAGGGGCGGGGCATCGTCATGCGCGTTCCGCTCGAAGGCGGCGGTCGACTCGTCGTCGAGCTGACCCCCGACGAGGCCAAGGCCCTGGGTGAGGCCCTGGAGAAGGTCACCGTCTGACGCGAGCGGTAGCACCGCTGCGGTTTTTCGGGACAGCCCGGTATCTCCAGACCGGACACCCCGGCCCCGGCACGCGGCACGCCACGATACGGCGCGCCGCGTGCCGGGGCCGTTTCGTATGCCGGTGGCCCGCGGGCGGACCGCCGCGGAGATCCGTCAGAAGCGCCCTAGCCGCGCTTGACCGCGCAGAGCAGCCCGTCGCCGACCGGCAGCAGCGCCGGCACCAGTGCGGTGCTCTCCCGTATGGCCCGCAGCAGTTCGCGGACCCGCAGCACCTCGTCCGGCTGCTCCGCGGAGTCGACGGTCCGGCCGTCGGTGAAGACGCCCTGGAAGCAGACCAGGCCGCCGGGCCGCAGCAGGCGCAACGATTCAGCGAGGTACTCCAGGTACTCCATGAGGTCGCCGTCGCAGAAGACGAGGTCGTAGCCGCCGTCCGCCAGGCGCGGCAGGACGTCCAGCGCCCGGCCGGGGATGAAGCGGGCGCGGTTGCCGGCGAAGCCCGCGGCGCGGAACGCCTGCTTGGCGAAGGCCTGCCGCTCCGGTTCGAGGTCCACGGTGGTCAGCACGCCGTCCGGGCGCATGCCGTGCAGGAGGTAGATGCCCGACACTCCCGTGCCGGTGCCGATCTCGGCGACCGCCTTGGCGTCCGCGGTCGCGGCGAGCAGCCGCAGGGCCGCGCCGGTGCCGGCGGTGACGGTGCGGACACCGACCTCGCGGGCGAGGTCGCGGCACCAGAGCAGGGCGGCGTGGGCGGCTTCGTCGAGGGTCCCGGCGCCGTACGCCTCGGCGAATGCCAAGCTCGTCTGCCGGTTGCCGGTAATAGCCCTCTCCTGTCCCCGTAGTTGACGCAACCGTGACTGTATCCGCTGTGCGCGGGAACCCGCAGATGGGACCGGGCGTTAGGAGGGGGAAGGGGGAAGGACGGGGGGACGCACCGGTGGATACCGCGCAAGAGGCCGGGCGAGAGCCGCGGCAGGACAAGAAGCCACACCAAATGCTGGTCAAAACTGCTTATCCGGAGCTAACGGGCGAGGTGGATATGGTAGGGGCTCTACTGGACACCACCAGAGCCACCAGGGGAGGTGCGGCTGCGGCGGGTGACCGAAGGGTGCGCAGGCGCTTGCGACGGTCGTTCGCCGGGCCGAAATCCGTGACCAACACCGCTGACCGTTTCCGCCCTCTCGGCCCCAAGGCCAGGGGAGGGGCCCCCATCGCCGACGCGCCCACCGCGACCTTCGCCGACGACGCGGACGCGCAGGCGTGGTCTCCGCCCTCGTGGGAGGAGATCGTCAGCACCCACAGTGCCCGGGTCTACCGCCTCGCCTACCGCCTCAGCGGCAATCAGCACGACGCCGAGGACCTCACGCAGGAGGTGTTCGTCCGCGTCTTCCGCTCGCTGTCGTCGTACACCCCCGGCACCTTCGAGGGCTGGCTGCACCGCATCACGACCAACCTCTTCCTGGACATGGTCCGCCGCCGGCAGCGCATCCGCTTCGACGCGCTCGGTGACGACGCCGCCGAGAAGCTCCCCAGTCGTGAGCCCGCGCCGCAGCAGCAGTTCGACGACACCCACTTCGACGCGGACGTGCAGCACGCGCTGGACACCCTCGCGCCGGAGTTCCGGGCCGCCGTGGTGCTCTGCGACATCGAGGGCCTGTCGTACGAGGAGATCGCCGCGACGCTCGGCGTCAAGCTCGGTACGGTCCGCAGCCGGATCCACCGGGGCCGCTCCCACTTGCGCAAGGCGCTCCAGCACCGGTCGCCTCAGGCGCGTGCGGAGGAGCGGGCGGAGCAGCGTGCCGAGCGGCGGTCGCTGGCCGTGGTGCCCAGTAGGGAGGTCGGAATCGCGTGAGCGGCAGTGGCGGTCCGTCCCCCGCCGAGCAGCATCTCGGCGACCGCCTCGCAGCCCTGGTCGACGGTGAACTGGGGCATGACGCACGAGAACGGGTGCTGGCGCACCTCGCCACGTGCGCGAAGTGCAAGGCGGAGGCCGACGCGCAGCGTCGGTTGAAAAGCGTGTTCGCGCAGGCGATGTCCCCTGGGCCCTCCGAGGGACTGCTGGCGCGCCTTCAGCAGTTGCCCGGCGGCGACCCGGACGGCCCCGGCAGCCGGCTCGGCAACGGCCCCTTCGGCCGGGGCGAGTTCGCCCCCCACGGCGACGGGGCGTTCGGCTACGTCCCGACGGAGGGCCATCTCGGCCCCGCCGTGGCGGCCGTCGCCGCCCCGTCCCGTGCGCGCGGCTTCCGGGTGCACGAGCCGGAGCGCGGCACGTCGCAGCGGCGCCGGCTCGCGTTCGCGGCGGCCGGCGCGGTCTCGCTGGCGGCGTTCGCGCTGGGCGGTGCCCTCCCGTTGGAGGCGGCCGTCGAGACCCCGGGCCCACGCGCCGAGGGCAGCGGCACCGCCGTCACCCCGCTCAACGCCCGCCCCGCGGCCGGTTCCGTGCCGCTCACCGGCGGCGAGGGGCCGGTGGTCACGCGTGAGCCCCGGCCCGGTTCCTGGCCCTCCGTCAGCGATCCGACCGGTGCCCCCGCGCCGAGCCCGATGTCCCTGTTCGCGCCGGGTGAGGGCCGGCCGTCGGACGCGGTACCGGCGTTCAGCCCGCTGCCGGGCCGCTTCGGCCTCTCGCCCCTGATAGCCGCCACCGGCCCGTCGGTGGAGTACCGCTTCGCTCCGCTGTCCCTGGGGGCCGACGCCCCGGTGCGCCAGGCCCCGCCCCCGCTGCCGCCCCTGGAGCCGATGCGGCCCCTGCTCGGCTCCCCGGCCCCCACCGGCCAGACGGCAGCCGGACCGCACTGACCGGCCCCTGCGCGTCCCCGCCCGGAACTGGTTGAATCCCTTCTCGGGCGGCGCGCCTCTGTTCGGGGCGCGTACCGCACGGGTCTGTCGCCGGACAGGCCGCAGGTGGCGGTGGTCCGCGCTGGGGCGCGGGCGAATTGTTGGGGAGAGCATGGACGACGCGAAGGCTGCCGGGCCCAAGCTGAAGTGGTGGAGCCGCCCGGAGCGGGCTCCCGGGCCGGGCCGGCCCGCCGGGGCCGAGTCCGGGGGGCCGGCGGCCGGTGCCTCCGGTGAGGACGCGTCAGGCGACTGGATCGTCCGCCCGCCGCAGCCCGCGCCCGCGGAGGCTGCGGTTCCGCCCGTACCCGCGCCTGCGGACGCTGCGGCTCCGCCCGCCCCCGCGCCCGCGGACGCCGAGGTTCCGCTCGCACCCGCGCCCGCCGCGGTTCCGCCCGCCGGCGCACCCCAGGACCCTCGTGACGCCCACGCAGGCCAGGCTGCCCAAGTGGCAGGAGGGGCCGGTGAGTTGACCGCCGCCTCGGCGGAGATCTCCCGGCCGGCTTCCGTGGCGTCCGTACCGGCCTCCGGGCCGGCGGGTGCGACGCCGGCCGCCGCGGCCGTGCCGGAGCAGGCGCCGAGCGCCGCCGCGGCCCGTCCGGACGAGGACGCGCCGGCCGCCGCCGAGCGTCCCGCCGCGACCATGCTGCTCGGCGCGGCGCCCGCCGGCGCCGCCGCGCAGCGGCAGCCCGCGCCGGGCCCCGCGCCCACCGCCGGCGGCTCCCGGCCCGATCCGCGCACCGAGCCCGCGGCCGGTTCCGGCCCGGCGACGGACACCGCGTCCGCCGCCCCGGCCGGCGACGACGCGCCCCGGCAGCGGCCGCTGCACCCCGAGGACCCCTACGGCACGCCCCCGTACGGCGGCCCCGGCCCGTGGGCGCCCGCCCCGCTCGTCCAGCGGCCGACGGCGACGCCCGCCCACGGCACCGCGCTCCCGCCGGCCCACGGCGCCGCGGCGCCCGGGGCGACGGCGCAGGTCCCCGCCGTCCCGCACGACGCCGAACACCGGCCCGCGGCAGGGCCCGTGGCGCCGGAGCCGGGGTTCGCCCCCGGGCCGGACGCCACCGGTCCGCGGCCGGCCGCCGCCGAGCCCGCCACCGGCGGTTTCGTCCCGCACCCCGGCGACGGCGGCCCCCGCCCCGCACCCCCGGCCGCCCCCGGCGCCTGGCAGCACTACGACCCCTGGAGCGCGCCGCGCCCCGGTGGCCCGGTGGCGGGACCGGCCGCCCCGGGCCCGCGGCGCCGCCGGCGGGCCGCGCTGGCGGCCGGCGCCGCGGTGGTGGCGCTGCTCGCGGGCGGCCTCGGCGGGGTCGCCGGTGCGTACATCGAGCGGTACGGCGGCATCAACGACATCCAGCTGCCGCAGGTGGCGGGCGGCGAGGGCGGCCGCAGCCCGGGGAGCGTCGCCGGGATCGCCAGGGCGGCGCTGCCCGGCGTGGTCACCCTGCACGTCCGCGGCAACGCCGAACAGGGCACCGGCACCGGCTTCGTGCTCGACCGCGAGGGGCACATCCTCACCAACAACCACGTCGTCGAACCGGCCGGGACCGGCGGTGAGATATCGGTGACGTTCAGCGGCGGGCAGACCGCACGGGCGAAGGTCATCGGGCAGGACGGCGGCTACGACCTCGCGGTGGTGCAGGTCGAGGGCGTCACCGGGCTGCACCCGCTCACCCTCGGCGACTCCGACACGGCCCAGGTCGGCGACCCGGTGGTGGCCATCGGCGCGCCCTACGACCTCGCCAACACCGTGACGTCCGGGATCATCAGCGCCAAGCAGCGGCCGATCACCGCGGGCGGCAAGAAGAGCGACGGCAGCGATGTGTCGTACGTCGACGCGCTGCAGACCGACGCCCCCATCAACCCGGGGAATTCGGGCGGTCCGCTGGTGGACGCCAAGGCCCGGGTGATCGGGATCAACAGCGCGATCCGGGCGGCCGACAGCGGCGGCAGCAGCAGCGGCGGGCTGGACGGCGGCGGCCAGGGCGGCAGCATCGGCCTGGGCTTCGCCATACCGATCAACCAGGCCAAGCGGGTGGCCGAGGAGCTGATCAACACCGGGAAGGCCACCCACCCGGTGCTCGGGGTCACGCTGGAGATGGAGTACGCCGGCGACGGCGCCCGGATCGGCGCGGGCGGCAAGGGCGGGCCGTCGCCGGTCCTCCCCGGCGGCCCCGGAGCCAAGGCCGGTCTCCGGCCGGGCGATGTGATCGCCAAGGTGGACGGGGTGGCGGTGCACAGCGGTGAGGAGTTGATCATCAAGGTCCGCAGCCACCGGCCGGGCGACGTGCTCACGCTGACGGTCCAGCGGGGCGGCGGGGAGCGGCCCGTCCGGCTGACACTGGGTTCCTCCCGGCAGGGCTGATCGTTTGCACGGTGTTGGGGCGGGCGACTCCCGTCCGCCGCCCGGGGCCAGGTACCGTAAAAGGTGGCCTGGTCCAAAGGCCCTCGAAGGCCGCGGATACCCCAAGGAGCTGCCAAGGTGTTCTTCGATATAGGACCCCTAGAGCTGATTGCGATCGTGGTCCTCGCGGTGCTGCTGTTCGGGCCGGACAAACTGCCCAAGGTCATCCAGGACGTCACCGGTTTCATCCGGAAGGTCCGGGCGTTCTCCGACAATGCCAAGCAGGACATCCGCGACGAGCTCGGCCCGGAGTTCCAGGACTTCGAGTTCGAGGACCTCAAGCCGAAGAACTTCGTCCGCAAGCACGTCCTGGAGAAGGACGAGTACGGCCTGCGGGAGCTCACCGAGCTGCGCGAAGGGTTCGACCTGAAGAAGGAGATGGCCGACGTCACCGACGCGGTCCGGGAGTCCACCGCGCCCCGTTCCGCGGCCGCCTCCGCCGCGGCCGCCGGCGGTTCCGCGGTGAACCTCTCCAACGAGGCGCCGGCCGCGTCCGACGGGCGCCCGGACATGTTCACCAAGAGCTCCGACCCGTCCCGCCGCGAGCCGCCGCCGTTCGACTACGACGCGACCTGAGAATCTCGTATGCCCGGCTGTGTTGACCCCACTGGCTATGCTCCCGGTGTCCGGGGTGAGGTCGCCTGAGGGGGGCGGGCCGCCCACGACGCAGGGCAACGAGGAGGCTCCGCGCAGATGGAGACGACGAGTCGGACAGTCACCCATGAGGTGTCGGCCGATACCGGCCGGAAGGTCGACGGCTATCTGCTGGCCGCGTTCCCGTGGTACGGCCTCGATGAGGCGTTCACCGGGCCGCGCTGGCTGATGCAGGTCGGCACGGCCGCGGGCGGGACCGTCGAGCACGGTGCGACCGGCCATGGCGCGGAGCCCAGCATAAAGGTGGAGAGCCAGGAGGCCGAGCGGTTCGCGGTGGTGGTGACGGTCGCCAGCCGGCCGGTGCGGCGCAGTGCGGACGGCACCGGGGTCCTGGACGCCACCTCGATCTCGACGGCGGCCTGGCTCGCCGGGGCCGGCCTGCTCGCCCACACCTGGCCGACGCAGATGGACCGCTCGCTGCGCCAGGACTGGCTCGACCAGCAGACGATGCTCGCCTGGGAGCTGGCCGACGACCTCGGTGGCGACGCCTGGAACGAGCTGATGCTCCCGGTGGACGGGGTGCCGACGCCGTTCTGCTACCGGGAGTCCGAGTACGGCTGGGTGCTCGCCGGGACGTCCGGCCAGGACGGCCGGGACGCGGTGCACCTCGGCGCCTACGGGCGCGGTATGAGCGCGTACGGCCTCGGCTTCTCGGTGATCAAGGATCTGACCGCCTACGCAGGCTGAGCGCCCGATGTGGGGGCGCGCGTGAGTCGTCGCGCGCCCCATTGGGCGGCGCACGCGCCGTGGGCAAGGGCAGACGAAAGGGGCGGACCCTCATGGATCCGCCCCTTTTCGGCGTCGTATGCGGTCGGGGCCCGGCCCCGGCGCGTCAGAACTTGTTGCGCGGGGTGATCCCCAGCGACATGCCGGCCAGGCCGCGCTGGCGGCCGCCCAGCTTGTCCGCGATGGCGCGGATCGCCGCACCGGCGGGGGAGTCCGGGTCGGTGAGCACCACGGGCTTGCCCTCGTCGCCGCCCTCGCGCAGCCGGACGTCGATCGGGATGGCGCCGAGCACCGGGACCTGCGTGCCGGTGGTCTTCGTCAGGCCCTCGGCGACCCGCTGGCCGCCGCCGGTGCCGAACACGTCGACCATCTCGTCGCAGTGCGGGCAGGGCAGCCCGGACATGTTCTCCACCACGCCGACGATCTTCTGGTGGGTCTGCACGGCGATCGAACCGGCCCGCTCGGCGACCTCGGCGGCGGCCTGCTGCGGGGTGGTGACCACCAGGATCTCGGCGTTGGGGACGAGCTGCGCCACGGAGATGGCGATGTCGCCGGTGCCCGGGGGCAGGTCCAGCAGGAGGACGTCGAGGTCGCCCCAGTAGACGTCGGCGAGGAACTGCTGGAGGGCGCGGTGCAGCATCGGGCCGCGCCAGACGACCGGGGCGTTGCCCGGGGTGAACATGCCGATCGAGATGACCTTCACGCCGTTCGCCGACGGGGGCATGATCATGTTCTCGACCTGGGTGGGACGGCCGTCCGCACCGAGCATCCGGGGCACCGAGTGGCCGTAGATGTCGGCGTCCACCACGCCGACCTTGAGGCCGTCGGCGGCCATCGCGGCCGCGAGGTTGACCGTCACCGAGGACTTGCCGACGCCGCCCTTGCCGGAGGCGACGGCGTAGACCCGGGTCAGCGAACCGGGCTTGGCGAACGGGACCTCCCGCTCGGCGGTGCCGCCGCGCAGCGCCGTCGTCAGCTCCCGCCGCTGCTCGTCGCTCATCACTTCGAGCTCGACCCCGGCACGGGTGACACCGGGGACCCGCTCGACGGCCTCGCGGACGCTGCTGATGATCGTCTCGCGCATCGGGCAGCCGGAGACGGTGAGGTAGACCACGACCGCCACCGAGCCGTCCGCGGCGACGTCCACCGATTTGACCATCCCCAGTTCGGTGATGGGGCGGTGGATCTCGGGGTCGTTGACCGTCGCGAGCGCTTCGCGGATCGCGTCCTCGCTCGGTACGGAGCCGTGGGGCTGGGGCGTGTCTGTTGCCATGCAACAGATAGTACGGCCGCGCGAAGCGCGCCCCCAAGGGGCGGTGGTCGGGCGACGGGCGGGCGGTACGGCGGCTGAGGGCGCCTCCGGAAAGGCCCTCAGCGGTCGCGTCCGTCACGCTCGGGGTATGCGCCGTCGGGCGTCCGCTGCAGCTCCAGCTCCCGTAGTAGATCTTCGAGTTCGGAACGGATCCAGTCGCGGGTGGCGACCTCGCCCAGGCCCATCCGCAGCGCCGCGATCTCCCGGGTCAGGTACTCGGTGTCGGCGATGGAGCGCTCGTTCTGCTTGCGGTCCTGTTCGTGGGTGATCCGGTCGCGGTTGTCCTGGCGGTTCTGCGCCAGCAGGATCAGCGGCGCCGCGTAGGACGCCTGGAGCGAGAGCGCCAGGGTCAGGAAGATGAACGGGTAGTTGTCGAACCGCAGAGAGCCGGGCACGGTGACGTTCCAGCTGATCCACAGGATGATGGTGACCGTCATCCAGACGATGAAGCGGCCGGTCCCCAGGAAGCGGGCGATCTTCTCGGAGAGCCGCCCGAACGCCTCCGGGTCGTACTCGGGGAAGAAGGTGCGGCGCGGCACCCGCGGTTGGTCCAGCCGCACCCGCGGCCGGGGCTCCGCCCCCCGGTGCCGCTCCCCGGCGCCGCCCCGGCGCACCGCCGAGGCGCCGTGCGCCCGCCGCTCCCTGGCGTCCTCCCGGTCCTCAGCGCCCATCGGCGGCCGTTCCGTGCGGGCGGGCGCTGCCGCCGTGGGCCGGCCGGCGGCCGTGCAGCCCGGCCTCCCGCCAGTCGTCGGGAAGCAGATGGTCCAGCACGTCGTCGACGGTGACCGCACCCAGCAGCGCCCCGCTCTCGTCCACCACCGGCGCCGCGACCATGTTGTAAGCGGCCAGGTAGCTGGTCACCTCGGGCAGCGGGGTGTCCGGCCGCAGGGCCGGCAGATCGGTGTCCACGATGAAGCTGATGAGGGTGAACGGCGGGTCCCGCAGAAGCCGTTGGAAGTGCACCAGGCCCAGGTACCTGCCGGTCGGCGTCTCGTCCGGCGGCCGGCAGACGTACACCTGGGCGGCGAGCGCGGGGGAGAGGTCCGGATCGCGCACCCGGGCCAGCGCGTCCGCGACGCTGGCGTCCGGGCGCAGCACGATCGGCTCGGTGGTCATCAGGCCGCCCGCGGTGCGCTCCTCGTAGGACATCAGCCGCCGGACGTCCGCGGCCTCCTCCGGGCGCATCAGGGTCAGCAGCCGCTCCTTCTCCTCCTCGGGCAGCTCGGAGAGCAGGTCGGCGGCGTCGTCCGGGTCCATCGCCTCCAGGACGTCGGCGGCCCGCTCGTCCTTCAGCTTGCCGATGATCTCGACCTGGTCGACCTCGGGCAGCTCCTCCAGGACGTCGGCCAGCCGGTCGTCGTCGAGCGCCGCGGCGACCTCGCCGCGGCGCTTGGGGGAGAGGTGGTGCAGGACGCCGGCCAGATCGGCCGGGCGCAGCTGCTCGAAGGTGGCCAGCAGGCTCTCCGCGCCCTGCCCGTGCTCCTCGAGAGAGAAGCCGGTCACCGCCGACCACTCGACCGTCAGCACCTCTCCCCGGCGGCGCAGCGGCCCGCCCTTGCCCCGCCGGACGAAGACCTTGTCGATCTCCCAGTCGCGGCGGGCCGGGAGCTGGGTGATGCCGATGTCGAGCACGGTGACCTCCTCGCCGGTCTCGACCAACCGCACCCGCCGGTCCAGCAGTTCGCCGAAGACCAGCGTCTCGGAGGCCCGCTGCTCGAAGCGCCGCATGTTGACCACGCCGGTGGTGACGATCTGGCCGGACTCCACGCCGGTCACCCGCGTCATCGGCACGAAGATCCGGCGGCGGCTGACCACCTCGACGACCAGCCCCAGCAGCCGCGGCGGGCGGTCGCCGACCCGGAGCAGCGAGACCAGGTCCCGCAGGCGCCCGACCTGGTCGCCGTTGGGGTCGAACACGGCCACACCGGAGAGGTGGGAGACGAAGATCCGGGGAGTGACCACCGCCATGAAAAGCGCCGCCCTTCTCCCTTTCCGTCCGGATTGCTCCATTGTTGATCAGAAAACAAAGCATTGGTTCGGGTTCAGGCTAACCCGTCGGGGTGGGCCGCGCCCCGGTGGGAACGGCCGTATGGTGGCCGCCCGGTAGCGGGCCGACGGGCCACCGGCCCCCGGGTACGCTGCCGTGAGCTGTCGAGGTCACCCGTATCAGGAGGCAGAACCGACGTGAGCGCCATCCCCCCGGACACCACCCGCCGACCGCCGGCCGGAACGCGACGCATCGGGCGGGCGGCACAGGTGGCGGCGGTGTGCGCGGCGCTGGCCGCGACGGTGGCGGGCTGCGCCGCGGACGATCCGGACGCCGGCACCAACGGGGTCGGCAAGCTGCCCGCCCCGCAGATCGCGGCCAAGGCGAAGGCCGCCGCCACGGCGGCCGGCACCGTCCGGCTCTCCGGAAAGGTCGTCAGCCAGGGCAGCACCTACACGCTGGACATGCGCCTGGCCAAGGACGGCGCCCGGGGCGAGGTGACCACCAAGGCCGCCTCCTTCCAGGTGCTGCGGGTCGGCGGCGCGCTCTATCTGAAGGCCGACGCGTCCTTCTGGGCCGGGGAGAAGGCCGGCGCGGGCGTCGGCCCCGGCGGCAGCGCCGCCAAGCTCGGCGACAAGTACGTCAAGGTGCCCGCCGACGACCCGGTCTACCAGCGCTTCAGCGGCTTCACCGACAAGGACACCCTGCTCACCGGGCTGCTCGGTCTGCACGGTCAGCTGACGGCCGGCAACCGCGGGAAGGTGGACGGGGTCCGCACCGTCCAGGTGGCCGCCGGTGCCGGCACCGGCGGCACCCTCGACGTCTCCCTGGAGGGCACCCCCTATCCGGTGCGGCTCCAGCGCGCCGGCGGCGCGGGCGAGTTGAAGCTTGCCGACTGGGGCAAGGGCGTGGACCTCAAGGCCCCCGACCAGGACCAGGTCGTCGACTACGGCAGGCAGCTCCCGGGCGCCGGCTGACGGCCGCGGCCGGCCAGAGCCTGCGGCCCCGGTCAGCCCTTGCGGCCCCGGCCGGCCTTCGCGGCCCGGCGCAGCAGCTTCGGCAGCGCGGCGGGGACCGGCCGGCGGGTGGTTGCGGGGGAGGCCAGCGGCGGCTCGGCGTGCGAACCCTCCGGCATCCGGCCGGGGCGCTGCACCGCCTCGCCGGCCGGGGCGAGCCGCAGCACCCGGCACTCCCGGGCCCAGCGCTCGACGAGGGTGTCGGCGTCCGGTGCGTTGAGCCGCTTGCCCTTCAACTCCTCGACGGTGGCCCGCCACTCCTCGCTGCCGGGCGCCAGTTCGCGGACCGCGGCCGGCCAGGCGACCAGCCGGCCGCCCTTGTCCTTGCTGCGCACGGTGACCGTCGCGGTGCCGCCGTCGGTGAGCCCCAGATCGGCCAGCGGCTGCTCCGCCGCGCCGCCGCGCCGGCGGTCCTCGGCGGCCGACGCCCCCACCAGGCAGACCGCCCCGTCATGCCAGACGTGCCACAGTGCCCGCGCCGGGCCCGTCGTCCCGCGCACCCAGACCAGGCCGGACTTCTTCGTGGCCTCTTCGATGAGGGCCTGGTCCAGCAGGGTCTGTGCCACCGTCTCCGTCATGGACCTCAGCCTAATCGGCCCGGAGGCCGGGGTCCCGGGATGCCCGGACGGCGTGAGGCCGCCGGGTCGTACGTCCCCGGCGGGTGGGCCGCTCGCCGGCGCTACAGCCAGCCGTTGCGCTTGAACCCGCGGTGGATGCCCAGGCAGATGGCGACCGTGACCAGCAGCACCGTCGGGTAGCCGTACTTCCACTTCAGCTCCGGCATGTACGTGAAGTTCATGCCGTAGATGCCGGCGATCATCGTCGGCACGGCGAAGATCGCCGCCCAGGCGGTGATCTTGCGCATGTCCTCGTTCTGCGCCACGGCGGCCTGCGCGAGGTTGGCCTGGAGGATGGAGTTCAGCAGGTCGTCGAAGGACAGCACCTGCTCGTTGACCCGCGCCAGGTGGTCGGCGACGTCCCGGAAGTACTTCTGGATGTCGCTGTCCACCAGCCGCATCGGCCGCTCGCTCAGCAGCTGCATCGGCCGCAGCAGCGGGGACACCGCGCGCTTGAACTCCAGTACCTCGCGCTTGAGTTGGTAGATCCGCCCGGCGTCGCCGCCCTTCGCGGCCCCCTTGCCGCCGGCGCCCCTGCCGGTGCTGCCGGAGCTGAAGACGTCGATCTCCACCTCGTCGATGTCGTCCTGCACCGCGCCGGCCACCGCCATGTAGCCGTCGACGACCTGGTCGGCGATGGCGTGCAGCACCGCGGACGGGCCCTTGGCCAGGCGCTCGGGGTCCTCCTGGAGGCGGTGCCGCAGCGCACGCAGCGAGCCCTGGCCGCCGTGCCGGACGGTGACGATGAAGTTCGGGCCGGTGAAGCACATCACCTCGCCGGTCTCCACCACCTCGCTGGTCGAGGTCAGTTCGGCGTGCTCGACGTAGTGCACGGTCTTGAAGACGGTGAACAGGGTGTCGTCGTAGCGCTCCAGCTTGGGCCGCTGGTGGGCGTGGACGGCGTCCTCCACGGCCAGCGGGTGCAGCCCGAACTCCCGGGCAATACCGGCGAATTCGGCCTCGGTGGGTTCGTGCAGACCGATCCAGACGAAGCCGCCCTCGTCCCGGACGCCGGCGATCGCCTCGGCCGGGGTGAGGTTCCCGGCCACGCGCTGCCCGTCGCGGTAGATGCCGCAGTCGACGACGGCGCTGTTGGGGCAGGCCGCGGCGGCGGGGGCGGCGCGGTAGCCGGAGTCGTCCCGGCGGCGGGCGGGACGGACGGCGGCGCGCAGGTCGCGGATCATCGACATGGCAGGCTCCTTCGGGGCCGGCCGTCAGCGGCGGGCGCAGGCGCAACGCGGCCCGGAACGAGGACGTACGAGGCGAGAGAAGGCCATACGTCCACAAAGCGGGCGGCGCTCGGTGCGGGGCTACCGACGGCAGTTCGCTGACATCACGGAAGTAAGAGTCGGGGGCGCTCTTCCGTCATCTGCGTCCGGAGCAAAAGAACTTCAGGTGTTTCGCCGCTGTGCGGCTGGGTACGGAAGCTCTCGGATCAGAATGCTCGTCGCGCGAGCGGGATGACGGGAGAACTGTCGGTACTGCACGGTCGACTCGGATCCACCGCAGCCCCACCTCCTCCGGCCAGTCCCCGCTGGGGGACGATCGTCATTACCTGACCAGACGGCAGGCTATCAGCCGTCAGAAGCGCTAGAGCCTCCCTTTGCCCGTTCCATACGAAGTGCTGCCCTGCGCTGTGACGGGTATCTCTTCGAGCGCCCTCGGCGGGTGCGCTCGGCCGTGGGGCCGGCGCCTATGCTCGCCGCATGTCTGACGTTCTTGAGCTGGTCGAGGCCCGGTTGCGCATGACGCTGGGCGAACCGGACGCGCGTGCCGCCATCACCTTCCTCGGTACCGACCGCATCGAGGTGCTCCGCTTTGTCGACGGCGACGTGTTCCGCTACGCCACGCTCGGGATGTCGGCCCAGCCCATGGCCGACCCCACCGCGGTGGTCGCCGATCCGCACCGCGGCCCCCGGGCCGAGCTCCTGATCTCCGTGCGGGGCGGCCGTGCGGACACCGACAAGGTGCTCCGGCCGCTCGCCGTCCTCGCCGCGTCGCCGCAGGTCGAGGGCGTGGTCGTGGCTCCCGGGGCGTCGCTGGACGTGGGGGAGCCGCTGTGGCCGGGGGCGCCGTTCACCTCGGTTCTGGTGGGGGCGGCCGGCGGTCTCGTCGAGGATCTGGAGCTGGGGGAGGAGCGGGAGCCGGTGCGGTTCCTGCCGCTGCTGCCGATGACGCCGAACGAGGCCGCCTGGAAGCGGGTGCACGGCGCCGAGGCGCTCCAGGCCCGCTGGCTGGAGCGGGGCACCGATCTGCGCGACCCGCAGCGGGCGGGCGTGGCCCTGGACTGAGGGGGAGGCCGGGCCCCGCCCGCAACCGGCGCCCCGTCCGCGGACGGGGCGTCAGTTCCCTTTCGCTGTCTGGCAGTTGCCTCCCCGCCTACCGGTCCTCGAAGACCGCGACCCCGTCCTCGGTCGCGTGCCGGGGTTCGAGCTCCTCGGCCCGTAGCGTCAGCGCCCGGCGGCGGATCGCGACGATGCCGGCGCCGATCGCCGCGGCCAGCGCCGCGATCACGAACGGGATGTGGAGGTCGGTCCACTCCGCGATCTTCGGGGCGAGGAACGGCGCGGCCGCCGCCGCGAACCACCGGACGAAGTTGTAGCCGGCGCTGGCCACCGGCCGCGGGGCGTCCGAGACGCCCAGCGCCAGTTCGGTGAAGACGGTGTTGTTCAGGCCGATGAAGGCGCCGGAGAGGACGGTGCAGACCACCGCGGTGGTGTGGTCGCCGTAGCCCAGGACGACCAGGTCGGCGGCGAGCAGCAGCAGTGAGCCGCCCAGCACCCGCAGCGAGCCGAAGCGCCGTTGGAGCCGGGGCGCCAGGATCACCGAGAACAGTGCGAGCAGCACGCCCCAGGCGAAGAACACCCCGCCCGACGCGTACGGCGACATGTTCAGCACGAACGGGGTGAACGCCAGCACCGTGAAGAACGCGTAGTTGTAGAAGAACGCGGCGACGGCCGCCGAGGCCAACCCGCCGTGGCCCAGCGCCCGGACCGGGTCCAGCAGCGCGGTCCTGCGGGCCGGCCGGGGCTGCTCCTTGAGGAAGACGGTGATGGCGATGAACCCGATGGCCATCAGGACCGCGGTGCCGAAGAAGGGGTAGCGCCACTTCATGTCGCCGAGCACCGCGCCCAGCAGCGGGCCGCAGGCCATGCCGAGCCCGAGCGCGGATTCGTAGAGCAGGATCGCCGCCGCGCTGCCTCCGGCCGCGGCCCCCACGATCACCGCCAACGACGTGGAGACGAAGAGGGCGTTGCCCAGCCCCCAGCCGGCGCGGAAGCCCACCAGCTCACCGACCGACGACGAGGTGCCGGACAGTGCGGCGAAGACCACCACCAGGGCCAGCCCGACCAGCAGCGTCTTGCGGCCGCCGATGCGGCTGGAGACGAAGCCGGTGACCAGCATCGCCACGGCGGTGATCAGGAAGTAGGAGGTGAACAGGAGGGAGACCTGGCTGTTGGACGCGTTCAGCCCCTTGGCGATGGAGGGGAGGATCGGGTCGACCAGTCCGATGCCCATGAAGGCGACGACCGAGGCGCCCGCGGTGGCCCAGACCGCCATGGGCTGGCGGAGGAGCGAGGTGCCGCCCGCCGGTCGCCCGCCGTCGCCGCGAGGGGAATCGCCGCGCGAGGCCCCCGGGGGATCGGCCAAGGGATCGTCATGGGTGCCACCGCCGTGGCCGCTGTGGTGCATGCCGGGGTTCCCCTTCCTGTTGTACGCGCTCCGAAAATCGTTGACGTTTACACACAATAAGTTAGCCGAGCTAAAGAGTGCAAGTTACAACCAGTTTTTCGGTGGGAAGTGCGGGGCGCGAAATCCGGCCAAGTGTGCGGTCTGGTACGTGATTAGAGGCACACCGGTCGGGTGATCGTCCTTGACGGGACGGCGGCCCAGGAGGACCGTTGGTCCTTATGAGGGGCGAACCCAGTTGCCCGAAGTGCGGAGGCCGGGTAAGGGCGCCCGGTCTCTTTTCCGATACCTGGCAGTGCGCCGCCCATGGTGCCGTGCACCCGCTCCAGCCGGTCGTCCCGCCGAGCGTCGAGGCGCTCGGCGTTGTCGTGCACCGCGCGCAGGTGCCCGTGTGGATGCCCTGGCCGCTGCCGGTCGGCTGGTTGTTCACCGGCGTGGCCTGCGCCGGCGACGACCGCGGCGGCGGCCGGGCGACCGCGGTGGCCTGCTCCGGACCCGGTCCGCTCGGCGGGCCCGGTGAACTCCTGCTGATCGCCGAGGAACTGGGCGTCGGCCTCGGCTCTCGCTACGCCGGTATCGACGGCCCCGACCCCGGCCCCCATATGCACGTCGACAGGTCCCCGCACGCCAAAGTGCTCGCCGCCGGCCGTCCGACCCCGATGTGGCAGGTTCATGGCGCCCCGGCGGACCGCGCGGTCTTCGCGGGCGAGGCCCGGGGGCTGTGGCTGTGGGCCATCGCCTGGCCCGAGCAGTCTGGACTGCTGATGTACGACGAGCTGGTGCTGACGGACCTGCGGGAGGCTGGCGCCGAGGTGGATCTGCTGCCCTGCGGGGCGCTGTCGCCGAGGATTCTGAGCTGAGGAAGCTGCCACGGCTGCGGATCTTCGGTCCGGGGAGCGCCGGGCTGACGAGGGCATGCCTGGCCGACCGGTATCCTTCTGTTCTGTAGTCCGTGGTAATGCCCTGTAGTCCTTACAGGACCCCGCGGTGCGGTGCCCGTTCCGGGGCCGCCGCCGTATCCGTCCCGCAGCAGTCTGGAGACCGTGCCGTGCGTATCGATCTGCACACCCACTCCACGGCCTCCGACGGCACGGACACCCCCGCCGAGCTGGTGCGCAACGCCGCGGCTGCGGGCCTGGACGTGGTCGCGCTGACCGACCACGACACCGTCGCCGGCCACGCCGAGGCGCGTGCCGCGCTGCCCGAGGGGCTGACGCTGGTCACCGGCGCCGAGCTGTCCTGCCGGCTCGACGGGACCAGCCTGCACATGCTGGCCTACCTCTTCGATCCCGAGGAGCCGGAACTCGCCCGCGAGCGGGAGCTGGTCCGCGACGACCGGGTGCCGCGCGCCCGGGCCATGGTCGGCAAGCTGCGCGAACTGGGCGTCCCGATCACCTGGGAGCAGGTGGCGCGGATCGCCGGCGACGGCGCCGTGGGCCGGCCGCACGTGGCCACCGCCCTGGTCGACCTGGGCGTGGTCGGCTCGGTCTCCGACGCCTTCACCTCCGAGTGGCTGGCCAACGACGGCCGGGCGTACGTCGAGAAGCACGAGCTCGACCCGTTCGACGCGCTCCGGCTGATCAAGGCCGCCGGCGGGATCGCGGTCTTCGCGCACCCGCTCGCCGTCAAGCGCGGCGCCTGCGTACCGGAGAGCGCCATCGCCGAGCTGGCCGCGGCCGGTCTGGACGGCATCGAGGTCGACCACATGGACCACGACGCCCCGACCCGGGCCCGGCTGCGCGGACTCGCCGCCGACCTCGGGCTGCTGACCACCGGCTCCAGCGACTACCACGGCAGCCGCAAGACCTGTGGCCTCGGCGACTGCACCACCGACCCGGAGATCTACGGGGAGATCGTGCGCCGGGCCACCGGCGCCTTCCCCGTACCCGGCGCCGGCGGCTGAGCCCGCGGGCACCGGCCGTCCGGCCGGCCGCCGCACCGCGCGCCCGGCCCTGATCCGGGCGCGCGCCGCACGTTCCCCTTCCCCTTCCCCTTCACCCACGGGCCGCTCATCGGCCGTGCCGTGCCCGGTCCCGTGCGTCTCCTTCCGATCGTCCGTACCACCGCAAGGCCAGCACCGTGTTCGACGTCGCCGTCTTCAGTACGCTCTTTGTCACGCTATTTGTGATCATGGACCCCCCGGGTATCACCCCGATCTTCCTCGCCCTGACCGCCGGCCGCCCCGCCAAGGTCCAGCGCAAGATGGCCTGGCAGGCCGCCATCGTCGCGTTCTGCGTGATCGCCGTCTTCGGCCTCTTCGGGAAGCAGATCCTGGGGCGGCTGCATATCTCCACGCCCGCGCTGATGATCGCCGGCGGGCTGCTGCTCCTGCTGGTCGCGCTGAACCTGCTGACCGGCAAGTCCGAGGAGCCGACCCAGACCAAGGACGTCAACGTGGCGCTGGTGCCGCTGGGCATGCCGCTGCTGGCCGGTCCGGGCGCGATCGTCTCGGTGATCCTCGCGGTGCAGCACGCGCACGGCGTCGCCGCTCAGGTCTCGGTCTGGACCGCGATCGTGGCGATCCACCTGGTGCTCTACGTGACGATGCGGTTCTCGCTGGTGATCATCCGCGTGATCAAGGACGGCGGGGTGGTCCTGGTGACCCGGCTGGCCGGGATGATGCTCTCCGCGCTCGCCGTGCAGCAGATCATCAACGGTGTGACGCAGGTGGTCCAGGGGACCTGAGTGGGCCCCGGTGACGACGAAGCCCCCGCACGGCGTGTCCGTGCGGGGGCTTTGCGTCTCGTCGTCGGTGGCGCGTCGTCGTACGTCGTCGTTGCGGGGCGCGGTCAGCGGTCGGCGATCAGTGGGCGGCAGTGGCCTCGGCCGGGCGGATGTAGATGCGCTGCCCTATGGCGGCGGCCTGCTGCACGATCTTGTTGACGGAGGCGGCGTCCACGACGGTGCTGTCCACGGCGGCGCCGTCGGCATCGTCCAGGCGCATGATCTCGAAGCGCATACGGGCTTCTCCCTTCGTCTGATCCTCCTGTGGAGAACTCTTCGGCGGAACCGCCCGGCTTCCTCGTCGGGCGTTCCATGGAGGTATAACGAGCCGCAGGGTGAAATGATTCCCTACGCTAAAGAAAAATTTTCATGGTCTAAGGAATGTAGATGCGGACGCCGGTGTGGTTGTGCCCGTCGAGCGCCCGCCAGGACAATGGGTCCGCAATGAACGACCTCCAGCCCATGGGCACCACCGACCTCACGGCGCTCGCCGCCGGCATCGAGCGCACCAACGAGCTGCTCGCCCGGGTCCTCGCGGAGGTTGCCACCACACCGTCCACCCACGCCGTCTTCGCCGATGCGGGCTACGTCTACGCGGCGGCCGGGCGGCTGGTCGCCGGCACCGAGGACCGCAGGGCGTTCGAGCTCGACGCCGAGGGGATCATCGAGGCCTTCATCGACAAGGCGCGCACGATCTTCCCGGACAGCCGGCTGCTGCGGGTCTACTGGTACGACGGCGCCCGCCGCCGGATCCACACCCAGGAGCAGCAGCGCATCGCCGAGCTCCCCGACGTCAAGGTCCGGCTCGGCAACCTCAACGCACACAACCAGCAAAAGGGCGTGGACTCGCTGATCCGCACGGATCTGGAGTCGCTGGCCCGGCACCGGGCGATCAGCGACGCGGTCCTGATCGGCGGCGACGAGGACCTGGTCTCCGCGGTGGAGGCGGCCCAGGGCTACGGCGCCCGGGTCCACCTGTGGGGCATCGAGGCCCCGGGCGGCCGCAACCAGGCCGAGCCGCTGATGTGGGAGGTGGACAGCGCCCGCATCTTCGACCTGGACTTCTGCAAGCCCTACGTCACCCGGCGCACGGCCGGCGAGGGCGCCGAGCCGGGGGCCGGCGAGGGGCCGGTGCCCTCCCGTGAGGAGGTCCGGTTCGTGGGGGCGCGGGTCGCCGGCCAGTGGCTCTCGGAGCGCGGTCCGGCGTGGGTGGCCGAACTGCTGCCCGGCCATCCGTATCTGCCCGGCACCGTCGACCAGGAACTGCTCACCGCGGCGGAGGCGCTGCTCAAGCACTCCCTGCGCGGCCACGCCGACCTGCGGCGGGTGCTGCGCGACGGGTTCTGGGACCACGTCCAGGGGCGCTTCTAGGCCCTGTTGCCGCAGCCCTGCCGGCTGCCCGTGGGGCGGGCCGGGCGGCGACCGGCAGGCGGAAGTCCGACGACAGCGCCTGGCGTCTGCGCCACGCCCCGCCGGCCGCGCAGGTCAGCCGGTCTCGCGCCAGAAGCCGGCCAGCGCCTCGGCGGTCTGCTCCGGGCGTTCGGCGTTGGGGGAGTGCTCGGCGCCCTCGACGACGGTGCGCCGGGCGGACAGCCGGCGGGCCATCGCGTCCATCAGCGGCACCGGCCAGGCGTAGTCGACGGCCCCGGAGACGACGTGCACCAAAAGCCCGGTGCGGGCCAGCTCCTCGACCCGGTCGGGCTCCGTCAGCATCTGCCGCCCCGTCGCGATCAGTTGCTCGGGGACGGTGTTCAGCCAGCGCTGCCGCAGGAAGGCGGCGATGCCCGGCTCCGGAGACGTCGCCCCGGCGGACCCCGCGGCGTCGGTGGCGGGCGGATCCAGCGCCCGCATCGCCTCCCACACCTGCTCCATGGACATCGTGCCGAGCGCGTCGATCAGCATCCGCACCCGGTGCTGCTGGGACGGGTCGAGGGCGGCCGGCCCGGAACTGAGCACCGTCAGCGAACGGAAGGCCGCCGGATCGCGCAGCGCGGCCGCCCGGGAGACCAGCCCGCCCAGGGAGTGCCCCAGCAGATGCGGCGGGCCGCCGGCGGTTCCCCGCAGTGCCCGCGCCTGGGCCAGTACGTCCAGCGCCAACTCCTGCTGCGCATAAGCCTGTTGGTCGCGCGGTCCGGGGGTCTCGTGCTGTCCGCGGCCGTCCACCGCGATCGCCCGGAAGCCGGCCGCGGCCAGCGGCGCCAGCAGGGCGATGAAGTCCTCCTTGCTGCCGGTGAAGCCGGGCACCAGGAGGGCGGTGCCGCGCGGCGCCCCGTCGGGACGGGCCTCGTGCACGGCGAACGCACCGCGTTCGGTGTCGAGCCGGTACGCCCGGGCGCACGGCGGCAGAGTGAGGGTGGGCGGCGTGCTCATGGGGGTGAGATTACCGGGCTGACCGGCGGAAACGCGCTTCGGAGGGCGGCGGCGCCCGGCAGCTGATAAGGGCCCCGGAACGCCGGCGACCCGGCACCCGCACAAGGGCGGGGCCGGGTCGTCAGGTGCCGTCGGGCCAGGAAGCTCAGCTCTCGGCCGGTGCCTCCACGGGCGCCGCCGCCTTCTTGGCGGTGGTCCGCTTACGGGGCGCGCGCTTGGGCTTGGCCTCGGCGCCGTCCGCGGCCTCGGGCGTCTCCGGGGCGACCTTCTTGGCGGCGGTCTTCCGGGTGCGCTTGGGCTTGGCCGGAACCTCGTCGGCGGCCTCGGCGGTGACCGGCTCGGCGGCGGCGGCCTTGGCCGCGGCCGTCTTCCGGGTCCGCTTGGGCTTCGCCGGCGCGGCGTCGGCGCCCTCGGCCGTCTCCACGGCCGCCTCGGCGGCGGGCTTGGCGACGGCCTTCTTGGCGGCGGTCTTCCGGGTGCGCTTGGGCTTGGCCGGAACCTCGGCGTCCACGACGGCGGTGCTCACCGTCGCGACCTCGGCGGCCTCCACGGCGGGCGCCGCCTTCTTGGCCGCGGCCCGCTTACGGGGAGCGCGCTTGGGCTTCTCCGGGGCGGTCTCCTCCGCGGCCGGCGCCGGCGCGGTCTCCTGCGCCGTCTCGACCACGGTCTGCGGGGCCTCGACCACCTCGGTCACGGTCTCCACGGCGGCCTTGGCGGCGCCACGGGTACGGCGACGGCGCGGCTTGGCCGGCGCCTCGGCGTCCGCGTCGGCCGCGGGAGCCGGCACCGCTGCGGCGGCGACGGCGTCGCCGGCCGCGGCCTCACGGGCCTCCCGCGCCTCGGCGGTCGCGGCCTCGGAGGCCACGGCCGCCACCGCACCGCGGGTACGGCGCCGACGCCGGGGCGTCCGCGGTGCCGCGGTGGCCTCGGAGCCCTCGGCGGTGTCCACCGCGGCCTGTGCCGGGTCCGTCGCCTGGGGCGCGTCCTGGGCGCTCGCGCCGTCCAGCAGCGCGCCGCCGCGGGTCCGGCGCCGCTGGCGCGGCGTCCGGGTCCGCCGGGGCTCTTCCCGGGTCTCCTTCTCGGCCCGGCCGCCGGACCGCCGGCCGCGCCCGCGGCCCCCGGTCTCGCCCAGGTCCTCGAGCTCCTCGGCGGCCAGCCCGGCCCGGGTCCGCTCGGCGCGCGGCAGCACGCCCTTGGTGCCCTGGGGGATGTCCAGCTGCTCGTAGAGGTGCGGGGAGGTGGAGTAGGTCTCCTCCGGCTCGTCGAACGCCAGGTCCAGCGCCTTGTTGATCAGCTTCCAGCGCGGGATGTCGTCCCAGTCGACGAGGGTGACCGCGGTGCCCTTGGCGCCCGCCCGGCCGGTGCGGCCGATGCGGTGCAGGTAGGTCTTCTCGTCCTCGGGCGACTGGTAGTTGATGACGTGCGTCACGCCCTCGACGTCGATACCGCGGGCGGCGACGTCGGTGCAGACCAGGACGTCGACCTTGCCGTTGCGGAAGGCGCGCAGCGCCTGCTCGCGGGCGCCCTGGCCGAGGTCGCCGTGGACCGCGCCGGACGCGAAGCCGCGGCGGGCGAGCTGGTCGGCGATGTCGGCGGCGGTCCGCTTCGTGCGGCAGAACACCATGGCCAGCCCGCGGCCCTCCGCCTGGAGGATGCGGGCGACCATCTCCGGCTTGTCCAGGGAGTGCGCGCGGTAGACGTGCTGGGTGATGTTGGCGACCGTCGCGCCCTGGTCGTCCGGCGCGGTGGCGCGGATGTGCGTGGGCTGGGACATGTAGCGGCGGGCCAGCGAGATGACCTGGCCGGGCATGGTCGCCGAGAACAGCATGGTTTGCCGCTTGGCCGGCAGCTGCTGGATGATCTTCTCGACGTCGGGCAGGAAGCCCAGGTCGAGCATCTCGTCGGCCTCGTCCAGGACGAGCGTGCGCACCTGCGACAGGCTGAGCTTTTTCTGGCCCGCGAGGTCGAGCAGCCGGCCGGGCGTGCCGACGACCACGTCGACGCCCTTCTTCAGCGCCTCGACCTGCGGCTCGTACGCGCGGCCGCCGTAGATCGCCAGCACCCGGACGTTACGGACCTTGCCGGCGGTCAGCAGGTCGTTGGTGACCTGCTGGCACAGCTCGCGGGTGGGCACGACGACGAGGGCCTGCGGCGCCTCGGTCAGCTGCTCGGGCGCGGCCCGGCCGGCCTCGACGTCGACGGGGACGGTGACCCGCTCCAGCAGCGGCAGGCCGAAGCCGAGCGTCTTGCCGGTGCCGGTCTTGGCCTGGCCGATGACGTCGTTGCCGGAGAGGGCGACGGGGAGCGTCAGCTCCTGGATGGGGAAGGGGGAAACGATGCCGACGGCTTCCAGGGCCTCGGCGGTCTCGGGGAAGATCCCGAGATCTCGAAACGTCGTAGACAGAGTCTTGCCTCTTCTGTGAGACGCGGCGGGAGGCGGCGGAGGGGGTCGTACCGCACCGTCGTACGTGTTCGTACGGCGCCGACCTGAAGGGGCCGGACGATGCGGGACCACTGCCGTCGCTCAGGCACTCTCGCCGCGAGCGGTGTCCCTCCTGCCGTGCGTACGTGGGCACGCGCCGCGCGGAGGGCGGTCGGTTGGAGCCGATCGGGCCACCGACCGGGCATCCGCTTTCGTGGAACGACCCACCGATACTCGGCGGGTCCTTTAGCACTCTACCCCGGATGACGCCGTCGAATCCGAAGGCGTGTATGACTGAGGAATTCATCACGGCACGCCCGACCAGTGGCGGCGCTCACACCGACGGGTGGTCCGGCCATGGTTGACCAGGGCCTTCCAGGGCCCGCCGGGCGGGCTATTGTGCGGGCATGGAGACGCCTGACAACGCCGCTGCCGACGCGCAGGAACACACCGGAATCGCCGCTCAGGACTGGGACGTGGCCTCCGCGGACCCGCAGTACCGGGCCGCCGTGATCGATCTGCTCGGCGCGCTCGCCTACGGCGAGCTGTCCGCCTTCGAGCGTCTGGCGGAGGATTCCAAGCTCGCGCCCACGATGGACGACAAGGCCGAACTGGCCAAGATGGCCTCGGCGGAATTCCACCACTTCGAGCGGCTCCGGGACCGGCTGTCCGAGATCGAGGCGGAGCCCAACGAGGCGATGGAGCCGTTCGCCGCCGCGCTGGACGAGTTCCACCGCCAGACCGCGCCGTCGGACTGGCTGGAGGGCCTGGTCAAGGCGTACGTCGGCGACTCGATCGCCAGTGACTTCTACCGCGAGGTCGCGGTCCGGCTGGACTCCGACACCCGCGATCTGGTGCTGGCGGTGCTGGACGACACCGGGCACGCGACCTTCGCGGTGGAGAAGGTCCGGGCGGCCATCGACGTCGATCCGCGGGTCGGCGGGCGGCTGGCGCTGTGGGCCCGGCGGCTGATGGGTGAGGCGCTCTCGCAGGCCCAGCGGGTGGTCGCGGACCGCGACGCGCTCTCCACGATGCTGGTCGGCGGGCTGGCCGACGGCTTCGACCTGGCCGAGGTGGGCCGGATGTTCTCCCGGATCACCGAGGCGCACACCAAGCGGATGGCGGCGCTGGGCCTGGCGGCCTGACGCGGTCCCGGTCGACGAACTCCCGTCCGCCGTGCGGCGCCCGGCCTGCTCTTCGGGCCGACGACGGGAGTTTTGACGGGGCCCGGCGCGGGGGCGCCGGAGGCCGGCCGGTCAGCAGGCCGGCCGGTCAGCAGGCCGGCCGGTCAGCAGGCCGGCCGGTGGCGCTTGATCGGGGCGGCCGGGCGACGGGGGTGGCGGCGCGGCGGCCGTACCAGGACCGACAGCAGCGCGGCGCCCACCGCGAGCGCGGCGATCATCACCTGGAGCGGATAGCCGGGGCCCAGGATCGAGCGGGTCAGCAGCGCGCCGAGGAGCGCGGCGACCGGGCCGGTGGCCAGCGTCAGGGTGGCGTCGGGGAACCGCTCGGGCAGCCACCGTCGCGCGGACAGGGCGATGGCGAATCCGATGAGCACGGCGCCGAGCGCTTCCCAGATCATGTGGTCCCTCCCGCTGACGAGGCCGATCGGTCGAACACATCGGTCGTAGGCGGTCGTACCCAGGCACCACCGGCGACAACCCTCCGGCGGGACCTGCCTCTTGGCTCAGCGTGCGCCTTCGTCGGGCCACCGGGCAAGAGCCGTCGAGGACACCGGCAGGGGACCGGCGGCACACCGGCAGGAGAGCGGCGACGACACGGGGCGGGGGGGGGGGCCCCCCCCCCCCCCCCCCCGCGGGCGCCCCCCCGCAGGGCGGGCGGGGCCCCAACGGACCGCGACGCGCGGCGCGGAAGGAGGTCGCAGAACAACAACAAAACAAACA
>NZ_JBIVOW010000008.1:88240-328863 GCF_044754325.1 Streptomyces sp. NPDC093097
CCGGCAAACCCCTGACGACTACCCCGGCGGGGGCCGGGCGCCACCCCGCCTGGTGCGGGGCCCCCCCCGGGGGCGGCGCCCCGTAAAACCCTGGTCCCGCGGCCCCCCGCCCCGTGTCGGTGATGGCGCGTCAGCGCCGATGCGGTGCCGTCGCTCAGGGAGCGCCGAAGCCGACCTTGCGGGCGGTGGGCTCGCCGAGCTCCACGTAGGCCACCCGGTCCGATGCGACGAGGACCTTGCGACCGTGGTCGTCCACCAGGGTCAGCAGTTCCGACTTGCCGGAGAGCGCGTCGCTCACGGCGCGCTCGACCTCTTCGGCAGACTGCCCGCTCTCCAGAACGATCTCGCGGGGTGCGTGCTGCACGCCGATCTTGACCTCCACGGCTTCTGTCCCTCCGAATGCTCTGGGTTCCCCAACGTCAGCTGGGGAAGGGTGCGCGGCCAGCCGCGCGGTACGCAGCACACATTAGCCCGGTACGGGGACGGAAACGGACGTCGCCGACCACGCCAGCAGCGAACACGGTCAGTGTGTGTCGTTGCCGTGCAGCGGGAAACCGGCGATGCCCTTCCAGGCGAGCGAGGTCAGCAGCTGCACCGCGGTCTCCCGGGGGACGGTGCTCTCCGAGGAGAGCCAGTACCGGGCCACCACCTGGGAGACCCCGCCCAGGCCCACGGCCAGCAGCATCGACTCGTTCCGCGACAGCCCGGTGTCCTCGGCGATCACCGCGCTGATCGCCTCGGCGCACTCCAGGGACACCTTGTCCACCCGCTCGCGCACGGCCGGCTCGTTGGTCAGGTCCGACTCGAAGACCAGCCGGAAGGCGCCGCCCGGGTCCTCCACGTACGCGAAGTAGGCGTCCATGGTGGCCGCCACCCGCAGCTTGTTGTCGGAGGTCGACTCAAGAGCCGTGCGCACCGAGTGCAGCAGCGCCTCGCAGTGCTGGTCGAGCAGGGCCAGGTACAGCTCCAGCTTCCCGGGGAAGTGCTGGTAGAGCACCGGCTTGCTGACGCCCGCCCGCTCGGCGATGTCGTCCATCGCCGCCGCGTGGTAGCCCTGCGCGACGAAGACTTCCTGGGCCGCGCCCAGGAGCTGGTTGCGCCGCGCTCGTCGTGGCAGGCGTGTGCCCCGCGGGCGCGCCGCCTCGGTCTGCTCGATGGCGCTCACGCTGCCTCCCAGAGATCGTTCCGTTCGCGGCCCGTACAAGGTGGTGCACCGCGGCCGTCATCGTACTTTTGGGTAACGGGGCTGTGCGCGGTCCGCGGGGAGAAATTCTGCCCGGCTCCGCTCTCCGAAGGCGACATAACGCCCCAGGTCATCGGTATTCGTCTTCGTTGAGCTCGACGACCCGGGCCTGTTCGGCGCGGTCCGCCTCGTTCGCGGAGAAGCTGCTGCCGGTCACCTTCTCCTCGCGCTGCGCCGCGAGTTCGGAGTACTTCTCGGCGGTGTCGGCTTCCGGCTCCTCCACGCCGATCCTGGTGATGGTCGGAGCCTCGGCCGCTTCCTTGAAGGTGTCGGGTTCTGTCGGGTCGACGCGCATGATGGCTCCCTTCCCGGTGCTCGCCTGGGGCCGTGGCCCGTCGTGGGCGGCCGCCCTAGATACGAGCCTAGGAGAGTGCCCGCAACCGCGCGATGCGGTGTGTGACGGCGAACACACGATCGGGGGCGTGATCGTCTCGTAACATCGAGACCATGTCTTCGACCGAGTCGCCGGACGCCGCGACAGCCGCCGCCCTCCCGGTTCCGCCGGCCGGTTCAGGGGCCCCGGACGAGTTGGTCGAGCGGTTGACGCTGGTCTCGCCGCCGCGGTTGACGATGGCGGTCCGGACCCCGGCCGCGCGCCCGGGCGCCCCGGCGGACGCCGCCGCGCCGGCCCGCGAGCCCGCGCTGTACGTCCATGGCCTGGGCGGCTCGTCCCAGAACTGGTCGGCCCTGATGCCGCTGCTCGCCGACCGGCTGGACGGCGCCGCGATCGACCTCCCCGGCTGCGGTGAGTCACCGCCCCCTCAGGACGGCGACTACGCGGTCTCCGCGCAGGCCCGCGCGGTCATCCGCTACCTCGACGCGGTCGGCCGCGGCCCCGTCCACCTCATCGGCAACTCCATGGGCGGCGCCGCCGCGACCCGGGTCGCCGCCGTCCGCCCCGACTTGGTCCGCACCCTCACCCTCATCTCGCCCGCGCTGCCCGAACTCCGGCCGCAGCGCACGGCGATGCCCACCGCACTGCTCGCGGTCCCCGGCGTGGCCCGGCTGTTCGGCCGCCTCACCCGCGACTGGACGCCCGAGCAGCGCACCCGCGAGGTGCTGGCGCTGTGCTACGGCGACCCCTCCCGGGTCACCCCCGGGGGCTTCGACGCCGCCGTCGAGGAGTACGCCCGGCGGCTGGAACTCCCGTATTTCTGGGAGGTGATGGAGGAGTCGGCGCGCGCCCTGGTGGGCGCCTACACCCTCGGTGGCCAGCACAATCTCTGGCGCCAGGCCGAACGGGTCCTGGCACCCACGCTCCTCGTCTACGGTGGACGCGACCGCCTGGTGTCCTTCCGGATGGCCCGGCGGGCGGCCGCGGCGTTCCGCGGCTCGCGGTTGCTGACACTTCCGGAGGCGGGGCACGTGGCGATGATGGAGTATCCCGACGTGGTGGCGCGGGCGGTCCGCGAACTGGTCGACTCCGTGGCGGCGGAGCCGGCGACGGCCGCCGGCGCAACCGGTGTCGAACAGCCCGCCGCGAACGGGAGTTGACGGCGCGTGGGACGACACAGTCGCCAGAGTGGAGCGCAGGGCCCGGCCGGTGAAGCGGCCGAGCCCGCAGGCAGTACGCCGTACGTCCCGGGGACGGGGCGCCGCCGCCGGAGGTCCGGCCCGGCGGAGGGCGACGGGACGGTGCGCGGCGGCCATCCCGAGCAGCACGAGGCCGGCGGCGGCTGGGGCGCGACCCCGGCGCGGCCGGCGGCCGCCCGCCCCGCGGGGGCGCCGTCCGCGCCGCAGATGCCGGCCGGTGTGCGCATCCCCCGCCCCCGGACCGGCGAGCCCGAGACCAGGCCCGCCGGCCCGGCCTCCGGTGCGCCCGGCACCGGGACGCCCGCGTTCGGTGTGCCGGTGGCCTCGCCGGACGGCGGATCGGGCCCGCGGCGCGACTACGTGGAGGCGTTCGACGGACCGTCCGCGCCGCCGGTCCCGCCCGTGCGCGCCCCGCGGGGCGTCACGGAGCCCCTGGAGCAGGTCCCCGGCGGGCCGGCCGAGGCCGCTCCGCCCGTACGCCCCGCCGGAGTCGACGGGTTCCCGGCCGACGGCGACGAGGTACCGCCCGAGGACGAGACCGCGACCGCCGCACGCGGGGGCCGCAAGGGCGGCAAGGCGCGGACGCTGACCGGTGCGGCGGCCGCCGCGGTGACCACCGCGCTCGCCGTCGTCATCGCGGGCCAGGTCGCCGAGCAGCGCCAGGACAGCGGCGGCGGCCCGCAGCCCCGCAGCGGCGACGACCGCAACGACGGCGGTACCGACCAGGCCCCGCGCCCGCAGGTCGGGGACGCCAAGGCCGCCGACTACGCCACCCAGATGACGCAGGTCTTCCCGCTGGACCCGCAGCTGACCGCCAGCGGGCAGTTCCACCCGGTCGGCGGCGACGCCAAGGCGCCCGGCCACGGGAAGGTGCTGCGCTACCGGGTGGACATGGAGCGGGGACTTCCGCTGGACGGCGACCTGTTCGCCGAGGCGGTCCACAAGACCCTCAACGACGACCGGAGTTGGGCGCACGGCGGCCAGCGGGCCTTCCAGCGCGTGGGGTCCGGCGACGCGGACTTCGTGATCACGCTGGCGAGCCCCGGCACCACCGCCGCGTGGTGCGCCAGGTCGGGCCTGGACACCACCGAGGACAACGTCTCCTGTGACTCGGCGGCCACCCAGCGCGTGATGATCAACGCCTACCGGTGGGCGCAGGGCGCCAAGACCTACGGCCCCGACAAGATGCTGGCCTACCGCCAGATGCTGATCAACCACGAGGTCGGCCACCGTCTCGGCCACAACCACGAATCCTGCTCCCGGCAGGGCATGTTGGCCCCGGTGATGATGCAGCAGACCAAGTTCCTCACCACGGACGGGGTGACCTGCCGCCCCAACTCCTGGCCGTACCCGACCGGGCACTGAGCCGGGCGCCCCTCCCTGCGCGTCGTCGATTGGGCGCGGTTCGTCGGGGCCGTCAAGTGCGGGGAGTTCGCGGGCTGAGTGCCCTGGCGGGCGGTCGCTCGGCGCTCCCTTAGCGCGCGGAAACGCCCCCAGGGGTGGAAAGTCACGCGTGTTCACCCCTTCCGGTGGCGCGATGGACAACCGTCCATCGCGCCACCGGCCCTTTTGCATAGCTTCTTCCTGCGAGTGGCGGGGACGGGCCGCGCCAGGACGCCGATATGGGAGGACGGGGGTGCCGTCGTGCGCATCGGACTGCTCACCGAGGGTGGTTATCCCTACGCGTTCGGTGAGGCGCAGGGGTGGTGCGAGCGGCTCGTGCGCGGGCTCGCCGGCCATGACTTCGCGCTGTACGCGCTCATCGCGCATTCCCGGCCGGAGGCCCGCGATCCGGCCGAACTTCCGGCCAATGTCACGTTGACGGGGCGGGCGCGGCTGTGGGGGGAGGTGCCGGCGGCGCGGCCGCGGGTCGGCCGGCGGGCGCGGCGCCGCTTCGCCGAGCACTTCGGTGACCTCGTGGCGGCCTGTGTGGCGGCGTCGGCCGGTGAGCGGTCCGCGGTGGACGGGCAGGCGGACCGTTTCGGCAGCGGTCTGTACGGGCTCGCCGATCTCGCCCGTACCGGCGTCGCGCTGCCCGCGCTGCTCCGCGGCGAGGATGTCGTCCGCGTGCTGGAGGCGGCCTGTCACGGTCCCGGTGCGCCGTCCGCCGTCCAGGGGGCCCAGGTCGCCGATCTCCTGGCGTGCGTCGCGGAGTTGGAGTCGGCGTTGCGGCCGCTGTCCCTGGACTGGTATGGCGAGGACGGCCTGGCCCGGGTCGCTCTGTGCCACGCCGCCTCGGCCGGTACCGCCGCCCTCCCGGGGCTGCTGGCCAAGCGCTTCTTCGGGACGCCGCTCCTGGTGACCGAGCACGGCGTGCGGCTGCGTGAGCACTACCTCGCGCACCCCGGCGCACCGCGGCCGGCCCCGGTGCGCGTGCTGCTCGCCGCGTTCCGGCGTGCGCTGGCCGCCGAGACCTACGCCCAGGCCGCGCTGATCACCCCCGGCAGCGGCCGGGCCCGCCGCTGGCAGGAGCGCTGCGGTGCGGACCCGGCGCGGCTGCGCACGGTCTACCCGGGCATGGACGCGGGCCCGTTCGCGGAGGTCCCGGACGCCGCGGCGGACGACTCCGCGACCCTGGTGTGGACCGGCGCCATCGGCCCGGACAAGGGCCTCATCGGGCTGCTGCACGCCTTCGCCGAGCTCCGCCGGGCCGTGCCGGGCGCCCGGCTGAGGATCATCGGCGGCCTCGGCGCCGACCCGGAGGCCGCCGGCTACCGCGCCCAGTGCCGGGCGCTGGCCGTCCAGCTCTTCCCCGACGAGGCCGTCGACGACCGGACGGCCGGGGAGTCCCCGGTCAGCTTCGAGGAGATCGGCGACCCCACCGCGCCCACCGTCGTCGACGTCTACGCCTCCGCGACCGTGCTGGTGCTCTCCAGTACTGTCGAGGGCTTCCCGCGCTCCCTGGTGGAGGCGATGTTCTGCGGCCGGGCCACGGTCTCCACCGACACCGGCGCGGTCTGCGAGGTGATCGGCGGCACCGGTCTGGTGGTCCCGCCGCGCAACCCCCGCGCGCTGGCGGACGCCTGCCGGGCGCTGCTCACCGACCCGGAGCGGCGCGCCCGGCTGGGCGCCGCGGCCCGCGCCCGGGCCCTCGAACTGTTCACCGTCGAGCAGAACCTCACGGCATTTCGTGGCATCTACGCGGAGTTGCTCGCACGCGGACCGGTCGGTCCGGCGGGGTGCGGCGCCGCGGCCGGGGGCGGCGTCCCGCGGCCGTTCGCCCGGCCCGCCGAGATCCGGGTGCCCTGCGGGCCGTCGCCGACGGCCGCCGCCCGCCCGCCGAGTTGGGCGCGGGGCGAGCGGGCCGACCGGGCGGGGGGAGAGGCTGGGAGAGGTGAGGGTGCATGACCGTCCCCGAGAGCGAGGCCGCGGCTCCGGCCGCCCGCCCGGCCCCCCGGTTCGGGCCGGCCGATCCCGTAAAGGTCCTGATGCACCGTCATCGCGACCTGTGCGAACGGGCCGTCGACCCGCTGGAGATCGCCGCCGGGCTGGAGGTGCACGGGGTCACCGACCGCGCCGCCGCCCGCTTCCGGCACCGCGATGTCTTCTCGTTGGCCGAGGAGCTCTACGCCCGGGTCCCGCGCGCGGGCGGGCCGGAGCGCCCCGCCGTGCAGCGGGCGCCGGACCCGGAGGCCACGGCTGCGGGGGGCGGGGCCGCGCGCGGCGCGGTGCAGCTGCTGCCCGGCGCGATCGGCCTCGCCACGGTCGCCGCCCATGCCTCCGCCACGTCCGCAACGCCCCACGTCCGGACGGTGGTTGACGCGGCAGGGGTGCTGCTGACCCTCCTCGCGCTGCGGCTGGCGCTGCGGCACGGACCGCTGCGTCCCCGTCGCGGCCGCGGCTCCCGTACGGCGCTGCTGTGGACCGCCTGGCTGGTGGGGTACGCGGTCTACGGGGACTGGCTGCTGGCCCAACTGCTGTCCGGCGGGCCTGATGTGCCCGGTCCGCATCCCCGGGCGGCCGTCGCCGCCGCCGTCGGGCTGGTCTGCGCGGTCGCCCCGGCCGCCGGGTGCGCGCGGATCTTCGCGGTGCGGGCCCGGCGCCGGCTGGCCGTCAGCCGTGCGCTGGCCGAACTCGCCGCCCGCGTACGGCCGTTGCTCCTCGGGACCACGCTGCTCTTCGCCGCCGCGGCGGGGGCGCCGGCCGTCGGTGCCGCGCTGCTGCTCGGCGCCTGGGGGAGCCCCGGCGGGCGGTACGGCGTCGCGGCGGCGGTCGCGCTGGCGGGGCTGCTCTTCCTCGCCCGGCTGCTCACGGTGCACGGCTTCCCCGGCGCGGCGGCGGCCGGTACGGGCCTGGCCGTGGCCCTCGAAGCGGCGGCCCTGGCCCTCGTC
Source organism: Streptomyces sp. NPDC093097 (assembly GCF_044754325.1). Taxonomy (NCBI): domain Bacteria; kingdom Bacillati; phylum Actinomycetota; class Actinomycetes; order Kitasatosporales; family Streptomycetaceae; genus Streptomyces; species Streptomyces sp. NPDC093097. Next base: position 95,348 of record NZ_JBIVOW010000008.1, read on the forward strand.
CTGGCCGCCCGGCTGCCGGGGCTGGCACCGCTCGGCGCCCCCGTGACGCACCTGGTCGCCGCCGCCGGACCGGCCGCGGTCCCCGCGCTCGCCTGCGCGGTCGCGGGGCTGGGCCTCCTGGCTTGCGGACTGCGGGCGCTCACCGGCGCCTGCGCACACCCGCCCGCCCCCGCGCCCGACCGGCACGGGGGCACCCCCCTCACCGACGCGGCGGAGGCACACCGGCCATGACCCGCCGCACGCCCACCCCACACCCCCCTCGGCGCGGCGCCCCGATGCCGCCGCTCCCCACCCTCCGGCCCCCACACCGCGGACCTCACCCCCCATCCGGCCCCCGCCCCCACGGGCGGGCGCCGAACCCGCGGCCGGAGCCGGCGGAATCCAACCCGCTTCCCTCGATCCGCATGAGGAGTCCATACATGAACGTCCACCCGACCACCCGACACGCGCTCAGGGGGGACGCACGATGAGGGTGCTGCTCATCGGCGCCAACGGGTACCTCGGCCGCTATGTCGCCGACCGCCTGCTCGCCGACCCCGCCGTCCAGCTCACCGCCCTCGGCCGCGGGGACGACGCCGACGTCCGCTTCGACCTCGCCACCGGCAGCCCCGGGGCGCTCACCCGCTTCCTGGACGCGGTCCACCCCGGCGTGGTCGTCAACTGCGCCGGCACCACCCGCGGCGGCGCCCGGGACCTGACCCGGCACAACACCGTCGCGGTCGCCACCATCTGCGAGTCGCTGCGCCGCAGCGGGTGCGGCGCCCGCCTGGTCCACCTGGGGTGCGCCTCCGAGTACGGGCCCTCGCAGCCCGGTTCGTCCACCGCCGAGGACGCGGTGCCGCGCCCCGGGGGCCCGTACGGGGTCAGCAAACTGGCCGCCACCGAACTGGTGCTGGGCTCCGGGCTCGACGCCGTGGTGCTGCGGGTCTTCTCGCCGGTCGGGCCCGGCACCCCGGCCGGCTCGCCGCTGGGCCGGCTCGCCGAGGCGATGCGCCGCGCCATGCAGTCCGGCGACAACGAGCTCAAGCTGGGCGGCCTCGGGGTCCAGCGGGACTTCGTCGACGTCCGGGACGTGGCCCGGGCGGTGCACGCGGCCTCGCTGTCGGCCGCACAGGGCGTGGTCAACATCGGGACGGGGCGCGCGGTGCGGCTGCGGGAGGCCGCCGCGGTGCTCGCCCGGGTCGCCGGGTTCGGCGGCTCGCTGCACGAACTCGACTCCCCGCCGGCCCGGTTGGTGATCCCGGCCCCGGCCTCCGAGGGGCATCCGGCGGGCGGGCCGCCCACCGCCTATCCGTACCCGGACGGCTGCGGCACCTGGCAGCAGGCCGATGTCCGCACCGCCCGCGACCGGCTCGGCTGGCGGCCGCGGATCGGCCTGGAGGAGTCCCTCGCCGACATCTGGATGGAGGCCGCGTGCCGGATCTGAGCGCGCCCCCGCATCCGTGAGACGGATGTCCGCCTGCTGGGACGCCCGGACCCCGGGCGCGGGGCCCGCCCAGGCGCTGACCTGGTCGCGGTCACCCACCGTCGCCCGGACGTCGCTGCCCGGCTGCTGGGACGCATTCGTCTCGCGCACCGAAACGGGTGTCTCGGAATGAAGAAGGGCGTGGCAGTGTTACGGGGAGAGTCCACTCCGTCGTTCCCGGTTCCGGCCGGGGCGGGGGAGTCCCATCGACCGACCAACGGAGTCCCCGTGTCGCTGCCACCCCTGGTCGAGCCCGCTGAGGAGCTCACCGTCGACGAGGTCCGCAGGTACTCCCGCCACCTGATCATCCCCGATGTCGGGATGGACGGGCAGAAGCGGCTGAAGAACGCCAAGGTGCTGTGCGTCGGCGCCGGCGGCCTGGGTTCGCCCGCGCTGATGTACCTGGCCGCGGCCGGCGTCGGCACCCTGGGCATCGTGGAGTTCGACGAGGTCGACGAGTCGAACCTGCAGCGCCAGATCATCCACAGCCAGGCGGACATCGGCCGCTCCAAGGCCGCCTCCGCCAAGGACACCGTCCTCGGCATCAACCCGTACGTCACGGTCAACCTCCACGAAGAGCGCCTGGACTCCTCCAACGTCATGGAGCTCTTCGCGCAGTACGACCTGATCGTCGACGGTACGGACAACTTCGCCACCCGTTACCTCGTCAACGACGCCTGCGTGCTGCTGAACAAGCCGTACGTCTGGGGTTCCATCTACCGCTTCGACGGCCAGGCGTCGGTGTTCTGGAGCGAGCACGGGCCCTGCTACCGCTGCCTGTACCCCGAGCCCCCGCCGCCCGGCATGGTGCCCTCCTGCGCCGAGGGCGGCGTGCTCGGCGTGCTCTGCGCCTCCATCGGCTCGATCCAGGTCAACGAGGCCATCAAGCTGCTCGCGGGCATCGGCGACCCGCTGGTCGGCCGCCTGATGATCTACGACGCGCTGGAGATGACGTACCGCCAGGTCAAGGTCCGCAAGGACCCCGACTGCGCGGTCTGCGGCGAGAATCCGACCGTCACCGAGCTCATCGACTACGAGGCCTTCTGCGGTGTGGTCTCGGAGGAGGCCCAGGAGGCGGCGGCCGGTTCGACGATCACTCCCCGGCAGCTCAAGGAGTGGATCGACAACGACGAGAAGATCGACATCATCGATGTCCGGGAGCCCAACGAGTACGAGATCGTCTCGATCCCCGGTGCCCGGCTGATCCCGAAGAACGAGTTCCTGATGGGCACCGCCCTCCAGGACCTCCCGCAGGACCGGAAGATCGTCCTGCACTGCAAGACGGGCGTGCGCTCCGCCGAGGTCCTCGCGGTCCTGAAGTCCGCGGGCTTCGCCGACGCGGTGCACGTCGGCGGCGGCGTCATCGGCTGGGTCAACACCATCGAGCCGGAGAAGCCGGTCTACTAGAGCCGCTTCCCGAAGCCGCTTCTGAAAGCTGCTTCCCCGCGCTGACGCGAGAAGGCGCCGGTCCGTACCCGACGGACCGGCGCCTTCTCGCGCGGCGGGCAGCGCGTCAGATCTCGCCCCGGCGCGTCAGGTAGTTGAACGCCAGCCAGCCGGGCAGCACCGGCAGCCAGAACACCATCAGCCGGAACAGCATCACCGCCGGGAAGGCCGTCTCCCCGGGGAGCCCGGAGATCGTCAGCGCGGTGATCAGCGCGGTCTCCACGGCGCCCACACCGCCCGGGGTCGGGGCGGCCGAGCCCAGCGCGTTGCCGGCGAGGAAGGCCACGGCGATGCTCGCGTAGCTGAGGTTCTCGCCGCCGAACGCCCGGATCGAGGCGTCCAGGCACATCACGTTCGCCGCGGTCAGCAGCAGCATCCCGCCGATCCCGGTGATCAGCTTCCGCGGCTGCTGGAGGATGTCCAGCATCCGCGGCACCACGCCCGCGAACAGCGACCGCACCCGCGTCACCACGAGCTTGCGGAGCACCGGGACGGCGGTGACCACCAGGACCAGCACCGCCACCGTCAGCAGACCGGCGATGACCGTCCGGGACGGCGAGATGTCCTGGGTCTGCTCGGTGCCGGTCAGATAGCCGAAGGCCAGCAGCAGCAGGATGTGGCTGCCCAGCCCGAACAGCTGGGACGCGCCGACACTGGCCACCGCCAGCCCCGGACGGACCCCGGCGCGCTGGAGGAAGCGGGTGTTCAGCGCCACCCCGCCGATCGCCGCGGGGGCCACCAGCTTCACGAAGTTGCCCGCGATCTGCGCGAACACGGTCCGCACGAAGGAGACCTTCTCGGTGACGAACCCCAGCAGGCTCATCGCCGCCGCGATGTAGGTGAGCCCCGAGAAGAGCATCGCCACCAGCACCCACACCCACTGGGCCTTGCTCACCACGTCACCGAGGTTGAAGTTGGTGAGCTGGGACATCAGCAGGTACACCGCGAACGCACCGGCGATCCAGCTGAGCAGGATGCGCGGGCTGAGCCGCTCCAGCTTCGCCGGCTCGATCACCGCGGTGGGCCGGATCAGCAGCACCTGGTGGCGGATCTGGGCCAGCAGGTCCTCCTCCCTGGCCTCCGCCGACGCCTCCTCCAGGGCCCGCTTCTCGGCGTTCTTCTGGGCGTTGCGCTCGGCCCGCCGCGCCTTGCGGTCCTTGTGGTCCTCGGCGGCGCGGGCCTGCTTCGACGCCTCGGATGCGGCCAGCACCGCGTCCCGCTCCCGCTTGGACCGCTCCCGCGCCAGCTGGCGCAGGGTGGCCCGGGTGGTGCGGCTGAGCGCGATCGGCTGGAGCAGCGGCAGGCTGTCGGCCACCGCGTCCGGGCCGAGCACCTCGACGGCCGCGGCGACCGCCCGCTCGGCGCCGACCCGCAGCCCGCAGGTGGCCAGCAGCTGGGCGATGTCCATCCGCAACACCAGATCGCCGGCGGCGATCTCCCCGCCGCGCAGGTCGGTCAGCACGACGGTGCCGGAACGATCCACCAGGAGGGCGTCCCCGACCAGCCGCCGGTGGGCGATCCGCCGCGACTGGAGCGCGGCCACCTGGCGCCAGGCGCTGTGCATCAGCTCGTCGGTGATCTCCTCGTCCGCGAGCTGGTCCAAGCGGCGGCCCTCGATGTGCTCGTAGACCAGCATCACCGCGTCCGGGCCCAGCTCGGAGGTGGCGATCAGCCGGGGCGCGTTGGCCCCCGCCGCGATCGCCGCGTACGCCAGCAGCGCCTCCTGCTCCAGGGCCTGGCGCAGCGACTGGAGGCTGCGGCGCTGGTTGATCCCGCGCAGCGACAGCCGCCGCCACACCCGGTAGAAGAAGCCCTGCGCCTGCTGCTCCCGGTCGACGACGGTGACGTCGATCGGCGGGCCGTCCTCCAGGGCGACGAGGTAGCCGCGGCCCCGGTCGGGGTGCTCGGGGTTGCCGTCCTCCGCGCGCATCGCGCTGACCGGCCGGAAACCGACCCGGCGCAGCCCGGCCAGGAGGTTCTGGCCGGTGGGGCGGACGTTGGGGGAGCCGACGGCGTAGAGGGTGCCGAAGGCGACGGTCCAGCCGATCAGCACCGTCACCACGATGGCGAACGGTGTGGTGTACCGCCCGATGAGGACCGCGAACGCCTCCAGCAGCAGGACGCACCACATCGCCACCCGCCACCGGGGGCGCTGGGACATCCCGACCGCCGTCATATAGGCGATCACCGGCGCCAGATAGCTGTGCACCGGCGCGGAGAGCGCCCCGTTGGCCAGCGGCTGGGTGAGCGCGCTGCGGATCGAGGCGGGGGCGGCCTCGGCCACCCACAGGTCGGTGGCGAGCGACACCCCGTGCGCCAGTACGGCGGCCAGGACGCCGTCCGCGATCCGCAGCCCGTCCCGTTTGATCAGGCGCTCCACCGCGAAGGCCACCGGCACGATCAGCACCAGGACGCTGGAGGCCAGCCCCGCCAGGTTGATCAGCAGCGGCGGGGCCGCCCCGGCGCTCTGCCCGATGTCGTTCTTCAGGCCCTGGGTGGTGCCGTGCGCGAAGGTCGCCAGCGCCAGCACCAGCGCGATCCCGGCGATGCCGAGCAGCAGCCGGAGCAGGTCGGCGGGGCGGTGCACCCGCGCGGGCAGCAGCGGCTCGTCCACCGCGAGCCGGTCGACGTGGAACTCGCCGCGGTCCCCCTCGGGGCCGCCCTCGGCGCGGTGCGCGCCCGTACGGGGCGTGTCGTCCGCGGTCTTGTGGTGCTCCAGCCGCTCGTCCGGCTGCTGCCTGCCCTGGTCGCCCTCCTTCGTCCGCCGGCCGGGCTCGTGCCGCTCGGGTGGCTCGGGCGCCGTGGGCCGTCCTGGCCTCGCGGACGCCTCGGGTCGTTCGGCCTTCTCGATCGTGCTCGCCTTTTCGGTCGCGGAAGCCGGGGTCGGCTCCCGTTGCTGCGCCCCCGGTGTCGCCGCCCGCGGCCCTTTCGGCTGCGCGGTCCCTGCGGTCGGTTCCGGGGCGGTGCCGGTGTCGCCGGCGGCCAGCACATCAGGGGCGCCCGCCTCCCGCGGAGGCATCGCACCCTGCTGTTCGGCCGTCTCTTCTTGATCTCGTATCACCAGTCACCGTCCGGAAGATGGTGGCACGGCCATCCGGTCCGGGGAGGCATCAGGGTGCATTTGGGGGCCGGGGAAAGCCGAACTGTGACCACCGCACCGGGTCTCCGCCGCCCTCCGGGATCGCCCGGAACGGGCGCAGAACCAGGCGTCCAAGCCCATTGTCGGTGCTGTGCGGCAGGATGGACCGAATGAAGGGGACCGGAGACACGGACAGCGCAGGCACCGCCGGTGACCGGGCCGCGCCGGACGACGCAGACCAGCTCCCGGACTACGCGGAGCGGGTCCTCGGCGTCGCCGAGCTGATCCCGCCCGGCAGGGTCATGACGTACGGGGACGTCGCGGAGTGGCTCAAGGACGAGGACCACCCCGAGGGGCCGGCCCTGGGCGGCCCCCGGCAGGTGGGCCGGGCGATGGCGCTCTACGGCGGCGCGGTGCCCTGGTGGCGGGTGGTGCGCGCGGACGGCGCGCTGCTGCCCGGCAGCGAACTGCGCGCCCTGGCCCACTACCGGGACGAGGGCACGCCCCTGAAGGGGGCCTCAAGGGTGGCGGAGGGCCATATACCGCGGATCGACATGCGGCGGGCGCGGTGGGACGGCGGCGCCGGGGGCGAGAGCGGCGACGGGGGCGAGGGGGCCTAGGGCCGGTCGTCACCCTCCCGTCCGCCGGCCCGCCTTCCGGGCGGACGCGGGCCGGGACGAGGGGTTCCAGGGCGCGGCTCGGGGCCGGCCGCTCGACCCGGTACGGTCGAAGACCGCCGTCCCGGCCGCGCGTCCGCGCGCCCGCCCGGGACGGCCCCGCCGCACTGCCGGCACCGTCCGCACCACCACCAGTACCTCCTCCCAGGACCGGCGATCCACGTGAGTTCCTCCCTTCCGGCCGTTCCGCCGGCGCAGCCCCGCGAGGCGGCGCGGCGGGGCGCCCCCGGCGCGTACCGCCTGGTGCGCACCCCGCCGGAGCGGACCGCGCCGCCCACGCTGGACGCCGCCCAGCGCGCCGTGGTGGCGCACCGGCACGGACCGCTCCTGGTCCTCGCCGGGCCGGGGACGGGCAAGACCACGACGCTGGTGGAGTCCGTGGTGCGCCGCGTCCGGGAGGGGGCCGACCCCGAGCGGATCCTTGTCCTCACCTTCAGCCGGAAGGCCGCGGTCGCCCTCCGGGACCGGCTGGCCGCCCGGCTGGCCGACGACGAGAGCACCCTTGTGCCGTCCGGGCGCGCGGAAGGGCCGTCCGCGGGCCGCCGGCCCGGCGCCCCCCAGGCCACCACCTTCCACTCCTTCTGCTACGCCCTGGTCCGGGCCCATCAGGACGCCGACCTCTTCGCCGACCCGCTGCGGCTGCTGTCCGGCCCCGAACAGGACCTGGTCGTGCGCGAGCTCCTGGAGGGCCAGGCGGAGCTGGCCGGCGACGGCCGCGCCCGGGTCGACTGGCCGGACGAGCTGCGCGCCTGCCTGACCACCCGCGGCTTCGCCGACGAGGTCCGCGCGGTGCTGGCCCGCAGCCGCGAGCTGGGCCTGGGCGCGGGCGCGCTGGGCGACTTCGCCCGCCGCACCGGCCGCCCCGACTGGCAGGCCGCGGCCGCCTTCCTCGCCGAGTACCTCGACGTCCTGGACGCCCAAGGGGTGCTGGACTACGCCGAGTTGGTGCACCGCGCGGTGCTGCTGGCCGAGACCTCCGAGGTCGCCGCCCAACTGGCCGGCGCCTACGACGCGGTGTACGTCGACGAGTACCAGGACACCGACGCCGCCCAGGTGCGGCTGCTGCGCGCGCTCGCCGGCCACCAGGGCGCACCGGCCGCCGCCGGTTCCCCGGGGCGGACGCTGCTGGCCTTCGGCGACCCGGACCAGTCGATCTACGCCTTCCGGGGCGCCGACGTCAACGGCATCCTCGACTTCCCGGAGACCTTCCGACGCGCCGACGGCACCCCCGCCCCGGTGGCCGTCCTGCGCACCTCCCGCCGCTCCGGCGCCGCGCTGCTGGCCGCCACCCGCCTGTTCACCCGCCGGATGCCGCTCACCCGGCTCCCCGCCGACGCCGTCCGCGCCCACCGGGAGCCCGCCCCCGTCCAGGAGGGTGGCCGGGCCGAGGTGTTCACGTACGCCACCCCCGGCGCCGAGCTGGACAACATCGCGGACCTGCTGCGCCGCGCCCACCTGGAGGAGGGGGTGCCCTGGCGCGAGATGGCCGTCCTCGTACGCGCCGGAGGGCGCTCGATCCCCGGCATGCGCCGCGCGCTCACCGCCGCCGGGATCCCCCTCGACATCGACGGCGACGACCTCCCGCTCCGCCACGAACCGGCGGTCGCACCGCTCCTGACCGCCCTGCGGGTGGCGGCGGAGGCGGCGGCACCGGGCGGGGCCGCGTTCGGCGGCTCTCGGGGGCCGGGCGCGGAGGTGCCGGAGTCCGAGGGCGCGACCGTGCTGGAGGGCGAGGAGGCGCCGGAGGCGGGGGACGTACCGGAGACCGCGGAGGCGTCGGATTCCGAGGACGTACCGGAGGCGTCGGAGTGCGAGGACGAGGACGTACCGGAGACCGCGGGCATACCGGAGGCCGAGTGCGCGTCGGAGGTCGAGGGCGCGCCGGAGTCCGAGGGCGGCGCGCCGGACCGTACGGCCGCGGCCGCCCCCCGGATCGACCCCGAGACCGCCATCGACCTGCTGACCTCCCCGCTGGGCGGGATGGACGCGGCCGATCTGCGGCGGCTGGGCCGGGCGTTGCGCGAGGAGGAGCGGGCCGCCGGCCGGCCGGTGCCGCCGCCCTCCGACGAGCTGATCGCCCGCGCGCTGGCCGAGCCCGAGCGCCTGGTCGCCCACGAGCCCCGCTACGCCCGCGGGGCCCAGCGGCTCGGCCTGCTGCTGCGCAAGGTCTCCGAGCTGCTCGCCGGCGGCGGGACGGCGGAGGAGGCGCTGTGGGAGCTGTGGGACGGCACCCTCTGGCCGGACCGGCTGGAACGGGCCGCCCGGCGCGGCGGCGCCGCCGGCCGCAACGCCGACCGGGACCTGGACGCGGTGGTCGCCCTGTTCGAGACCGCGGCCCGCGCCGAGGAGCGCACCGGCGGCCGCGGCGCCCGGAACTTCCTGGAGGAGCTGGCCGCCCAGGACATCGCCGCGGACACCCTCACCCGCCGTACGGTCCGCCCGGACGCGGTCCGCCTGATGACCGCGCACCGCGCCAAGGGCCTGGAATGGCGGTTCGTGGTGGTGGCCGGGGTCCAGGAGGGCCTCTGGCCCGACCTGCGCCGGCGCGGTTCGCTCCTGGAGGCGGACCGGATCGGCCGGGACGGCCTGGCCGAACCGCTCCCCGCGGGCGCCCTGCTCGCCGAGGAGCGCCGGCTGTTCTACGTGGCCGCGACCCGGGCCCGGGAACGCCTGGTGGTCACCGCCGTCAAGGCCGCGGCCGAGGACGGCGACCAGCCGTCCCGGTTCCTGACCGAACTGGGCGTCACCCCCCAGGACGTCACCGGGCGCCCCCGCCGCCCCCTGACCGTCGCCGCGCTCGTCGCCGAACTGCGCGCCACCACTGTGGACCCGGACGCCGGTCCCGCGCTGCGCGAGGCCGCCGCCCAGCGGCTGGCCAAGCTGGCCGCACTGCGCGACGACGACGGCTACCCCCTGGTGCCGGCCGCGCACCCGGACAGCTGGTGGGGCCTGGACGAGCCCACCCACAACGCGGTCCCGCTGCGCGACCGCGACCACCCCGTACTGCTCTCCGGCAGCGCCCTCGACCAACTGGCCAACACCTGCTCCCTCCAGTGGTTCCTGGGGCGCGAGGTGAAGGCCGACGCCCCGGCCACCGCCGCCCAGGGCTTCGGCAACGTCGTCCACGTCCTGGCCGACGAGGTCGCCTCCGGCCGGACCCCCGCCGACCTCGCCGTCCTGATGGCGCGGCTGGACTCCGTATGGGACGCGCTCGCCTTCGACGCCCCCTGGAAGTCCCGCCAGGAGAAGGACCAGGCCCGCGCCGCCCTGGAGCGCTTCCTGCGCTGGCACGTCATGGAGCGCGAGACCCTCGGCCGGGACACCGTGGCCACCGAGCACGGCTTCGACGTCACCCTCGGCGCCGGCGCCTACGAGGTCCGCGTCCGCGGCAGCATGGACCATGTGTCCCGGGACGCCCAGGGCCGCGCCTACGTCGTCGACTTCAAGACCGGCAAGCAGAAGCCGACCGGCCCCGAGGTCGCCCGCCATCCGCAGCTCGCCGTCTACCAGCTCGCGGTCCGCGAGGGCGCCCTCGACGACGCCTTCGACGGCCACCGGCCGGAATCCGGCGGCGCCGAACTGGTCCACCTGCGGCTGGGCGCGCCCCGCAAGGAGGGCGGCGAGGCGCTGCCCGCCGTCCAGACGCAGCCGCCGCCGGAGGACGACTGGGTCGGCGACCTGCTCGCCACCGCCGCCGGCCGCGTCCTGGAGGAGCGCTTCACTCCCACCACCGGCACGCACTGCACGCACTGCGCCTTCCGGGCCTCGTGCAGCGCGCAGCCGGAGGGCCGGCAGATCGTCGAGTGATCCTCCCGCCGGCCGCTCTCGTACCGCGTCGACCTGCACGGATGGTCGCCGGGGCGGGAATGTCGGTGGCGGCGGTTACGGTGTTTGACGTGTCAGCCCGCATCAGCGACCCCGAGCAGCTCAAGGAGCTGCTGGGCATCCCGTTCACCCCGGAGCAGACGGCGTGCATCACGGCCCCGCCCGCCCCGCAGGTCATCGTGGCCGGCGCCGGTTCGGGCAAGACCACCGTCATGGCCGCGCGGGTGGTGTGGCTGGTCGGCACCGGCCAGGTCGCTCCCGAGCAGGTCCTGGGGCTGACGTTCACCAACAAGGCCGCGGGGGAGCTGGCCGAGCGGGTCCGGGCGGCCCTCCTGGCGGCCGGCGTCACCGACCCCGACGGCCTTCCTGAGGGTCCGGGCGGCGCCGAGACGCCCCCCGGGGAGCCGCGGATCTCCACCTATCACGCCTTCGCCGGCCAGCTCCTCAAAGACCACGGCCTGCGCATCGGCCTGGAGCCCAGCGCCCGCCTGCTCGCCGACGCCACCCGCTTCCAGCTCGCCGCCCGCACCCTGCGCGCCGCCCCCGGCCCCTACCCCTCCCTCACCACCTCGCTGCCCACCCTCGTGGAGGACCTCCTCGCCCTCGACGGCGAGCTGTCCGAGCACCTGGTGGCCCCGCCCGCCCTGCACGCCCACGACACCGCCCTGCTCGCCGAGCTGGAGCGCGCCAAGCTCAGCAACGCCGATCTGCGCAAGGTCCCCGAGGCCGCCCGCGGCCGGCTGGAGCTGCTCGACCTGGTCGGCGCCTACCGCCGCGAGAAGCGCCGCCGCGATCTGCTGGACTTCGGCGACCAGATCGCGCTGGCGGCCACCCTGGCCACCACCCGCCCCGAGGTCGGCGCGCTGCTGCGCGAGGAGTTCCGGGTGGTCCTCCTCGACGAGTACCAGGACACCTCCGTCGCCCAACGCCTGCTGCTCTCCGGCCTGTTCGGCGCCGCCGGCGGCACCGCCACCGGCCATGCCGTCACCGCCGTCGGCGACCCGTGCCAGGCCATCTACGGCTGGCGCGGCGCCTCGGTGGCCAATCTGGACGACTTCCCCGAGCACTTCCCGTTCGCCGACGGCACCCCGGCCCGCCGCTTCGCACTCAGCGAGAACCGCCGCAGCGGCGGCCGCCTGCTGGATCTCGCCAACGGCCTCGCCGCCCCGCTGCGCGCCATGCACGCCGGCGTCGAGGCGCTGCGGCCCGCCCCCGGCGCCGAGCGGGACGGCGTGGTCCGCTGCGCCCTGCTGCCCACCCACGGCGAGGAACTCACCTGGCTCGCCGACTCCCTCGCCCACCTGGTGCGCACCGGCACCCCGCCCGGCGGGATCGCGGTGCTGTGCCGCTCCGCCGCCGACTTCGCCCATATCCAGGGCGAGTTGGTGGCGCGGGACGTCCCGGTGGAGGTCGTCGGCCTCTCCGGACTGCTCCACCTCCCCGAGATCGCCGACCTGGTCGCGGTCTGCGAGGTCCTCCAGGACCCGACGGCCAACGCCTCCCTGGTCCGCCTGCTGATCGGCCCCCGCTGGCGGATCGGCCCCCGCGACCTGGCCCTCCTGGGCCGCCGGGCCCGCGCCCTGGCCCGCCCCACGGCTCCCGACGACGACCCCGAGCGCCGCCTGGCCGCCGCCGTCGAGGGCGTCGACCCGGCCGAGACGGTCTCGCTCGCCGACGCGCTGGACACCTTCCTGGAGGCCGGCGGCCCCGACGACGGCCTGCCGTTCTCCCCGGAGGCCAAGGTCCGCTTCGCCCGCCTGGCCACCGAACTCCGCGATCTGCGGCGCTCGTTGGCCGATCCGCTGATGGACGTGCTCCACCGCATCCTCGCCGTCACCGGCCTGGAGGTCGAGCTGTCCGCCTCGCCGCACGCCCTCGCCGCCCGCCGCCGGGAGACCCTGGGCACCTTCCTGGACGTCGCGGCCGGGTTCGCCGCCAAGGAGGGCGGCGCCGCCCTCGACGGCGAGGCGAGCCTGCTCGCCTTCCTCGGCTTCCTGCGCACCGCCGTCCAGTACGAGAAGGGCCTGGACAGCTCCCTCCCCGGTGGCGAGAACACCGTCAAGGTGCTCACCGCCCACAAGTCCAAGGGCCTGGAGTGGGACGTCGTCGCGGTGCCCGGCCTGGTGGCCAAGCAGTTCCCCAGCGAGCAGGCCCGCGAGGCGTGGACCAGCCGCGCGAAGGTGCTGCCGCACGCCCTGCGCGGCGACGCCGCGACCCTGCCCGAGGTGGGGGAGTGGAGCGCCCGCGGCGTGAAGGACTTCAAGGAGTCGATGCGGCTCCACCAGGAGACCGAGGAACTCCGCCTCGGCTACGTCACGTTCACCCGCCCCCGCTCCCTCCTCCTCGGCTCCGGCCACTGGTGGGGCCCCAGCCAGAAGCGCCCCCGCGGCCCGTCCGCCTTCCTCACGGCGCTCCGCGAGCACTGCGAGGCCGGCCACGGCGAGATCGAGGCCTGGGCCGACCCGCCCGAGGAGGGCGCGGAGAATCCCGCCCTGGCCGAGGCCACCGTCGACCGGCCCTGGCCGCTGCCCCTGGACGAGACCGCCAGGGCCCGCCGCCGCGCGGCCGCCGCCACCGTCCGCGCCCACCTCGCCCGCCTCGCACCGGACGCCGCCCCGGCCCCCTCCCCCCAGGCCCCGCCCCCCGCGTACGACGCGGAGTGGCCACCGCCACCGGACGACGAGGAGTGGGCGGCCCGCTACGGCGACGAGCCGCCCCCGGACGCCGAGGACGCCCCCTACGACCCCTACGGCGAGCCGCCGTACGACGACGCCTCCGTGCCGTTCGACGAGGCGCACGTCCCCGCGCCGTTCGACGGCGTCCCGTATGACGAGGCGCCGTACGGCGAGTCCCCGTACGCCGACGCGCCCGCGTCCGCCGACGAGGCCGGGCGCGCCGACGCGCCCCCGTACGGCGACACCCCGCGCCCCCGTCTGATCGCCCAGCGCTCCGCCGAGCCCGACCCGGCCGCCACCGAAGGCCCCACGGGCGGGCAGCCCCACCCGCTGCCCCCCGAGGAGCGCCGCCTCGCGGCCTCCTGGGACCGCGATCTGGAGGCGCTCGCCGCCGAGCTGCGCAGCTCCCGCGCGCGGGTCCGCGACGTCCCGCTCCCGGCCTCGCTCACCGCCACCCAGCTCCTCCAGATCGCCGCCGACCCGGACGGCTTCGCCCGCGAGCTGGCCCGCCCGATGCCGCGCCCGCCGCAGCCCGCGGCCCGCCGCGGCACCCGCTTCCACGCCTGGGTCCAGTCCCGTTTCGAGGAGCTGCCGCTGCCGCTGCTCGGCCCGGAGGAGCTCCCCGGCGCCGAGCCGGGCGAGGACGCGGAGATCGCCGACGAGCAGGACCTGGCGGCCCTGAAGGAGGCGTTCGCCCGGACCCCGTACGCCCGGCGGGCACCGTTCCGGGTGGAGGTCCCGTTCCGGATGACGCTCGCCGGGCGGGTGATCCGCGGCCGGATCGACGCGGTCTACAAGGAGCCCGGCCCGGGCGGCGACCGCTTCGAGATCGTCGACTGGAAGACCGGCCGCAACCTCCCCTCCGGCGCCGGCGGCGCGGACCCCCTCCAGCTGGCCGTCTACCGCCTGGCCTGGGCCGAGCGGTACGGCCTGGACCCAGCCGAGGTCGGCACCGCGTTCCTCTTCGTCCGCACCGGAGAAGTGGTCAGACCCGCCCGTCTACCGGGCCGGGACGGGCTCGAACGGATCCTGAGGGGCGAGACCCCCGGCCGGTATCCCCCGGAAGGCCGATAGGCTCGGGCGTATGAGCACCACCCCGGACAACGCCGTCCGCGCGTACATCGCCGGCCACCGCGACGCCTTCCTCGACGACCTCGCCCAGTGGCTGCGCATCCCCTCCGTCTCCGCCGACCCCGGCCGCGCCGCCGATGTGCGCCGCAGCGCCGAGTGGCTCGCCGCCAAGCTCGCCGGGACGGGTTTCCCGGTCACCGAGGTGTGGGAGACCGAGGGGCTGCCCGCGGTCTTCGCCGAGTGGCCCTCCGGGGACCCGTCCGCCCCGACCGTGCTCGTCTACGGCCACCACGACGTCCAGCCCGCCGCCCGCGAGGACGGCTGGCACACCGACCCCTTCGAGCCGGTGACCGTCGACGGCAAGCTCTACGCGCGCGGCGCCGCCGACGACAAGGGGCAGGTGTTCTTCCACACCCTGGGCGTCCGCGCGCACCTCGCCGCGACCGGCCGCACCGCCCCCGCGGTCAACCTCAAGCTCCTCATCGAGGGCGAGGAGGAGTCCGGCTCCCCGAACTTCCCGGCCCTGATCAAGGAGCGCGCCGACCGCCTGGCCTGCGACGCGGTGATCGTCTCCGACACCGGCATGTGGGCCGCCGACACCCCCACCGTCTGCACCGGCATGCGCGGCCTGACCGACTGCCAGATCGATCTGTACGGCCCGGACCAGGACATCCACTCCGGCTCGTTCGGCGGCGCGGTGCCCAACCCGGCCACCGAGGCGGCCCGGCTCGCCGCCGGCCTGCACGACGCCGACCGCAGGGTCGCGATCCCCGGCTTCTACGACGGCGTGATCGAGCTCACCGACCGCGAACGGGAGCTCTTCGCCGAGCTGCCCTTCGACGAGGAGCGCTGGCTGCGCACCGCGCACTCGCACGCCACCCTCGGCGAGGCCGGCGCCTCCACCCTGGAGCGCATCTGGGCCCGCCCCACCGCCGAGGTCAACGGCATCGGCGGCGGCTACCAGGGCCCCGGCGGCAAGACCATCGTCCCGTCCTCGGCCCAGCTGAAGCTCTCCTTCCGGCTGGTCGCCGGCCAGGACGCCGAGGCCGTCCAGCGGGCCGTCCGCGCCTGGGTGGCCGACCGGCTCCCGGCCGGCATCCGCCACGAGATCACCTTCTGGGGCGCCACCCGCCCCTGCCTCACCCCGCTCGACCACCCCGCGCTGCAGTCCGTGGTGCGCGCCATGGGCCGCGCCTTCGAGACCACGGTCCGCTTCACCCGCGAGGGCGGTTCTGGCCCGGCGGCCGACCTCCAGGACGTCCTCGGTGTCCCGGTCCTGTTCCTGGGCATCTCGGTGCCCTCCGACGGCTGGCACGCACCGAACGAGAAGGTCGAACTCGACCTGCTGATGAAGGGCGTCGAGACCGCCGCCCACCTCTGGGGCGACCTGGCGGACGCCTGGCGCCCGTCCTGACCCGCGCGCACCGCCGAACGGCTCCGCGCCCGCACGCAGCAATCACCCACGCCATAGGGGGAGTTGGAAACAGTCGTGACCATCTGGACCGAACGCGAGGCCGAGAGGCCGCTCACCTTCAGCGCGCCGAGCGGAATTGACCGCTCCGCCCACCACCGCCTCGACGAGGCGTGGCTGGCGGCGGCCTGGAGCCACCCGACGACGCGCGTCTTCGTGGTGTCCGGGGGCCAGGCGCTGATCGACGACACCCCCGACGGCCGCACCGAACTGATCATGACGGCGTCCTTCGAGGCGCCGCCGACCGAGGCCCACCGCTACTACCTCGGCACCGACGCGGACGGGATCAGCTACTTCGCCCTCCAGAAGGACGCGCTGCCCGGTCGCCTGGACCAGTCCGCACGGGCCGCCGGGCTCCGCGAGGCCGGCATGCTGCTCTCCCCCCGGGACGCCGGCCTCCTCGTGCACGCCGTGGCCCTGGAGAACTGGCAGCGGATGCACCGCTTCTGCTCCCGCTGCGGGGAGCGGACGGTCATCGCGGCGGCCGGCCACATCCGCCGCTGCCCGGCCTGCGGCGCCGAGCACTACCCGCGCACCGACCCGGCCGTGATCATGCTCGTCACCGACGAGCAGGACCGCGCGCTGCTCGGCCGCCAGGTGCACTGGCCCGAGGGCCGGTTCTCCACCCTCGCCGGCTTCGTCGAGCCGGGCGAGTCCATCGAGCAGTCGGTGGCCCGCGAGGTCTACGAGGAGGCCGGGGTCGTCATCGGCGACGTCGAGTACGTCGCCAGCCAGCCCTGGCCGTTCCCCTCCAGCCTGATGCTGGGCTTCATGGCGCGCGCCACCTCCTCGGAGATCCGGGTGGACGGCGAGGAGATCGAGGAGGCCCGGTGGTTCTCCCGTGACGACCTGGCCGCCGCCTTCGCCTCCGGTGAGGTCCTCCCGCCCTACGGCATCTCCATCGCCGCGCGGCTCATCGAGAAGTGGTACGGCAAGCCGCTGCCCAGGCCGTGACCCCCACGGCCCGGGCCGCGGGCATGATTGGGCCGCCGACCGGCTCCCTCACCGGACCGGCCGGCGGCCCCGCCACGGCGGTGCGCCGGACCCTCAGGCCGCGGCGACCTTCTGCTTGACCTGCGCCAGGGACGGGTTGGTCAGCGTCGTGCCGTCGGCGAAGAGCACGGTCGGCACCGTCTGGTTGCCGCCGTTGGCCTTCTCCACGAACGCCGCGGACTCCGGGTCCTGCTCGATGTTGATCTCGGTGTAGGCGATGCCCTCGCGGTCCATCTGGCCCTTCAGTCGACGGCAGTAACCGCACCAGGTCGTGCTGTACATCGTCACAGTGCCCGCCATGCGTCCCGCGCTCCTTAGCTCGGTGTAGATCGTGATCAAGTGCCACGCGCATCCTGCCGACGCCGTGGCACGCCCCTTACAACGCCCCAGGCCCCCGGACCATTCCCGGCCGCCCGCCGGCCCTCCACCGCCGTCCCCAGCCGGGCCCGCCGGTACGACCGGTCCCGGGCGGTGTGGACGACTTTCCCGCGGGCCTTCGCGGACCTGGCAGCATGGTTGGGTGACAGCAGCAACGGACGCCACTCTCTTCCCGCAGGTCCCGGGCGGGTCCGCGTACCCGGCTCCGCCGAGTGGGCCCGACGAGGTGCTCGACGGGCTCGACCCCGAGCAGCGCGAGGTCGCCACCGCCCTGCACGGACCGGTGTGCGTCCTGGCCGGCGCCGGCACCGGCAAGACCCGGGCGATCACCCACCGCATCGCCTACGGCGTCCGGGCCGGCATCCTCCAGCCCTCCAGCGTGCTCGCGGTCACCTTCACCGCCCGTGCCGCCGGCGAGATGCGCGGCCGGCTCCGGCAGCTCGGCGCGACCGGGGTGCAGGCCCGCACGTTCCACTCCGCGGCCCTGCGCCAGCTCCAGTTCTTCTGGCCCCGCGCGGTCGGCGGCGAGCTGCCCCGGCTGCTGGACCGCAAGGGCCCGCTGGTCGCCGAGGCCGCCGCCCGCTGCCGCATCCGGCTCGACCGCAACGAACTGCGCGACGTCACCGGCGAGGTCGAGTGGTCCAAGGTCACCCAGACGGTGCCCGCCGACTACTCGGCCGCGGTCGCCAAGGCCGGCCGCGAGGCCCCCCGCGACCCCGCCGAGATCGGCCAGATCTACGCCGCGTACGAGCAGCTCAAGCGCGACCGCGGCACCATCGACTTCGAGGACGTGCTGCTGCTCACCGTCGGCGTCCTCCAGGACCGGCACGACATCGCCGAGCAGGTCCGCGCCCAGTACCAGCACTTCGTCGTCGACGAGTACCAGGACGTCAGCCCGCTCCAGCAGCGGCTGCTGGAGCTGTGGCTGGGCGACCGCGACAGCCTGTGCGTGGTCGGCGACGCCAGCCAGACCATCTACAGCTTCACCGGCGCCACCCCCGACCACCTCCTCGACTTCCGCCACCGCCATCCGCACGCCACGGTCGTCAAGCTCGTCCGCGACTACCGCTCCACTCCCCAGGTCGTCCACCTCGCCAACGGCCTGCTCTCCCGGGCCCGGGGCCGCGCCGCCGAGCACCGCCTGGAGCTGGTCTCGCAGCGCGAGCCGGACACCGAGCCGGTGTTCACCGAGTACGCCGACGAGCCCGCCGAGGCCGAGGGCACCGCCCGCCGCATCCGCGACCTGATCGCCGCCGGCGTCCCGGCGAGCGGCATCGCGGTCCTCTTCCGCATCAACGCCCAGTCCGAGGTCTACGAACAGGCCCTCGCCGACGCCGGCGTGCCCTACCAGCTCCGCGGCGCCGAGCGGTTCTTCGAGCGGCCCGAGGTCCGCGAGGCCGGCGTCAAACTGCGCGGCGCGGCCCGCTTCGGGGGCAACGACACCCTGCTGGACGGCGCGGCCGGCCTGCCCTCCGAGGTGCGCGCGGTGCTCAGCGACATGGGCTGGACCGACCGTCCGCCGGCCGGCTCCGGCGCCGTGCGCGACCGCTGGGAGTCGCTCGCCGCCCTGGTGCGGCTCGCCGAGGACTTCGCCCGGGCCCGGCCCACCGCCACCCTCGCCGATCTCGTCACCGAACTCGACGAGCGGGCCGCCGCCCAGCACGCCCCGACCGTCGAGGGCGTCACCCTCGCCTCGCTGCACGCCGCCAAGGGCCTGGAGTGGGACGCGGTGTTCCTGGTCGGCCTCACCGAGGGCATGCTGCCGATCCACCACGCCCGGACCGACGAGCAGATCGAGGAGGAGCGCCGGCTCCTCTACGTCGGCATCACCCGCGCCCGGCGCCACCTGGCGCTGTCCTGGTCGCTGGCCCGCTCGCCCGGCGGACGGCCCTCGCGCAGCGCCAGCCGCTTCCTCGACGGCCTGCGGTCCGGCTCCGGCGGGTCCCGCTACCGCGCCGCCCCGGGTGGGGCCACCGGCGGCGTCGAGCGCGGCAGCGCCGTTGCGGCCCCCGGCCGGTCCCGCCGCACGCACCGCAGCCCCGCCCGCTGCCGGGTCTGCAACCGCACCCTGACCGACCCCGGCGAGATGAAGCTGATGCGCTGCGAGGACTGCCCCTCGGAGCTGGACGAGGCGCTCTACGAGCGGTTGCGGGACTGGCGCTCCGGACAGGCCGCCGCGACCCGCCAGCCCGCCTACTGCGTCTTCACCGACAAGACCCTGATGGCCATCGCCGAAGTGGTCCCGGGGAGCGCCGAGGAACTGGCCGTCATCCCCGGCGTGGGCCGCCGCAAGCTCGATCGCTTCGGCGCCGACGTCCTGGCGATCTGCGCCGGTGAGGAGCCCGGCGCGGGCGCCGCGGAGGGGCGCGGAGAGGGCGCGGAAAACTCTTCGGAAAAATAGTTTGCGCGCGCGGAGCGCATCCCCATAGCCTTCGGGAGCAACGGAAACACTGGAACTTCCGGGATCCGATGGTTCCGTGCTGTACTTGAACACCCCGGATCGGGTTACCCCGGTCCCCTACGACGCCGAGAGGAGGCGAGCCCAGTGATCAGCTTCATCGAGACCAACAAAATGACCGATCTCTCGGTCGTCGCCCCCTGCGCTCTTGGCGTCTCGCTCCTGGGCACCGGTCTGTCCGGCTTCGGCCGTCCCTCCGGTACCGAGGTCGCGCGTGTCGAGTCCCTCGCCGTCCTGACGGCGGGCGAGCGCACCGTGCGACCGACCGAGGCACCCGCGGCAGCGGTAGCGACGGCAGCGGCCAACGCCATTGTCCTCGCCACGGCCGCCGATGGTGCCGAATCCCGGAAGCAGTACCCGTCGCAGCATGACATGTGGGCCTACCGCGGCCTCGAATCCTGGAGAGATCCAGCCTGATCGGCGATCAGGTCGGCACCTTCCAGGGCCGCGGAACCCACACCGGGATCCGCGGTCCTTTTGTTTTGCCCAACGTGCCCGCCACCAGCCGGGCCGGAACAGACGAGGAACACACACCGTGCAACTCACGACGCACACCCCGTCCGCCACCGACCTGATCCCTCCGCCCGACCTCCAGGAGAACCCCTTGCTGCCCCTCACCGAGCTCGACGACGAGATCGACCGCCTCGGCACCGCCGTCCCCTGCCGCACCTACGACCCCGAGGTCTTCTTCGCCGAGTCCCCGGCCGACGTCGAGTACGCCAAGACGCTGTGCCAGACCTGCCCGGTACGCGAGGCCTGCCTGGCCGGTGCCAAGGACCGCCGGGAGCCGTGGGGCGTGTGGGGCGGTGAGCTCTTCGTCCAGGGCGTCGTCGTGCCGCGGAAGCGTCCGCGGGGCCGTCCGCGCAAGAACCCGGTCGCGGCATGAGCACCGCGCGCACAGGAACGATCGACCGTCCCGTCACCCGGGACCCCCAGAAGCAGGACCCCACCATGAATCCGTCTTTCAACGAGACCCCCGCCCCCGCGAACTCCGGCACGCTCGAGTCGCGTCAGAACAGGAACCTCGCCATGCAACTCATGCCAGAAGCCCTGGCCAGGGCCCATGTGGAACATCGCCTCCACGAGGCCGAATCCGAACGGAGGGGCCACCGGCTCGCCGCCGCGCGGCGGATGCAGCGGCGCGCCGAGCGCGCGTCGCTGCGTGCCCGCCGGGCGTTGGCCATGGCCGTGATGCAGTGACCGGACACCCCGGTACCGCACACTGAGCCGACTTCAGTACGGGGCTCGTCCGACCGGACGGGCCCCGCACTGCGTTGCGCCCGGCTTCACGGGGCCGGCGGGGATACCGTCGGACGGTGGACCAGACGACGCATCAGACGCAGCAGCAGGCGGAGTTGACCTCCGACGGCACGGTGTGTGCGCGCTGCGGCGCGGTGGCCGAGGGCGCCCCGCCGACCTGGACCTGCTCGGTCGAGAACGGCGAGCGCCGGTACTTCTGCGACCGCTGTGCCCGGGACAACATCCGTGCCATCGAGGGCCGGCTGGATTCGAGCCGGTGGTGAGGGTCAGGCCGGACTCTCCGCCGGGCTCCCGGCGGAGTCCGCCGCGCCCGCCTCCGCCGCGCCTTCCTCGGTGGCGTCCTCCTCGTAGGCGTCGGGCAGGAACCCCGGCATCCACGCCTCCAACTCGTCGCGCAGCCGCACCGTCGCCCCCAACTGGCACAGCACCCCGATGGTGCTCAACGTCACACGGTGTATCAGCAGGTAGGAGGGCGGCAGATTGAGCTGCTTGCCCAACTGGTGGGCGGGGGAGCGCGGATCGCCGATCCGGGCCGCCTGCCGGCGCATCCAGCCCCGGGTGAAGGTGAAGGCGTGCACCTGCGCGGGCTCGATGATCGGCAGCAGGTAGTCCAGCACCTCGTCCGGATCCAGCGCGATGGACTCCTTGACGAAGCCCTCCTCGCACAGCAGGCGGTAGACCGCGTCCGCCTCGCCGTCCAGCGCCATCCGCAGCGATGTGCCGATCGTCGGCGGCAGTCCGTCCGGCAGCCGGTCGACGGTGCCGAAGTCCAGGACGCCCAGCCGCCACTCCGCCACCGGCCCGTCCGGTGATTCCCCGGGGAGCAGCCGGAAGTTGCCCGGATGGGGATCGGCGTGCAGCAGCCCCGTGCGGGCCGGACCGGAGAAGAGGAAGCGGGCCAGCAGCTGCCCGGCCCGGTCCCGCTGCTCCTCGGTGCCGTCGGCGATCACCTCGGACAGCGGCAGCCCCGTCAGCCACTCCGTCACCAGGACCTGGTCGCTCTGGTGCACCACCGCCGGCACCACCACGTCCGGATCGTCGGCGAACTCCGCGGCGTGCGCCTGCTGGGCCTCGGCCTCCAGGGCGTAGTCCAGCTCCTCCGAGACCCGGTCGCGCAACTCGGCGATCAGCGGCTTGACGTCCATGCCCGGGATCAGCGGCCCGAGCAGCCGCGCGAACCGGCTGAGCTGCGTCAGATCCGACAGCAGCGCCGTGCCCGCCCCCGGGTACTGCACCTTGACGGCCACCTCGCGGCCGTCGTGCCACAC
Source organism: Streptomyces sp. NPDC093097 (assembly GCF_044754325.1). Lineage (NCBI taxonomy): Bacteria > Bacillati > Actinomycetota > Actinomycetes > Kitasatosporales > Streptomycetaceae > Streptomyces > Streptomyces sp. NPDC093097. The sequence goes on from NZ_JBIVOW010000008.1 coordinate 117,414, forward strand.
CGCCCGGTGCACCTGCCCGATGGACGCCGCCGCGGCCGGCCTGTCCTCGAATTCCTCGAACAGCTCCCGCCAGTCGGCGCCCAACTGCTCGGCCAGCACGCCGTGCACGGTGCTCGTCGGCATCGGCGGCGCCGCCTCCTGAAGCTTCGTCAGGGCCGCGCGGTAGGGGCCGGCGACCTCCTCGGGCAGCGCCGACTCGAAGACGGACAGCGCCTGGCCGAACTTCATCGCACCGCCCTTCAACTCACCGAGCACCTTGAAGAGCTGCTCCGCGGTGCGCTGTTGGAGCTCCCGGCCGACGATCTCGGCGGACCGGCCGCCGATCCGCTTGCCCAGGCCCCAGGTGGCACGGCCGGCGAACCCCAGCGGCAGCGCGGCCAGCTTGGCGGTCCGGGTGACCGCCTTGCGGGGAAGATCAGACATGCGCCCCTCCAACTCACACCGTCCCCTACCGGGGTTATCCCGTCATTGTGGCGTGTCGCGGCCGAGGAACCGAGACGTCTGCCACGGCCCGTACCGCGGCGGCGGCGCAGCCGCACTCGGGATGCGGGGCGATCCGCACCGTCCGCACGCTCGCACACGGCAGCGGGAGTTCCATCCGCGCCCCCGTGCACGGCGGGGGCTCGCCGCCGAGGAACGCCAGCGCCTGGACGGCGGCGAGCCCGGCCACCGCCGTGGCCAGCGCGGCGTCGCAGGCCGGCACCGCCGGCGTGCCGCGCCCCGAGCGCCACTGCGCGAGCAGCCGCGGCCAGGCCGGCTCGGCGTCGGTGCGCCGGAGCTCGTCGCAGCCGGCGCAGGCCGAGACGCCGGGCACCACCAGCGGGCCCACCACTCCCGTGCCCTCCAGCACGCCCGCGTAGAGGTGCGGGATGCCGGCGGTCAGCAGCGGCTCGGCGAGCACGGGATCGGGGGCGTAGGCGCCGAGGCCGTCGCGCGGCGCGAGCACCAGGAGGGAGATGCCGGGCTCGCCGGACTCGGTGACCGGGGCGCCGGACCGGGGCCGGCGGCTCCACGGGGAGGACTCCCGGACCAGCCGGCGGGCGGCCTCGCCCCGCCGCTCGCCGATCTGCCCGGCCGCCGGCCCGCCCGGCACCACGTCCCACGGCGCGACCGTGCCGCCGTCCACCACGTCCACCCGGCCGACCCCCGAGGCCGACAGCAGCGCCGCGATCTGGGCGCCCACCCGCCCCGCCCCCTTCACCTTGACCCGGACCGACCGGCGCACCCCCATCCGCGCCAGCGGCCCCGGCCCGTCCCCGGGCTGCCGCACCGACAGCGCGGCCAGATCCGCCCGCAGCCGCTCGACGGCCGCACCGTCCGCCCGCACGGCACCCTCCGCCGGCCCGTCCGCCGCCGGCTCCAACAGTCCGGCCGCGCCGAGCCGTTCCACCACCCCGCGCGCCCGCTCCGGCGGGACGTCCAGCGCCGCGGCCTGGTCGACCAACTGCCGCAGCGAGCGGGTGCCGTCGATCAGCTCGATGAAGCAGCCGGTCGCCACATCGACCGGCCCGACCACCCGCGCATGGGCCGGCGCCACCCCGAACCGCACCGTCTCCCGGTCCCGCCAGCCGCGCCGCAGCGCGGGCTTGAGCATCGGATGCATGTCATCCGCCCCCGTTCCTCCTCGACCGGACTCCAGCATGCGCCGACCGCAGGAACGGGGCCGAAGTTATCCACAGGCGACGGGCATTCGTCGTACAACGCGTGCACGCCGGGGGCGTTCAGGTGGCGAACCGTCCGTGCGGCGGGACTTCCCGCAGTGCCAGCGGGTAACGTCGGGCGCGTGCCCGCCGACCCTTCTCCGCGTGGATCCGGGGAGACGCCCCTGCGCCGCGCCACCGACCGCCCGCGCCGGGACGAGCCGAGCCCGTCGGCCCGCGCGGTCGAGGTGCGCCGCAGTGCGCGACGGCGCCGGACGGTCTCCGCGTACCGCGAGGGCGACCGCACCATCGTCCTGATCCCGGCCCGGATGTCGCAGGCCGAGGAGCAGCGCTGGGTCTCCGTCATGCTGGACAAGCTCGCCGCCCAGGAGAGCAGGCGGATGCTCGGCGACGGCGACCTGGCCGAACGGGCCGAGCGGCTCGCCGGTCAGTACCTCGCCGGCCGGGCCCGGCCGGCGTCGGTGCGCTGGGTCACCAACCAGAACACCCGCTGGGGATCGTGCACCCCGGCCGAGGGCAGCATCCGCCTGTCGCACCGCCTCCAGGGCATGCCCGAGTACGTCATCGACTACGTCCTGCTGCACGAGTTGGCGCACCTCCTCGTCCCCGGCCACGGACCGGAGTTCTGGCGCCTGTTGGAGTCCTATCCGCGCACCGAACGGGCCCGCGGTTACCTCGAAGGCGTGGTGGCCGCCGACCGGCTGCCGCATCTGCCCGCCGCCCGCCGCCGCTGACCGGCGAGGCACCGGGTGCGTCCCGGGAGCGCCCGTTGTCCGTGCCAGCGGTTAGCCTGGCGGGAGTACGGACTCAACGCGAGGCGCAGGGGGAGGGCCGCTGTCCATGGCCAGGGAATTCCAGCGCGGCCACAAGGCCAGGCTTGCCGATCTGACGACCGAACGGGACCTGTACGTCGGCGTGCAGATCGCCGGTCCCGGATTGGTCGTCGACATCAGCTGTTTCGGACTGGACGCCGACGAGCGTCTCTCCGACGATCGCTACTTCGTCTTCTACAACCAGCCCAAGTCGCCCGAGGAAGCGATCCAGTTGCTCGGGCCGCAGGACGGCGACACCGCCTCCTTCCGCGTCGCCCTCGACCGTGTCCCGGCGCAGGTGCGGAAGCTGACCTTCACCGCCGCCATCGACGGCGAGGGGCAGATGTCGCAGATCGGCCCCGGTTTCCTGCGCATCGTCGCCGGCGGCCGGGAAGTGGCCCGCTATCCCTTCGGCGGGGCCGAGTTCAGCACCGAACGTGCCGTGATGCTCGGTGACCTCTATCTGAAGGACGTCTGGCGGTTCGCCGCGGTGGGCCAAGGCTTCGACGGCGGACTGGAGGCGCTGCTGACCAACTTCGGCGGCGAGATCCTGGAGGAGGCGGAGGACGCGGGAGAGGCGCCGACACCGCCCGCCGCGGCCACGTCGGCCCCACCCGCCGCGGAGGCTCCGGCACCGCCTGCCACCGCACAGGGCGTGCCCGCCTCCGCACCGGCGCCCGACCCCGCACCGGCGCCGCCCGTGTCCGCCGTGCACGCCCCGGCGCCGTCCATTCCCGACCCGCGCGAGCCCGCGCCGTATCCGCCCCAGTCGGGCCCGCCCCCGCTGCCGCAGCCGTCCGTCGCGCAGTCCCCGGAGCCGTCCGCCGCGCAAATCCACAGTGCGCCCACGGTCGTTGCGCCGATGGTCCCGCCGGGCGGGACGCTGCCGCCCCAGGGCACACCGGGCCCGCCCCCGCCGCCCCCGGGCCCGCACGGGGCGCCTCCGCCGCCGCTTCCGCCGCCGCCCATCGGTGTGCAGGGCCCGCCCCCGCCGCCCCCGCTTCCGCACGGCCAGGCACCCGGCGGTCAACAGCCCCCACCGCTGCCCCCGTACGGTCAGCAGCCTCCGCCGCCTGCATACGGGCAGCAGCCTCCGCCGCTGCCCCTGTACGGTCAGCAGCCGCCTCCGCCGCCCGCATACGGTCAACAGCCGCCGCCCGCATACGGTCAACAGCCGCCGCCTGCGTACGGTCAGCAGCCGCCGCCCCCGCCCGTATACGGGCAGCAGCCCCCGCCGTCTCCGTATGGCCAGCAGCCTCCGCCGCCGCCCGCCTATGGTCAGCAGCCTCTGCCGCCCGGCGGGTACGGCGTGCCCCAGGGGCAGCCCGTTCCGCTTCCGCCGCCCGGTGCGTACGGTCAGCCGGGACAGCAACCCCCGGGGGCCCCGTACGCCCCGTATCCGGGGCAGGGTGCGCAGGTCCCCGAGGGCGGTGGGGGACCGTGGCACCCCGGGGCGGAGCAGGGCGGCCCCGACGGGGCGCCGGGCGCCGGGGATCATTACCAGGGCGATTCGCGCCGGGGGCACTGACCGGCGCGGACGCGGCGGCCGGCGCCCACCGGCACGGCCCGCATAACGCATCCGGCGCCCGCCCCCGAGGGGGCGGGCGCCGGATATGACACAGCGTCAGGAAGCCTGGGTCGGCGTCACGTTGCCGCGGACAGCAGCGCCCGGGTGTCCGCCACCAGGCGGACCACCGACGCGTCGGCGACCGCGGGCACCTCGTCGTAGCGGAACCAGCGCAGGTCCAGGGACTCGTCGCTGATCGCCGCCACCGCGTCGGCCGGCGCCAGCGCGGCGTACTGGACGTCCAAGTGCACCGCGCAGGGCGTCTGATGGCGGTCCAGCCGCACCGGCCCACCGCCCAGCAGCGTCAACCCCTGCGCGATCCCGGACTCCTCGCGCGCCTCCCGCAGCGCCGCATCGGCCAGGGACGCGTCCTCGGGCTCGCAGTGGCCGCCCATCTGGAGCCACATCTCCAACTTGCGGTGCAGGGTGAGTAGTACGCGGCCGCCCTCCGGGTCGATCACCAGCGCACTGGCCGTCAGATGCCCGGCCCTGCACGGCTTCCACATGCCGTCCTGATGGGCCGCGAGGTGGTCCAGATAGGCCAGCCGCAGCCCCTCCTGGTCGGCCGACGGCGCGGGCCACTCCTTGAGCACCCGCGCCGCGACGTCCCGCAGGCTCACTGGGCGCCGCCGCCCTTGCCCTCGTCCTCGGGGCCGCGCGCGCCGCCCTCGTCCTTGCCGCCCGACGCGCCCTCGCCGCCGGCGTCCTCGGACCGCTTGGTCAGATCCGGCGCGGCGCCGCTCGCCGCCTCGCCCAGCATCTTGTCGAGCTCGGAGAAGTCGGCGTGCTCGTGGTGGACGAAGCCGTCCGGGTCGTCCAGGTCGGCCGCGGTCGGCAGCATGTCCGGGTGCTCCCACAGGCCGTCGCGGCCGTCCAGGCCCCGCGCGTCCGTCAGGGAGGCCCACAGCCGCGAGGCGTCCCGCAGGCGCCGCGGACGCAGCTGGAGCCCGATCAGGGTGGAGAACGTCTGCTCGGCCGGACCGCCGGTGGCCCGGCGCCGCCGCAGCGTCTCGCGGAGCTTGTCGGCGGACGGCAGATGCGGCTTGGCCGCGGCGTGCACCACCGCGTCGACCCAGCCCTCGACGAGCGCCAGCGCGGTCTCCAGACGGGCCAGCGCGGCCTTCTGCTCCGGGGTGTCCTCGGGCTGGAACATGCCGCCCTGGAGGGCGTTCTGCAGCTCCTCGGGGTGCTGCGGGTCGATCTGGCCGACCATGTCCTCCAGCTTGGTCGTGTCGACCTTGATGCCGCGCGCATAGCCCTCGACGGCACCGAAGAGGTGCGAGCGCAGCCACGGCACATGGGCGAAGAGCCGCCCGTGGGCCGCCTCACGCAGCGCCAGGTAGAGCCGCACCTCCTCCTCCGGGACGCCCAGTCCGGCGCCGAACGCCTTGACGTTCGCCGGCAGCAGCGCGGCCTTGCCGACCGGGCCCAGCGGCAGGCCGACGTCCGTCGACCCGACGACTTCGGAGGCCAGCACGCCCAGCGCCTGCCCGATCTGGGTGCCGAACATCGCGCCGCCCATGGAGCGCATCATCCCGAGCAGCGGGCCCGCCATGGCCTGCATCTCCTCGGGCAGCACATCACCCATCGCCGCACCGACCCGCTCGGCGAGCGGGTCGACCAGGTCCTTCCACACCGGCAGGGTCTCCTCGACCCACTCGGCGCGGCTCCAGGCCACCACCGAGCCGGCGCCCGACGGGAGCGACGTCACGCCGTCCAGCCAGAGGTCCGCGAGCCGCACGGCGTCCTGGACGGCCGAACGCTCACCGGGGGAGACGCTGGCGTCCTTGCTGCCGTCCTCGGCGCCCTGCGCGACGGTCTGCCGCGCGATGTCCTTGGCCATCTCCCAGTTCACCGGGCCGCCCTCGTAGGAGAGCATCTGGCCGAGGCGCTGGAAGGCGGCGCCGAGGTCGCCAGGGTTCATCTGGCCGCCGGGTGCCCCCATGCCGCCGAAGAGCGCCGCGAACGGATTGTCCGCGTCGCCGCTCCCGCCGCCGAACCCGAAGGGGTTCGCGGGGCCCTGGCTACCTCCCTGGCCGCCCTTCTGCTTGCCGTTGTCGCCGTCCTCCGGCTCCTCCGGCGGAAGGCCGAATCCAAATGGGGTGTCACTCACGGGTTTCCTCGGCTCGTAGGGCCGCCGGCCCTTCGCCGACGGCGGCTGCCCGACATCACCTCCAGCGTAGACACTCGCCCCGCCCTGGGGCTCGGTGCTTCGCTGTCCCGGTGGCTGGGGCAGGATGGACGCCACCTGGTACGCACGCGTCCGTCGCGCCCGTACTGAAGACAACCGCTGGAGACGCCCGGTGAGTTCCCCAGATCCAACCGTTCGCGCAGCGCGAAACGCTGCCGCCACCACCGCACAGGCGGACCGCAGCCCGGCCGACGCGGACCGGCCGCTGCGCCGCCCCGTCGTCGCCGTCACCGGAGCCGCTTCCGGAGTCGGTGCGCTGCTCGTCCGCGCCCTGGTCGAGTCCGACGAGGTCAAACAGGTGGTGGCCATCGACGAGCGACCTGGCGACGTCGCCGAGGCGGAGTGGCACGTCCTGGACGTCCGCGACCCCGCCATCGCCGACAAACTGCGCGGAGCGGACGTCGTGGTCCACCTCGCGCTCGATCTCGACCTGGAGACCGACGCCGCGGCCCGCACCGCCTACAACGTGCGCGGCACCCAGACCGTGCTGACCGCCGCCGCGGCCGCCGGCGTCCACCGGGTGGTGCTGTGCACCTCCGCGATGGTCTACGGGGCGCTGCCCGACAACGACGTCCCGCTCGCCGAGGACGCCGAACTGCGCGCCACCGCGGACGCCACCGGCGTCGGCGACCTCCTGGAGATCGAGCACCTGGCGCGCCGCGCCCCGCGCGCCCACCCGGGCCTGAACGTCACCGTGCTGCGCCCCGCCGTCCTGGTCGGCGGCACCGACACCGCGCTGACCCGCTACTTCGAGTCGCCGCGCCTCCTGGTCGTCGCCGGATCCCGCCCCGCCTGGCAGTTCTGCCACGTGGAGGACCTGGTCAGCGCCCTGGAGTACGCCGCGCTGGAGAAGGTCGAGGGCGAGCTGGCGGTGGGCTGCGACGGGTGGCTGGAGCAGGAGGAGGTCGAGGAGCTCTCCGGTATCCGGCGGATGGAGCTGCCGTCCTCGGTGGCGCTGGGCGCCGCCGCCCGGCTGCACCGGATCGGCCTGACGCCGTCGCCCGCCGGGGACCTCGCGTACACCATGCACCCCTGGGTGGTCAGCGGCAGCCGGCTGCACGACGCGGGCTGGCGGCCCCGGTGGGCCAACGAGGAGGTCCTCGCCGAACTGCTGGAGGAGGTCGCCGGACGGCACACCGTCGCCGGCCGCCGGCTCGGCCGCAAGGACGCCACCGCCGCCGGCGCCGCCGGCGCGACGGTCGCCCTCCTGGGCACCGCGGCCCTGGTCCGCCGCGCCCGCAAGGCCCGCCGCCGCATCTGACGCCACCGGCACCCCGCCCGCCTCCGCACACCGCCGAACGGCCGGACCGCGACACCGGACCGCCGGACCGCCGGACCGGTACGCGCCTCCCCACGGGACCGCGGGCGCCCGGTGGGATCGCCGTTCCGGCCGCGCTCCCGGTACGGCACGATGGGACCATGTCTGGTACGCACCCCCGGCCGTCCACCGGCCGCGACCACCCTGGTGAGCAGGCCGCCGAGGCTCCCATCCGGCTCCTGGAGATCCGCGACACCCCGCTGTCCCTGGACGAGGTCTTCACGGCCGTCGGGGACGAGGCGGCGGGCGGCACGGCCCTCTTCGTCGGCACCGTCCGCTCGCACGACGGCGGCGCGGACGTCGACGGCCTGGGCTACTCCGCGCACCCGACCGCCGAGGCGGAGCTGCGCCGGGTCGCCGAGAAGGTCGTCGCCGACTACCCGGTCCGCGCGCTGGCCGCCGTCCACCGGGTCGGCGATCTGGCCATCGGGGACGTGGCCGTGGTCGTCGCGGTCGCCTGCCCCCACCGCGGGGAGGCGTTCGCGGCCTGCCGCAAGCTGATCGACGACCTCAAGCACGAGGTCCCCATCTGGAAACACCAGACGTTCTCGGACGGGACAGAAGAATGGGTCGGCGCGTAGCGCCGTCTCCTGGGGGTGGAGGTCGGGTGACGGGCGGGAGGGTCGGCGCGTAGCGCCGTCTTCTGGGGGTGGAGGTCCGGCGACGGGCCGGAGGGTAGCCGCGTAGGTCCCGTCTTCCGGGGCGGAGCACCGCCTTCCCCCGCCCCCGTGGGGCCGAACCGGTGCCGTGGGTTCCGGTTGCGTAACCAGCCCCTCCGGACCAGCGTTGACGTGGCAGATGATTAATCTGCTTATGGGTCGATCGCGGGCGCGTGAGGGGTAGGGAGGTCGCCATGGGAGCGCTCCTCTGGCTGCTGATTCCGGTGCTGGCCGGGCTGGCCGCTGCGATGTGGAGCAGCTGGGCGATGCGCCATCGCAAGTCCGGGGACGGCGCAGAGCTGGCGGGCTACGCGCGGTTCCGCGCCGCGATGGAGCGGGAGCATGTTGCCGCGGAGCCCGCCCCCGAGCACGTCTCGGACCCGGTCTGACCCGGTCCGTCCCCTCGGCCGCCGGCCCGGTGCGGAGGGCCGTCCCCGTACGGACGGCCCCGCGGGCCGGTAGTCATACCCGTCCCGTACTGTCGTTCCATGCCACGCCGCACCGCGACGCTGCTCGCCTCGACCTTGATGCTGATCGCGCTGCTCTGCGCCGGCGTGCTGATTCCCGTCCCGTATGCGGAGATGACGCCGGGACCGACGGTCAACACCCTCGGTGAACACGAGGGGGAGCCGGTCCTCCAGATCTCCGGCCGGAAGACCTACCCGACGACCGGGCACCTCAACATGACGACGGTCCGGGTCACCGGCCCCGACTACCGCATGAACCTCCTCGAGGCGGTCTACGGCTGGCTGGACCCCAACAGCGCGGTGGTGCCGCACAAGACGCTCTACCCCGAGGGGCAGACGGCCGAGCAGGCCGACCAGCAGAACGCCGAGGAGTTCTCCCAGTCCCAGGAGAGCGCCAAGGCCGCCGCGCTCCAGCAGCTGGACATCCCGGTCGCCACCCAGACCGTCGTCGGCACGGTCCTGAAGGACAAGCCGGCCGACGGGCTGCTGCACGCCGGCGATGTGATCAAGACGGTGGACGGGAAGAACGTCCAACAGACGGGCGACGTCGCGAAGTTCGTCACCCAGCACAAGCCGGGTGAGAAGGTGGTCTTCGGCATCATCCCGGCCAAGGACGCGGCCGCGGCGGAGAAGAAGGGCCGGCGGCCCGAGGGTCCCATCAAGCAGGTCACGATCACCACGGTGTCCGACGGCGGTCGCGCGGTGGTGGGCATCCAGGCCCAGCTGGACCACATCTTCCCGTTCCCCATCAACGTGAAGCTCGCGGACGTCGGCGGCCCGAGCGCCGGGCTGATGTTCGCGCTCGGCATCGTCGACAAGCTCACTCCCGGCGGCGGCCTGACGGGCGGCAAGTTCATCGCCGGTACGGGCACCATCGACGACCAGGGCAAGGTCGGCCCGATCGGCGGCATCTCGATGAAGACGATCGGCGCGCGGGAGAAGGGCGCGGAGTTCTTCCTGACGCCCAAGGACAACTGCGCGGCCGCGGCGAAGGACACCCCCGGCGGCCTCCGCCTGGTGAAGGTCGGCTCCATAGGGGACGCGGTCCAGGCGCTGAAGAAGATCAGGGAGAAGAACACCGCCGGCCTGCCGAGCTGTAGCACGGCAGGCCGGTAGCGGGGGCGGCCGGCGGGCCCGTCCGGCCCGCCGCGCCCGTGCTTCCTCTACTCCTCGAAGGTCGCCGACAGCGCCTCCGCGAGGCCGGGCACCAGCGCCTTGCCGGTCAGCACCTCGGAGGTGGAGTCCTTCTCGCGCAGCCGCAGCGCGGATTCCCGGGAGCCGTCCCGGAGGACGGCCACCGTCATCCGCACCTCCTGGCGCTCGGGGTGCTGGGCGACCCACTTGGCGAGCTGCTTCTCGGACATGCCCGCCGGCTCGGCCTCCTCGGCGGACGGCGGGAGCATCAACCGCTCCACGGTCAGCGCGCAGCCGACGACGGCGTCCGGCCAGGCGATGGTGGCGAGGAACTCGTCCAGCGGGGCGCCGGCGGGGATCTCGTCCTGCTCGATGGGGGTCAGGGACGTACCGGCCGACTCGTCGATGCCCAGCTGGGCGGCGAGCGAGGGCTCCTGTGCACGGAGCTTGGCGGTGTCGACGAGGGCGAACAAACGGGCGGGCTGGTCCCAGCCGAGCCCGGCGGTGTACTCGTCGATTTCGAGGACTGCGCGGGTCAGCGGGTCGGCGGCGAGCGGGGTGCCGTCAACGGGGAGGTTGGTCATGCCCAACATCGTGCCCTGTGAACCCCGGAAATCGGGAACCGAGTAAAGCCGTCGTAAGTTGCATCACTGGGTCCTACTATCGCCGGGCCTGCTCCACACGACAGCGAACTTCGAGGTGCGCACCTTGGCTTTCCAGATGCCGGACCGCGGCGGAGGCCCCACCGGGCCACGGATCAGAGTCGGCCGACCGTCGCGGCGGTTCCGAACCCTGCTCATGACGTTGGGCGTGCTGGCCGTGCTGGCCATGCTCTTCGTGATGTTCTCGGGCTTCTGGACCGACTGGCTCTGGTACCGCTCGGTCCATTTCTCCTCGGTCTTCACCACCACCCTGTGGACCAAGATCGGTCTGTTCTTCACCTTCGGCATCGTGATGGCGATCGCCGTCGGCATCAACATCTGGCTGGCGCACCGGCTGCGGCCGCCGCTCGCCGCGATGTCCATGGAGCAGCAGAGCCTGGACCGCTACCGCATGGGCATCGCCCCGTTCAAGAAGTGGGCGCTGGTCGCGGTCACCGCGGTGATCGGGCTGATCGCCGGGGCCTCCGCCTCCGGTGAGTGGCGGACCTGGCTCCAGTGGGTCAACCGCGTCCCGTTCGGCACGACGGACCCGCAGTTCCACAAGGACGTCTCGTTCTACGCCTTCGATCTGCCCTGGTACCGCTTCCTGCTGAGCTTCGGCTTCGCCTGCGCGGTGCTGTCCCTGGTGGCCGCGGCCCTCACCCACTACCTCTACGGCGGACTGCGGCTGACCAGCCCCGGTTCGCGGGCGACCGCGGCGGCCACCGGCCACCTCTCGGTGCTGCTGGGCCTCTTCGTCTCCCTGAAGGCGGTCGCGTACTGGCTCGACCGCTACGGCCTCGCGGTGAAGTCCAGCGGCCTGAAGTCGGCCGACAACTGGACCGGTCTGCGTTACGTCGACGCCAACGCCTACCTCCCGGCGAAGACCATCCTGTTCTTCATCGCGGCGATCTGCGCGGTCCTGTTCTTCGCCACCCTCTGGCGGCGCACCTGGCAGCTGCCGGTGATCGGCTTCGGCCTGATGGTGCTCTCGGCCGTGCTGATCGGCGGGCTGTACCCGGCGATCGTCCAGAAGTTCCAGGTCCAGCCGAACGAGCAGGCCAAGGAAGCGCCGTACATCAAGAACAACATCAAGGCGACCCGGGACGCGTACGACGTCCAGGACGCCGAGGTGACGCCCTACAAGGGCAACTACAAGCCGGTCACCAAGGAGGACAGACAGCGGCTGCGGGACGCGGCGGACACCACCGCCAGCATGCGGCTGCTCGACCCGAACGTGGTCTCCCCGGCCTTCCAGCAGCAGCAACAGGTGCGCGCCTACTACCAGTTCCCGTCCACCCTGGACGTCGACCGGTACAAGGACCAGGACGGCAAGGAGCAGGACACCGTCATCGGCCTGCGCGAGCTGAACATCGCCGGCATCCCCGAGCGCAACTGGATCAACGACCACTTCAAGTACACCCACGGCTACGGTGCCGTCACGGCCAAGGGGACCGAGACCGCCGAAGGCGGCGGCCCGGACTACACCCAGGCCAACCTGCCCTCCCGGGGGCAGCTGCCCCCGCACGAGCAGCGCATCTACTACGGCGAGAAGACCACCCAGTACTCCATCGTGGGCGGGCCGCAGAAGGAGCTGGACTACTCCGACGACAGCGGTGAGAAGAGCTACCGCTACCAGGGCAAGAGCGGGGTCAGCCTGGCCAACCCGATCAACCGCGCCGCGTACGCGGTGGCGTTCGGGGAGCCGCAGATCCTCTACTCCGGCGCGATCGGCGACGGCTCGCGGATCCTGTACAACCGCACGCCCAAGGAGCGCGTCGAGTCCGTCGCCCCCTGGCTGACCATCGACGGCGACGCCTACCCGGCGGTGATCGACGGCCGGATCCAGTGGATCGTGGACGCGTACACCACCAGCAACGGCTACCCGTACGCCTCGCGCACCACCCTCGGGGACAGCACCGCCGACTCGCTCACCAACGGCCAGCGGGCGGTGGTGGCCCAGCAGAACCAGGTCAACTACATCCGCAACTCGGTCAAGGCGACGGTCGACGCCTACGACGGCACGGTCAAGCTCTACCAGTGGGACACCAAGGACCCGGTCCTGAAGACCTGGATGAAGGCGTTCCCCGGCACGGTCGAGAAGAAGAGCGCCATAAGCCCCGAGCTGAAGGCCCACCTGCGCTACCCGCAGGACCTCTTCAAGGTGCAGCGCCAGCTGCTGACCACGTACCACGTCACCGACCCGGGCACCTTCTACACCGGTTCGGAGCGCTGGCAGATCCCCAGCGACCCGACCACCAAGTCGGGCAACGCGGTTCCGCCGTACTACCTGAGCATGAAGATGCCCGACCAGAAGGACCAGGCGTTCTCGCTGACGACGACCTTCACGCCCAACAAGAAGGACAACCTGGGCGCCTTCATGGCCGTCGACGCCGATGCGAACAGCGCTGACTACGGCAAGATCAGGCTGCTGAAGCTGCCGGCGCAGACACCGGTGCCCGGACCGCAGCTGGCCCAGTCGAAGTTCAACTCCGACCCGACGATCGCCAACGAGCTCAACATCCTCAAGAAGTTCGGCGACTCGGAGATCGAGTACGGCAACCTGCTGACCGTCCCCCTGGACGGCGGCCTGCTCTACGTCGAACCGGTCTACCTGCGCGGCGCCAACACCAACTACCCGCTCCTGAAGAAGGTGTTGGTGAGCTACGGCGACAACAAGCCCGTCCTGGAGAACAGCCTCAAGGACGCGCTCGACGTCGTCTTCGGCAAGAAGGCGCCGAGCACCGGCACCAGCCCGGAGAACCCGCCCGGCGGGGAGCAGACCGGCGAACAGCCGCCGGCCGGCCAGTCCGTGCAGCAGGCCCTGTCGGACGCCGAGAAGGCGTACGACGAGGGCGAGAAGGCGCGCGTGGCGGGCGACTGGGCCGCGTACGGCGACGCCCAGAAGAAGCTGAAGGCGGCGCTGGACCGCGCCGCCAAGGCGTCCCAGAAGGGCGGCAAGGCGGGCAGCTGAGCCGCCGCCAGGGGCTCCGGCCCGGTGGCCGCCGGTTCGTACCGGCGGCCACCGGGACCCGGGGTGTCAACCACGGTCCTCGTGGCGTGATACGTTGGAGTCACAACGACGCGGGGTGGAGCAGCTCGGTAGCTCGCTGGGCTCATAACCCAGAGGTCGCAGGTTCAAATCCTGTCCCCGCTACTGAAGGACGAGGCCCGGATTCCTTGAGAATCCGGGCCTTTGTCATGCGTTCCGATCAATGCCGGTCAGGGGCGGGTCGGACAACCCATGCGGGAAATCTGTGTGCTTGAGTTTGGGATGTCGCCGTGTCGGGAAGTCGACAAACCGCTGTAGTGACCTCACCGGCTGCGGTATACCAGGTGTACGCGGGTTACAGGTGATGCGACGATGGTTCTTATGGGGGACAAGGCAAGGTTGTTGGAGACGGACCGATTTGTGCAGGTGCCCGACGACGGGCGTGATTCCGAGAGAGCGCTGGACGCACTAGAGGCCGACGGAACGGCCGAGGCGTCCGACGCGGTGACCGAGTCCGGTCACCGCCGCGCCGCCGAGGCGGGCGACACCGCCGCCATGAGCGCCCTGGGCGCGATGCTGTTGCGCCGCACCGACCTGGACGGCGCCGAACCTCACCTCCGCTCGGCGGCCGCCGCCGGGGACCGTGCCGCGGCCAACAACCTCGGCGTCCTCCTGCATCAGCGGGGCTACGCCGACGAGGCCGCCGGCTGGTGGCGGATCGCCGCGGTCGCCGGTTCCGCCGCCGCCGCGCACGCCCTGGGCCGCCACTACCGCGAGCGCGGCGACGAGCCGGCTGCCGAGTACTGGCTGCGCCAGTCCGCCGAGTCCGGCCACTACCTGGGCGCCTACGCCCTGGCCGACCTCCTGGAGCACCGCGGCGACATCGGCGCCGAGCGCTGGTTCCGGGCCGCCGCCGAGTGCGGCCACCGCGAGGCCGCCTACCGCCTCGCCCGGCTCATCGAGGACGGCCGGGACGCCGACCGCCGTACGGTGCCCGCCTACGGGGAGTTGACCCGGCAGGTCGAGGCCGAGCAGTGGTACCGCCAGGCCGCCGCCCGCGGCCACCGGCGGGCCGCGCTGCAACTGGGCGCGCTGCTGGAGGAGCGCGGCGACATCCAGGAGGCCGGCCGCTGGTACCTCTCCGCGGCCAAGGACGGCGAGGCCCGCGCCGCCTGCGCGCTGGGCTTCCTGCTGCGTGACGCCGGGGACGAGGAGAGTGCCGCGGAGTGGTGGCGGCGGGCGGCCCAGGACGGCGACGGCAACGCCGCCAACGCCCTGGGCGCGCTGCACGCCGACCGGGGGGAGCTGCAGACCGCCGAGCGCTGGTACCGCGCCGCGCTCGACGCCGGCGACGTCAACGGTGCCTACAACCTCGGCCTGCTCTGCGCCGAGCAGGGCCGGCCCGGCCAGGGCGAGCAGTGGTACCGCCGCGCCGCGTACACCGGCCACCGCGAGGCCGCCAACGCGCTGGCGATCCTGCTGCTCCAGCGCGGCGACGCCTCCGGGGCCGAGCCGTGGTTCTCCAAGGCGGCCGAGGCGGGCAGCGTGGACGCCGCGTTCAACCTCGGCATCCTGTTCGCCGGGCGCGGCGAGGAGCGGATGGCGCTCTCCTGGTACGAGCGGGCGGCGGCCGCCGGGCACACCGAGGCGGCGCTCCAGGTCGCCATAGCGCAGCTGCGGGACGGCGAGCTCAAGGACGCCGAACGGAACCTGCGCTGTGCGGCCGGCGGCGGCAGCGCCGAGGCGGCCTTCCGGCTCGCCGACCTGCTCGACCGGCGCTCCGAGGAGGCGGACGGCGAGCGGTCCGAGGGCGACGAGAGCCGGCAGTGGTACGAGCGGGCCGCGCGGCAGGGCCACCGCCGCGCCCAGGTCCGGGTTGGCATGTTCGCGGCGGCCCACGGGGACGTCGTCGAGGCGGCGACCTGGTACCGCGCGGCGGCCGAGGCCGGCAGCCGCAACGGCGCCTTCAACCTCGGGCTGCTGCTGGCCCGCGAGGGCAGCCTTCCCGAGGCCGCCCTGTGGTGGCAGCGCGCCGCCGAGGGCGGGCACGGCCGGGCGGCGCTGCGGCTGGCGCTGATCGCCGCCCGGCGCGGGGCGCTCGCGGAGGCCCAGCGCTGGTGCGTGCGCGCGGTGGAGCTGGGCCCGCCGGAGGTGGCGGAGCGGGCGGCCCGGCTGCGGACGGCGCTCCAGGAGGAGCTGAGCGCGTAACGGCCGACGGGCGCGGTCCGCGCCTTCGGGGCCGGTCGACGGGCCGGGCCCCGGGGCCGCGGACGGGCCGGCCGGACGGGATTTGCGCTGGTCGTCGCGGTGGGGTTAAAGTTGAGACACAACGACGCGGGGTGGAGCAGCTCGGTAGCTCGCTGGGCTCATAACCCAGAGGTCGCAGGTTCAAATCCTGTCCCCGCTACTGAAACCGAAGGCCCGGATCCTCAAGGATCCGGGCCTTCGGTGTTTTCTGTATGGGACGGGGTCGGTCCCGGTGATCGAGAAGCGCGGCGCGTCGGCTGCACGACGGGATGTCGGATACGCGTAACGGGCTTGCGGGGCAAGGCCGTTGGGCGCGCGAGCGCGGCGTGAGTGGCGATGGCGCTTTGTGTGCGCGGCAGGCATACGGGGCCCGGGTGTGGGCAGGTACGCGGGCGTGGCGTGCGCTGGGGGCGGCCGGGGCGTCGACCGCGGGCCGGGGGTGTCCCGGGCGGCGGTGGGCCGGACCGGTGCTCCGCGGGCGGGCCGGGCTCGTGCGGCGGCCGGGGCGAGGGGGTGTGCGGCCCGGGCCGCGGTGGCCTGGGGGCGCGGCCCGGACGGGGGCCGGGCCCGGATCAGGACGCGGTGGTGCAGTCGGGGCAGATGCCCCGGTACGTCACGGTGACCTCGGAGACCTGGAAGCCGTAGCGCTCGGGCTCGGGCAGCGCGGACAGCGGGTCGCCGTGGACGTGCACGTCGCGGATGGTGCCGCAGCGGGAGCAGACCAGGTGCTGGTGGTCGTGATGGGCGTTGGGGTCGTAGCGCTTGGCGCGGCCGTCGGTGCTCACCTCGATCACCTCGCCGAGCGAGACCAGCTCGCCGAGAGTGTTGTAGACCGTGGCGCGGGAGATCTCGGGGAGCCGCTCGGACGCCTTGGCGTGCACCTCGTCGGCGGTGTAGTGGACGTGGTCGCCGTCCAGGACCTCGGCGACGACGCGGCGCTGTGCGGTCAGCCGCCAGCCGCGTCCCCGGAGTCGTTCCAGCAGGTCACTCATGCCAATCACCTATCAGTCAGATATCCACCAGGGTATCAGCGGGCGTCCATCATCAGATCGGGTACGAGTTTCGGGTGCTTCTTGACTTAGACAATGTCCAATGTAGGATCGGGTTCGGCGAAAGCCAAGGGCAGGTGTACGAAGACTTCAGGAGGCGCACGTGTCGGTAGAGAGCACCACCGGGCCGCTGACCACGGAGGCCGGAGCCCCGGTCGCGGACAACCAGAACAGCGAGACGGCAGGTGTCGGCGGCCTCGGTCTGATCCAGGATCAGCATCTGATCGAGAAGCTCGCGCACTTCAATCGCGAGCGCATCCCGGAGCGCATCGTGCACGCCCGTGGCGCCGGCGCGTACGGCACCTTCACGGTCACCGCGGACGTGACGCGGTACACCCGCGCGAAGTTCCTCTCCGAGGTCGGCAAGCAGACCGAGACGTTCCTGCGCTTCTCGACCGTCGCGGGCAACCTCGGTGCGGCCGACGCGGTGCGCGACCCCCGCGGCTTCGCGCTGAAGTTCTACACCGAAGAGGGCAACTACGACCTCGTCGGGAACAACACCCCGGTCTTCTTCATCAAGGACGCCATCAAGTTCCCCGACTTCATCCACACCCAGAAGCGCGACCCGTACTCGGGCTCGCAGGAGGCGGACAACGTCTGGGACTTCTGGGGCCTGTCGCCCGAGGCCACCCACCAGGTGACGTGGCTGTTCGGCGACCGCGGCATCCCCGCCTCGTACCGCCACATGAACGGCTACGGCTCGCACACCTTCCAGTGGAGCAACGAGGCGGGCGAGGCCTTCTGGGTCAAGTACCACTTCAAGACCGACCAGGGCATCAAGAGCCTCACCCAGGCCGAGGCCAACAAGCTCGCCGGTGAGGACCCCGACAGCCACCAGCGGGATCTGCGCGAGTCCATCGAGCGCGGCGAGTTCCCGAGCTGGACGGTCCAGGTCCAGATCATGCCGGTGGCCGAGGCGGCCGCCTACCGCTTCAACCCGTTCGACCTGACCAAGGTCTGGCCGCACGCGGACTACCCGCCGATCGAGATCGGCAAGCTGGAGCTCAACCGCAACCCGGAGAACATCTTCGCCGAGGTCGAGCAGTCGATCTTCTCCCCGCACCACTTCGTGCCGGGCATCGGCCCCTCGCCCGACAAGATGCTCCAGGGCCGCCTCTTCGCCTACGGCGACGCGCACCGCTACCGCGTCGGCATCAACGCCGACCACCTCCCGGTGAACCGCCCGCACGCCACCGAGGCGCGCACCCACAGCCGGGACGGTGTGCTCTACGACGGTCGCCACGGCGGCCGGAAGAACTACGAGCCGAACAGCTTCGGCGGTCCGTCCGAGACCGGCCGGCCGCTGTGGCAGCCGGTCGTGGTCTCCGGCGAGACCGGCAAGGGCGCGGCGCCCTCGCACGCCGAGGACAACGACTTCGTCCAGGCCGGCAACCTCTACCGCCTGATGTCGGAGCCGGAGAAGGAGCGCCTGATCGACAACCTGGCGGGCTTCATCGCCAAGGTCTCCCGCGACGACATCGCCCAGCGCGCGATCGAGAACTTCCGCAAGGCGGACGCGGACTACGGCAAGCGGCTGGAGGCCGCGGTCCAGGCCCTGCGCGGCTAGCGGTCCCGCGCGGTGCGGCCGCCGCCGATGCGGTGGCCGCACCGCGGGGCGATGCGTCGTCGCTTGCCGTACATGCCGAAGAGGCCGGAAGCCCAGGGGCTCCGGCCTCTTCGTGCGTACGCCCGCTCGTGCGCCCGCACGGGGTGGGGCGGCCTCGGGGTACGCGGTGCCGGTCAGGCCGCCGCGGGCGTCCGGGCGGGGGTGTCGGACCAGCAGCGGATGATGTCGCGGACCGAGACGATGCCGACGGGTTCGAGGTCGTCGAGGACGACGAGGTGGCGGAAGCCGCCGCGCAGCATGGCGCCCGCGGCGTCGTCCAGGGTCCACTGCGGGGTCGCGAAGACCACGTCGGAGGTGGTGTGGCCGTGTGCGGTCTCCCGGTCGGGATTCTCGCCCGCGCCCAGGGAGTTGAGGATGTCGCGCTCGGTGAGGATGCCGATGCCGCAGGTGTCGTTGTCGAAGACCACGGCCGCGCCGATGCGGCGGGCCGCCATCAGTCGCGCCGCCTGGCGGAGGGTGTGAGCCGGCCCGATGGTGAGGACCACCGTGCTCATGGCGTCTTTGACGAGCATGGGCATGGAGAAGAGCCACCTCCTTGAGTGCGGGTGAAAATGCGAAACGATTCACAAGTTCACAAAGTGGGGGGTTCTCATGTTCACATGCGTTCGGGCGCACAACAAGGGGCAGATGTTGGACACCAGTCCGAACATCTGCCCCTTCGCAGGTCAGCGGTGGTTTGTGCGGGGAGTGGCCGGTGGTGGCCACCCGTGAGGGGTCAGCTCCGGTCGTCGCCGACGTAGGAGAGCAGGTCCTCGTGGAGCAGGCCGTTGGAGGCCGCGGCGTTGCCGCTGTGCGGGCCGGGGCGGCCGTCCAGGCCGGTGAAGCGCCCGCCGGCCTCCTGGACGATCACCGCGCAGGCCGCCATGTCCCACAGTGACAGCTCGGGTTCGGCGCAGATGTCCACCGCCCCCTCGGCGACCAGCATGTACGGCCAGAAGTCGCCGTAGGCGCGGGTGCGCCAGCAGTCCCGGGACAGGTCGAGGAAGCCGGCGAGCTTGCCGCGCTCCTCCCAGCCGGTCAGCGAGGAGTACGCGAAGGACGCGTCCTGGATGCTGCCGACCTGGGAGGCGTGCAGCCGGGAGGCCGAGGTCAGGCTGCGGCCGGTGAAGGCGCCCAGGCCCTCCGCGGCCCACCAGCGGCGGCCCAGTGCCGGGGCGGAGACGAGCCCGACGACCGGGCGGTCGCCGCCCGCGCCGCGCTCCATCAGGGCGATCAGGGTGGCCCAGACCGGCACCCCGCGGACGTAGTTCTTGGTGCCGTCGATCGGGTCGATGATCCAGCGGCGCGGGCCCGAGCCCTCGCTGCCGAACTCCTCGCCGAGCACCGCGTCCCGCGGCCGGGCGCGCTGGAGTTGGCCGCGGATCAGCTCCTCGGCGGACTTGTCCGCCTCGCTGACCGGGGTCATGTCCGGTTTGGTCTCCACCTTGAGGTCGAGGGCCTTGAACCGCTCCATGGTCGAGGCGTCCGCGGCGTCCGCCAGGACGTGTGCCAGGCGAAGATCATCGTGATAGTCGGGCATGTGCGAACAGTATCCACTGGTATGCGCGGGATCCACATGGCCGTGCCGCGCCCGCCGGGTGGTCTCCCCGCCGGCGGCGGCCGGGTCCGTCCCGGCGGGTCTTGACAGCTCCTGACGGCACGTCAATTCTGTGATCCGGCCCACAAGTCGGGCGAGGTCGGGGAGGTGGCGGATGCCCGCGGCGCGCGAGGCCCTGCTGGACGCCGCCTATGCGGCGCTGCTGACCCGGGCCTGGTCGGAGGTCCGGATGGTGGAGGTGGCGGCCGCGGCCGAGGTGTCCCGGCAGACGCTCTACAACGAGTTCGGCAGCAAGGAGGGGCTCGCCCGCGCGCTGGTCCGCCGGGAGACCGAGGCCTATCTGGCCGGTGTGGAGCGGGCGTTGGCCACCGGCGGCGCGGAAGCGGGCGGCCCCGCGGACGACCCGGCTGCCCGGGTGGCCGCCGCGGCCACCTGGACGCTGCGCACCGCGCGGGCGAACCCGCTGGTCAGGGCGGCGCTGACGGGCTTCTGGGACGACCGGCTGCCGGCCGGGCAGACCGGACCGGCCGAACTCGTCGACCGGTTCCGCGATCGGGCGGTGGCGGCGCTGGCGCCGGGCCGGCCCCGGGAGGAGCTGCCGGCCCTGGGCGCCGCCTGCGAGGCCGCGGTCCGGCTCACGCTGTCCTGGGTGATCGCCCCGGTGGCCCCGGACCCGGATCCGCCGGAGGCGGCCGTGCAGGTGCCGCGGCAGCGGGCGCCGGAGGGCGAGACCGAGGTGGTCGGCCGACTCGTCCGAAAGGCGTTCGCCGGGATCACGGCCTGAGCGCGGGCGCCCCTCGGACGCGCCGGGAGTGCTTCAGTGCGCCGAGCCGGACAGCTGGAGCCCGACCACCCCGACGATCACCAGGCTGATGGAGACGATCTTCAGCGTGGAGACCAGGTCGCCGAGGAAGGCCATGCCGTAGATCGCGGTGCCGGCCGCGCCGATGCCGGTCCAGACCGCGTACGCCGGGCCGACGTCGAGCTTCCGCAGCGCCAGCGTCAGGAGGCCGAAGCTGCCCAGGGCGAAGACCGCGAAGGCGATGGTGGGGTAGAGGCGGGTGAAGCCGTGCGAGAGCTTGAGGCAGACCGCGAAGCCGGTCTCCAGCAGCCCCGCCACCACGACCAGCAGCCACGCCATATCCCATTGCCTCCGTCAGCTCGGGGACCGCTTCAGCCAGGTGACCACTTCCGGTCCGTCCCAGACCGGATCGGACGGGAACGGACCGGCTTGGACCGTGGTGTGAAGGCGATTATGCCCGGGGCCCGGACGGTCGGCAGGGGATTGCCGCGATCAGTCGCCGTCGCGCCGCTCACGGGTGGCCAGCAGCCGGCGCAGGGAATACAGGCGGGCCGGGTCGGCGTGCCCCTCGGCCACCCAGGCGTCCAGCGCGCAGTCCGGCTCGTCGTGGCTGCACGCCCGGGGGCAGTCGTCGGTGCCGGACGCCAGGTCCGGGAAGGCGTGGATGACCCGGGACGGGTCGATGTGGGCCAGGCCGAAGGACCGCACGCCCGGGGTGTCGATGACCCAGCCGGTGTCGCCGGGCAGCGGCAGCGCCAGCGCCGAGGTGGTGGTGTGCCGGCCGCGGCCGGTGACCGCGTTGACATGCCCGGTGGCCCGGCGGCGCTCCGGCACCAGGGCGTTGACCAGGGTCGTCTTGCCCACCCCGGAGTGCCCCACGAACGCCGTCATGTGCCCGGTCAGCTTCTCCCGGACCCGCTCGGCGGCGCTGCCGTCGGCCAGCTCCTCGCGGTTGGTGACCACGTACGGGACGCCGAGCGTGCCGTAGGACTCCAGCAGCGCGTCCGGCGGGGCCAGGTCCGACTTGGTCAGCACCAGCAGCGGCTCCAGCCCGGCGTCGTAGGCGGCGACCAGGCAGCGGTCGATCAGCCGGGGGCGGGGCTCGGGGTCGGCGAGTGCGGTGACGATCGCGAGCTGGTCGGCGTTGGCGACCACCACCCGCTCGAACGGGTCGTCGTCGTCGGCCGTGCGGCGCAGCGTGGAGCTGCGCGGCTCGACCCGGACTATCCGGGCCAGGGTGTCCTTGGCGCCGCTCAGATCGCCGACGACGGAGACCCGGTCGCCGACCACCGCGCTCTTGCGGCCCAGCTCGCGGGCCTTCATGGCGGTGACCTTGCGGCCGTCGATCAGGCACGTCAGGCGGCCCCGGTCGACGGTCAGGACCAGGCCCTCGCGGGCGTCCTCGTGCTTGGGGCGGATGTTGGTCCGGGGGCGGTTGCCCTTGCGGTTGGGACGGACCCGGACGTCGTCCTCATCGGGGTTCTTGCCGTAGCGACGCATGGTGCGGCGACCCTCAAGCTCTCCGGGCGGCGGTGGACGACGGATCGAGCATCTGCGTCCACAGCGCGGGGAAGTCGGGCAGGGTCTTGGCGGTGGTGGCGACGTTCTCCACCTCCACGCCCTCGACGGCCAGGCCGATGAGCGCGGCGGCGGTGGCCAGCCGGTGGTCGTCGTAGGTGTGGAAGATCCCGCCGTGCAGCGGCCGGGGCCGGATGTGCAGGCCGTCGGCGGTCTCGGTGACGTCGCCGCCGAGCTCGTTGAGCTCCTTGGTGAGCGCGGCCAGCCGGTCGGTCTCGTGCAGCCGCAGGTGGGCGACGCCGCGCAGGGTGGACGGCGAGTCGGCGAGCGCGGCGACCGCGGCGATGCCCGGGGTCAGCTCGCCGACCTCGCCGAGGTCGACGTCGATGCCGTGGATCCGGCCGCTGCCGGTGAACGTCAGCCCCTCGTCGGTCAGTTCGCAGGAGCCGCCCATGGCGGTGAAGATCTCGCGCAGGGCGTCGCCGGGCTGGGTGGTGTGCTCGGGCCAGTCCGGGATGGTGACCCGGCCGCCGGTGACCAGGGCCGCGGCCAGGAACGGCTGGGCGTTGGAGAGGTCCGGCTCGACGACCAGGTCGCGGCCGAGCAGCGCGCCGGGGGTGACCCGCCAGACGTTCGGCTCGCCGCCCGCCTCCGGGGTGTCCACCTGGGCGCCGACGCTGCGCAGCATGTCGACGGTCATCCGGATGTGCGGCATGGAGGGCAGCGCCGCGCCGACGTGCCGGACCTCGACGCCCTGGTTGAAGCGCGGCGCGGACAGCAGCAGCGCGCTGACGAACTGGGAGGACGAGGAGGCGTCGATCTCCACCGCGCCGCCCTCCAGGGCGCCGCCGCCGAAGACCGTCAGCGGCAGGGCGCCGCGGTTGTCGTCGTCGATCCGGGCGCCGAGGGCGCGCAGCGCGTCGATGACGCCGCCCAGCGGGCGCTCGTAGGAGCGCGGGTCGCCGTCGAAGCGGATGGGGCCGTCGGCGAGCGCGGCGACCGGCGGCAGGAAGCGCATGACCGTGCCGGCGTTGCCGACGCCGATGGTGGCCGGGCCGTGCAGACCGGCGGGGATGATCCGCCAGGCCTCGCCGCCGGAGGTGCCCGAGGAGTCGGAGGAGACGGTCTCCTCGATGCCCACGCCCATGGCGCGCAGCGCCTCGGCCATCAGCAGGGTGTCGCGGGAGCGCAGCGGGCGGCGCAGCCAGCCGGGCTCGGAGGACAGGGCGGCCAGGACCAGGCCGCGGTTCGTGACCGATTTGGAGCCGGGCACGGTGACGGTCGCATCGACCGCCCCCGGGGCTACGGGGGCAGGCCACAGGGCAGGGAGGGCGGGGCTCTCGGTCATGCCCTTACTTTAATGGCTGGGCAAGGACACCGATCTTGATCAAAAGCGGCGCAACCTGTGCGAAACATGTCTCCGGTGATGCAACCGCAGGCAGGCGGCCTTTTCGGGGCAACAAGGGCGACGCCGACATACGGAATACGGGTTACCGGACGCGGCCGGTGGGGACCTTTGCCCCTCATATACCGAGCAGCCAGCGCCCGCCGCCCATCAGGGAGCAGAGCGTCACCACGTGGAAGAAGCCGAGCCAGACGGCGGCCGGGAGGTGGGTGAGCCGTGCCAACTGGTCCGGATCGGAGTCCGCCGCTCCGCCGCTCCGCCGCTTCCCCTGGAGCTCGAACGGCGGCCGCACCCCGCCCAGCAGCAGGAACCACACCACCGCATACGCGAACACCGCCTGCACCTGCGGTTCGGTCAGCCAGGACACCAGGAGGAAGGTGCCGCCGGCCAGCACGACGGTGAGCACGCCGTACGCGTTGCGGATCATCACCAGCATCACCAGCAGCAGCGCGGTGGCCCCCCACAGCAGCGCCGTGATGTGCCCGGCGGCCAGCAGGGCGGCGCCCGCCAGCCCCAGCAGGGAGGGGGCGAGATAGCCGGCCGCGGCGGTCAGGATCATGCCCAGGCCGTGCGGCTTGCCCCGGGAGACGGTCAGCCCCGAGGTGTCGGAGTGCAGCTGGATGCCGTCCAGCCGGCGGCCGGTGAGCAGCGCGATCAGCCCGTGGCCGCCCTCGTGGGCGATGGTGACGGCGTTCCGCGACAGCCGCCAGGCGGTGCGCGGGACGACGGCTCCCAGGGCCAGCACGCCGGTGACGATCACCAGCCAGAGCGCCGGGCCGGGCTGGGCCGAGACGACCTGGTCCCAGACGTCGGTGATGCTGTGGGTGTCCATGTCTCCCCTTCGTGTGGCATGGCAGTGTGGCATGCATGTGCGGTAGGTATGCAGCGAGCCGGAAGCCCGAGGACCTGGTGGGGATCTTCGGCGTCCAGCACTGGGAGCCCACGGAGACGCTGGCGCCCAGCTGGAACATCGCCCCGACCGACAACGTGTGGGCGGTGCTGGATCGTCCCCTCAAGGGCGAGGCGGCCGCCGCCCTCCCGCCCGGCCCGGTGCGCCAGCTGCGGACGCTCAAGTGGGGCCTGGTCCCGTCGTGGGCGAAATCCCCCGAGGGCGCGGCACGGATGATCAACGCGCGGTCGGAGACGGTGCACGAGAAGCCGTCGTTCCGGCAGGCGTTGGCCGCGCGCCGCTGCCTGATCCCCGGGGACGGTTACTTCGAGTGGGTCACCGGCGCCGTCGAGCGGGAGCTGGAGGAGCAGGGCCGGAAGAAGCGGCCCCGCAAGCAGCCGTACTTCGTCACGCCCGCGGACGGCTCGGTGATGGCGATGGCCGGGCTCTACGAGTTCTGGCGGGACCGCACCCTGCCCGGGGACCATCCGCTGGCCTGGTGGGTGACCTGCACCGTCGTCACCACCGACGCGGAGACCACCCCGCTCGCCGGGGCCACCGGCGGCGAGGGCCCGCACACGCTCGCCGACATCCACCCGCGGATGCCGCTGGTGCTGCCGCCGGACCGCTGGGACGCCTGGCTCGACCCGGCCACCGACCCCGACGACCTCCGGTCCCTGCTGGCCCCGCCGCCGCCCGGACTGATGCGCGCCTACCCGGTCCCCACCGGCGTCAGCAACGTCCGCAACGACGGCCCGGAGCTGGTCACCGAGCTCGACGGCCCCGAGGTCGGCACGCTGTTCTGAGCCGCCGGGCGGGCCGCGCCGCCCGCCGCGGCGCCCGCGCGGGCAGGATGGGCGTATGAGCACGAGGGCGAATGAGAGCGAGACGGTCGCGACGCCGGCGGGCGACGCCCGGATCTCCTGGTACCGCGACGTCGAACCGGCCCGGGCGGTGGTCGCCGTCAGCCATGGCGCCGGCGGCGGCATCGGGGCCCGCGACCTCGCGGCGCTGGCGGCGGCGCTGCCGGCCCGCGGCTACACCGTCGCGCTGGTCGAGCAGCCGTGGCGGGTGGCCGGCAAGAAGGTGGCGCCCGCGCCGAAGACCCTGGACGCCGGATGGACCGCGCTGTGGCCGGCGCTGGAGAAGCCCGGCCTGCCGGTGGTCGCCGGCGGCCGCAGCGCCGGCGCCCGGGTGGCCTGCCGCACCGCCCGCGAACTGGGCGCGCACGCCGTACTGGCGCTGAGCTTCCCGCTGCACCCGCCGGGGAAGCCGGAGAAGTCCCGGGTCGAGGAGCTGACCGGGGCCGGGGTGCCGACCCTGGTGGTGCAGGGCGGCCGGGACCCGTTCGGGCGCCCCGCGGAGTTCCCCGCGGGCACCGAGATCACCGAGGTGGCCCACGGGGACCACGGTTTCGCGGTGCCGAAGTCGGCGGGGGTGACGGAGGCGGAGTCGATGGCGGTGCTCACCGACGCGGTGGTGGCCTGGCTGGACGGGATGTTCGGCTGAGCGGCCCCGTACCCCGCGCCCTCCCATGGCGCGGGGCCCCGGCACCACCTGCCGGAAACACGCGGAGAATCGGGCGGCCGGGCCGGGAATGATCTGGCGCGGTGCCGCTGTTGTGCCAGGCGTAGACAGTGGAGTACGTCCAGCGCGCACGAGGATTGGGAGTCCGCCGCATGGGAATCGCTTGCCCGGCCCGCCCGGCCGCCGACCTGCAGTGGCCGACGATGCAGGCGTCGCAGCCGGCCCTTGCCGGAGCGGCGGGGGCCCCGGATCGTCGTCTATTCTCCGAATCGAGAGGGCCCGCGGTGCACGCAGCGGGATCCGCCACGGTGATGGAGGAGGTGGGTCCGGTCACCGGAACCGACCCAGGGACCGACGGCCCGGCTGCGGAGCAGTCCGCGGCCCGGACGGAGAGCGACGTCGAGCGCAGCGCGCGCTTCGAGCGGGACGCCCTCGTCTTCCTCGACCAGATGTACTCCGCCGCCCTGCGTATGACGCGCAATCCGGCCGACGCGGAGGACCTGGTGCAGGAGACGTACGCCAAGGCGTACGCGTCCTTCCACCAGTTCCGGGAGGGCACCAACCTCAAGGCGTGGCTGTACCGGATCCTCACCAACACCTTCATCAACTCGTACCGCAAGAAGCAGCGTGAGCCGCAGCGCAGCGCCGCCGACGAGATCGAGGACTGGCAGCTCGCGCGCGCCGAGTCGCATATGTCGACGGGTCTGCGCTCCGCCGAGTCGCAGGCGCTGGACCACCTCCCGGACTCGGACGTGAAGGCCGCGCTCCAGGCGATCCCGGAGGAGTTCCGGATCGCCGTCTACCTCGCGGACGTCGAGGGCTTTGCGTACAAGGAGATCGCGGACATCATGGGGACACCCATCGGTACGGTGATGTCCCGTCTCCACCGCGGCCGGCGCCAACTCCGCGGCATGCTGGAGGATTACGCCCGTGAGCGCGGGCTGGTCCCGGCGGGGGCGACCGCCGAGACGCGGTCCGCCGAAACGCCGGAGTCGCACGACCGGAAAGGCTCGGGATCATGAGCTGCGGAGAGCCGCACGAGAAGGACTGCTCAGAGGTCCTTGACCACCTTTACGAGTACCTCGACCGCGAGATGCCGGCCGGGGAGTGCGCCGAGTTCCAGGTCCACCTCGACGAGTGCTCGCCGTGCCTGGAGAAGTACGGCCTGGAGCAGGCGGTCAAGAAGCTCGTCAAGCGCTGCTGCGGGCACGACGACGTCCCCACCGACCTGCGCTCCAAGGTCATGGGCCGGATCGACCTGATCCGGTGCGGGGAGACCGTGCCCGAGGTGAGCGTGCTGGACCAGGCCCGGCACGAGCAGGCACAGCGGGAGCGCGCGGACGCCCGGGGCGACGCGGAGAAGACCCCGCAGGGCGATGCGGCGGGCGACAGCGCGCACGCCGAATAGCGGCCCGAGAGCACGGCCCGCGCGCCGAACAGGCGCGCGTCGAATTCACTCCTGAGAGTGAGCGGCGGGGCGATCCGTCCCGTCCGATCCGCCGATGCGGCCCTTCTGGTGCCCCGGTCCCTCTATCCTCGCCGGACCCGACGTGCGCGGCCTCCGCCGTGACGGGGGTGCGTCGGGCAGGGTGAGGAGGGCGCGATGCGGGAACTCCCGGCGGCCGCGCGGGTGTACATCGGCTGCGCCGCCCTGGCCGCCGCGCTGTGCGCGGCCCCCGCCCTGCGGCTCGGCGCCGCCGCCCCCTGGACCTGCGTCCTGGCCCTCGGTGTCCTGCACGGCCTGTGCGAGCGGATACGCCGCTGCTCGATGATCACCGGCCCGGCGCGCCGCGCCCCGGGCCCCGACGAGCCGCCCGAGGCGTTCCCGCCGGGCTGGGCCACCCCGGTCCTCCTTGCCGGATCCTTCCTGCTGCCCCCGCCGCTGGCCGCGCTGGTGGCCGTCCCCGGCGCACTGCTCGCCCCCGCGGCCCGGCCCTGGCGAGCCACCCGCCGCGTCTGGCACACCGCCGAACTCGCCCTCGCCGCCTGGACGGCCGCCCACGTCTTCCGCGCCGCCGCCCCCGCCGCGCCGGCCGTGCCCCCCTTCCCGGAGCTGCTGCTGCCCGCCCTGGCCGCCGCCGGGGCCTTCTGCGCCGTGCTGGTCGGGCTCGGCGGCGGGGTGCTGGTCCTGGCCGAACGGCACCCGCCGCGCACCGCCTGGCGCGGCCCGGCGGCCCGACTGCCCCTGCCGCACCTCGTCCACGGGCTGACCGGACTGATGATGGCGGTGCTCTGGCACAGCGCCTACGGGCCGCCCGCGGCGCTGCTGGTGCTGCTGCCGGTCCACCTGACCTGCTGGGCCTTTGCGCAGTACCAGCGCGAACACGCCGCCCACCAGGCCACCGTCCGCGCCCTCGTCCAGGCCGTCGACATCAAGGACCGTTACACCCGCGGGCACAGCGAGCGGGTCGGCCGCGCATCGGTGCTGATCGCCCGGGAGTTGGGCCTGCCGGAGGACCGGCTGGAGGTGCTGCGCTTCGCCGGCATCCTGCACGACGTCGGCAAACTCGGCGTGCCCACCCGGGTGCTGTGCAAGGACGGGCCGCTGACCCCGGAAGAGCGCCGGATCATCGAGCTGCATCCGGAGTACGGGCACGAGATCGTCCGCGGCATCGGCTTCCTGGGGGAGGCGCGGGCGGCGATCCTCCACCACCACGAGCGGATGGACGGCACGGGCTACCCCTACGGACTGACGGACAGTCAGATCCCCGAGTCCGCCCGGGTGGTGGCGGTGGCCGACGCCTTCGACGCGATGACCTCCACCCGCTGCTACCGCCGCGCCCGCCCGGTGCCCGCCGCCGTCGAGGAGCTCCGCCGGTGCGCCGGGACGCAGTTCGACCCGCGGATGGTCCGGGCGCTGGCCGCCGCCCTCGACAGGTACGGCTGGCAGCCGGGCGAGGTGGCCGCGGGGGAGGAGCGGGCGCCCGACCCGGTGCGGGACGGGCGCGGAAACGTCCCGCCAACCCGGGCGGACCGGCCCGGCGCGCGCCGCGGCGCCGCCCGATGAGTCGCCGCACCGCCGGCTGGCTCCACGCCCCGGCCGCCGCGCTGGCCTGCTGGGGCCTGGGCCACACCCTGTGGCACGGCCTCACCGGGCCGCGCACCGCGCTGGCCTTCGGGGCGCTGATCGCGGCGGGCGAGGCGGTGCGCCGGGTCCCCGCCGAGGCCCGGCCCCCGTTCGAGCGGCCCCCCACGGGGCGCCGGGCCCGGGCGCCGTCCCCGGAGAACCTCCGGGCGCTGCCGCCGGGCCTGCGGGAGGGCGCCCCGCTCGGGGCGGCCGGGGCGCTCGGCTACGCGCTGCTCGGCGAGGTGGGCGGGCGGCCGGCCGCCCACGGGGTGCCGCAGACCGTGGCGGTGGTGGTGGCGGCCCAACTGGTCGGGCTGGTCGTGTACTTGGTGCGCGGCGGCGGCCCGGTGCTCGATCCGTTCGCCCGCCGGGTGCTGATCGCCGGGTTCGCCGCCGTCTGCTGCCAACCCCTGTACACCTCCGGCGCGTTGCGCGACTGGGGCGTCACCGGCCCCGTCCGCCCGCTCTTCCTGGCGGTGCTGCTGGTGCTGACCGCGCTGTGCGACGCGGTGCTGGTGGCGGCGCTGATCCGGGCCCGGACCGGCTGGCCGTACGGGCCGCTGCTGCGCGACGAGTTGCGGGCGCTGCCCGGCATCGGCACCGCCATCTGCGCCACCGGGGCGGTCAGTGCGCTGGCCGTGGCCGTCGCCGGGCTGTGGGCGCTGCCCGTCTTCTGCCTGCCGCTGCTGCTCACCCAGATCGCCTTCCGCCGGTACGCCGCGGCGCGCGCCACCTACCGCCAGACCATCGCCTCGCTGGCCCGGGCCACCGAGATCGCCGGCTGCACCCCGCCCGGCCACGCCCGCCGGGTGGCCGCGCTCAGCCGCGAGGTGGGGCGGGAACTGGGGCTCGGCAGACCGGACTTGGAGGTCCTCGAACACGCCGCGCTGATGCACGACATCGGCCAGCTCTCGCTCGTCGACCCGGTGCCGGAGGGGGCCACCGCCCCGCTGCCGCCCGCCGAACAGCGGCGGATCGCGCTGCTCGGCGGCGCCGTGGCCCGGCAGACCGGGGCCCCGCCGGAGGTCGCGGTGATCGTCGAGCGGCAGGCCGATCCGTACCGGCAACAGCCGGTCACCGCCCGTGTGGTCCGCACCGTCAACGCCTACGACGACCTGGTGGCGGGCGCCGCGGGGCCCGCGGGGCGGCTGCGGGCCCTGGAGCGGCTGCGGCTGTCCACCGCCCGGGACCACGAGCCGCGGGTGGTCGAGGCGCTCGCCCGGGTCCTGGCCCGCCGGGAGAACGCGGGCTGAGCCGGGCGGACCGGGGCGCGAACACCGGCTCGCAGGCGCCGCCGAGAGCGCCCGCGCACCACTGTCGCGAAGTGTTCCCCGGCCGTCCACCGACCGGGAACCCACGGGTAATGAGCGCCCCGCGAGATGGGCATGGTTGGATGCGAAGGAAGCCCCCTGAAGGGGGATTCAGGGGGTCGGCGCAGGGCATGAGCCGCACGGGGGTGCTGTGCACCGGGCTGAGCCCGACGGCAATCTGTGGCAGGTTGTCGAGTGGGCCCCCAGAAGGCCCCGGGCGCCGCCCGGGACACCTCCGGAGTGGCACAAGAGCAACCAGCAGGCGGGAATCGTGAGGATCTTCGGCAAGGTACGGCACCGGCCCTCCGCCTCGTGGCGGCAGGCGACCGACCGCGCTTTCACGCTGATCGGCGACGGCCGTTACGAGGACGCGGGGGCGCTGCTGACCCGCGCGGCGGACATGGAGCCCTGGCTGTCGGAGTCCTGGTTCAACCTCGCGCTGCTGCACAAGTTCCGGCACGACTGGGAGCAGGCCAGGGCCGCCGGGCTGCGCGCGGTGGCCCTGCTGGACCGCGAGACCGGGGCGCCCGACTGGTGGAACGTGGGCATCGCCGCCACCGCCCTCCAGGACTGGCCGCTGGCCCGCCGTGCCTGGCAGGCCTACGGCCTGAAGGTGCCCGGCGAGGGCTCGCCGAGCGGGGAGCCGCTGGGCATGGCGCTGGGCAGCGCCGCGGTCCGGCTGTCGCCCGAGGGCGAGGCCGAGGTGGTCTGGGGCCGCCGGCTGGACCCGGCCCGGATCGAGGTGCTCTCCGTCCCGCTGCCGTCCTCCGGCCGCCGCTGGGGCGAGGTGGTGCTGCACGACGGCGTCCCGCACGGCGAGCGGACCACCACCGCGGCCGACGGTGCGACCCGCTCCTTCCCGGTCTTCGACGAGATCGAGCTGTGGGCGCCCTCCCCGGTGCCCACCTGGGTGGTGCTGCTGGAGGCCGCCACCGAGGACGACCGGGACGCCCTGGAGCAGCTGGCGGCCGACGCCGGCTTCGCCGCCGAGGACTGGTCGTCGTCGGTCCGGCTGCTGTGCCGCACCTGCTCCGAGAGCCGGATGCCCAGCGACGAGGGCGACGGCGCCCACCCGGACCCGCACGACCACAGCGAACCGGGCCACCCCGGGCCGCTGGGCCACCGCACCGCCGGCTCCGGCTCGCTGTGGGTCCCCGAGCGCGAGTGCGGTATCGCGGCGCCGGCGGCCCTGGTGCGCGGGCTGCTGGACGGCTGGGTCGCGGACAGCCCGGACACCCGGGAATGGCGCGATCTCGAAGAGGTCTGCTGAGCGCGGGGAGTGCGCCCCCGTAGGCTGTACGACGTTCCCCGAGGGTTTTGCAGGAAGGCGTGCGGCGGAGATGGCCCAGCAGGACAGTGATCAGCAGCAGAGCGTCGAGTTCATCGACGACGTCACGGACGCCGAGCAGCGCGAGGCGGCCCACCGGGAGCGCGGCACGTCCCGGCCGATCACCGTGGTCGGCAACCCGGTCCTGCACAAGGAGTGCAAGGACGTCACGGAGTTCGACGACGAGCTGGCGCAGCTGATCGACGACATGTTCGCCAGCCAGCGCACCGCCGAGGGCGTCGGCCTGGCCGCCAACCAGATCGGCGTGGACCTCAAGGTCTTCGTCTACGACTGCCCGGACGACGAGGGCGTCCGGCACGTCGGCGCGGTCTGCAACCCCGTCCTGGACGAGCTGCCGGCCGGCCGCCGGGTGCTGGACGACTCCAACGAGGGCTGCCTGTCCGTCCCCGGCGCCTACGCCGAGCTGCCCCGCCCCGACTACGCGGTGGTCCGCGGCCAGAACGCCAAGGGCGAGCCGATCGTGGTCCAGGGCACCGGCTACTTCGCGCGCTGCCTCCAGCACGAGACCGACCACCTCTACGGCTACCTCTACATCGACCGGCTCTCCAAGCGGGACCGCAAGGACGCCCTGAAGCAGATGGCCGAGCGGGAGCCCCGCTACGCCGTCGTGCCCAACGACTGACGCGGCGGGCGGGGCTCCGGCCCTGCGGTCCTACGAGGCGTTCTGGTAGGCGGTCCAGACCTGGGGCGGGAGCGAGGTGCCCAGCCCGGTGTCGGGGCCGCCGACGCCGTTCAGCGGCAGCAGTTGGGGCGCGCCCGGCTTGTTCCGGAACATCGCGATCGCCGTGGTCGGCTCGGTCCCGTTCCCGTTCCCGTTCCCGTCGCCGTCACCGGGAGCGCGGTCGGCGCGGACGCCGTTACCGGGCGCGGGGCTCTCCCCCGGTCCCCAGAAGCCGCCCGCCGACGGGGTGCCCACGAACCACGCGGACTTCATCCGGTCCCCGGACTCGGTGGTCGCGGCCGCGACCTGGTGCCGCATCGGCGGTTTGCCCGGCGTGCTCAGGGTGCGCCAGCCCAGCCCCTCCAGCGTGGTGGTCATTTCCAGCGCCACGTCCGGGGTGAGCACCTGCTGCGGCTCGCCGCGGTCGAAGCCGGAGACGTTCTTGCCCTGGTAGCTCATCCTCGTCACGGCGTACGGCTCGGCGTGCAGCCCGCCGTTGGCGAACGTGGTGTAGGCGCTGGCCAGCCGGATCGCGCTGGGCGCCGAGGTGCCCAGCGGGAAGGTCTGCTCCAGCTGCGCCAGGCTCTCCTTGCGCAGTCCGGCGCTGAGCACCAGGTCCCGGATCGGGCCCAGCCCGATCTGCTTCCCGGCCTGGACGAACGGGGGGCTCTCGCCCTGCATCAGGGCGCCGCGCAGATCGTCACCGCTGCCGGCGGACCCCGTCGGGCGCGGCCCGCTCCCGTACCGCTCGGCCTCCTGCTGGAGGACGGCGGCCAGCACGAACGGCTTGAAGGCGGAGCCGGCCGGGACCGCCGAGGTGTCCGCGTTGTTGACGAAGTGGGTGGTGGCGTCCGCCCCGCCGTAGAGGGCGACGATCGCGCCGTCGCCGGGGCGCACCGAGGCCGCGCCGAACTCCACGAAGGTGTCCTCGGCGCGCTTCTTCGGGTCGAGGGTCCGCTTGCGGACGTCGCTGACGGCCTGCTCCAGCCGGCGGGTGCGCTGCTTGTCGAACGTGGTGTGGATGCGGTAGCCGCCGCGGGCGAGGTCCTTGTCGGTCAGCCCGGTCGCGCTCTTGACGAACTTGTTGGCGATGTCGACGAGATAGCCGATCTGGCCGGCCTGGCTGGTGGGTTTGGCCACCGGGCGCGGCTCGGGGAAGGTCTGGTAGCGCGCCCGCTCCTGCTTGCTCATCGCGCCGGTGACGACCAGCCGGTCGAGTATCCATTTCCAACGCGCCACGGCCCGCTTGTGATTGGCCTTGCTCAGCCCCGGGTCGTACTGCTCCGAACCCTTCAACAGCGCCGCCAGCAGGGCGCCTTGGCTGGGGTTGAGATCCTTGGCGTCGATGCCGTAATAGGCGTGCGCGGCCGCCTGGACACCGTTCGAACCGCGGCCGAACCAGCTGGTGTTGAGATATCCCCGCAGGATCTCCTGCTTGGACTTCTGGTTGTTGACCTTCAGCGCGATGATGAATTCCTTCATCTTGCGGGTGGCGCTCTGCTCCGGCGAGAGATAGGTGTTCTTCACGAACTGCTGGGTGATGGTCGAACCGCCCTGGGTGTCCCCGCCGGAGACCATGTTCACCACGGCGCGGCCGATGCCGGTGAACGAGACGCCGTGGTCGTCGTAGAAGGTGGCGTTCTCCGCCGCTATCACCGCGTTCTGGACGTGTTTGGGGACTTTGTCGAGCGAGATGTTCTGGCGGTTGACGGCGCCGACGCTGACCATCTGGCTGCCGTCCGCCCAGTAGTAGACGGTGGCCTCCCGGGCGGCCAGCGCGTTCTCGCCGGGGATGTCGATCTTCGCGTACACGACCGCGAACAGCCCTGCCAGACAGGCCAGGAGAAACCCGAACGACCCCAGCCACAGCCGCCACGACGGCAGCCAGCGGCGCACTCCCGTACGGCCCTGCCGGGGGTAGTCGATATAGCGGCGGCGCTTTTTCCTTCCGTCCATACTTCCGTAGATGCGGTGGGGCAGGCTCCGGTTGCCGGAACGGCCGCCCGCGCATCGAACGCTCATATTCGACGGCGGGCGGCCGTTCCGGCAGGTCGCGGCGGTGGGATCAGAAGTCGTCGTCGAACGAGACCGAGCCCTCGACGGCGACCTGGTAGGCCGAGGCGCGCCGCTCGAAGAAGTTGGTCAGCTCCTGGACGTTCTGCAGCTCCATGAAGGAGAACGGGTTCTCCGAGCCGAAGACGGCCGGGAAGCCCAGGCGGCGCAGCCGCTGGTCGGCGACGCACTGGAGGTACTCGCGCATCGACGCGGTGTTCATCCCCGGCAGGCCCTCGCCGCACAGGTCGCGGGCGAACTGCAGCTCGGCCTCCACGGCCTCCTTGAGCATGTCGATGACCTGCTGCTGGAGCGCGTCGTCGAAGAGCTCGGGCTCCTCCTGGCGGACGGTGTCCACCACCGAGAAGGCGAACTCCATGTGCATCGACTCGTCGCGGAAGACCCAGTTGGTGCCGGTGGCCAGACCGTGCAGCAGACCACGCGACCGGAACCAGTAGACGTACGCGAACGCGCCGTAGAAGAACAGGCCCTCGATGCAGGCGGCGAAGCAGATGAGGTTGAGCAGGAAGCGGCGGCGGTCGGCCTTCGTCTCCAGCTGCTCGATCTGCTCCACGTGGTCCATCCACTTGAAGCAGAACTGGGCCTTCTCCCGGATGGAGGGGATGTTCTCCACCGCGGCGAAGGCGGCGGCCCGGTCGTCGTGATCGGGCAGGTAGGTGTCCAGCAGCGTCAGGTAGAACTGGACGTGCACCGCCTCCTCGAAGAGCTGACGGCTCAAGTAGAGCCGCGCCTCGGGGGAGTTGATGTGCTTGTAGAGCGTCAGCACCAGGTTGTTGGCGACGATCGAGTCACCGGTGGCGAAGAACGCCACCAGGCGGCCGATGAGGTGCTGCTCGCCCGGGGACAGCTTGGCGAGGTCGGCGACGTCGGAGTGCAGGTCGACCTCCTCCACCGTCCAGGTGTTCTTGATCGCGTCCCGGTACCGGTCGTAGAAGTCCGGGTAGCGCATCGGGCGCAGGGTGAGCTCGAAGCCCGGGTCGAGGAGGTTCTTCGTGCGCTTTTCGGCGGAGGTTCCGTCGGCGCGCAGTGCCGTCGATGAGGGGAGGTGGTCGGGTGACGGGTGGGGGGTCATTACTGGCATGCCTCGCAGGACTCGGGGTTCTCCAGGGAGCAGGCGACCGCCTCGGGGTCGGTCACCGGCAGTTGGGCGGGGACGGACGCGGCGCGGGCCGACTGGGCGATCCGGGTCGCCGGCCGCGAGCGCAGGTAGTACGTGGTCTTGATGCCGCGCTTCCAGGCGTAGGCGTACATCGAGCTGAGCTTGCCGATGGTCGGCGACGCCATGAAGAGGTTGAGCGACTGGCTCTGGTCCAGGTAGGGCGTGCGGTCCGCGGCCATGTCGATCAGGGCGCGCTGGGGGATCTCCCAGGCGGTGCGGTAGCGGTTGCGGACGTCGGCGGGGATCCAGGACAGCTCCTGGATCGAGCCGTTGGCCTCGCGGAGCGCGTCGCGGGTCCGCGCGTCCCACAGGCCCAGCTCCTTGAGCTCCTCGATCAGATACGTGTTGACCTGGAGGAACTCACCCGAGAGCGTCTCGCGCTTGAAGAGGTTGGAGACCTGCGGCTCGATGCACTCGTAGACACCGGCGATCGAGGCGATGGTGGCGGTCGGCGCGATGGCCAGCAGCAGGGAGTTGCGCATCCCGGTCGCGGCGATCCGGGTGCGCAGCGCCGCCCAGCGGTCCGCCCAGCGGGGCTCGGCGTTGGGGTAGTGGTCCGGGTGCAGCACACCGCGCGCCGTACGGGTCGCGGACCAGTTCGCGTGCGGGCCGTGCCGCTCGGCGAGGTCGGCGGACGCCTCGTAGGCGGCCAGCATGATCCGCTCGGAGATACGGGTCGACAGCTCCCGCGCCTGCGCCGAGTCGAACGGCAGCCGCAGCCGGAAGAAGACGTCCTGGAGGCCCATCAGGCCCAGACCGACCGGCCGCCAGCGGGAGTTGGAGGCGGCGGCCTGCTCGGTCGGGTAGAAGTTGATGTCCACGACCCGGTCGAGGAAGGTCACGGCGGTGCGGACGGTGGCGTCCAGCCGCTCCCAGTCCATCTCGCCGTCCGCGCCCAGGTGCGCGGCGAGGTTGACCGACCCCAGGTTGCAGACCGCGGTCTCGCCGTCGTCGGTGACCTCCAGGATCTCCGTGCACAGGTTGGAGGAGTGCACGACCCGGCCGGGCTCGGCGGTCTGGTTGGCGGTGCGGTTGGCGGCGTCCTTGAACGTCATCCAGCCGTTGCCGGTCTGCGCCAGGGTGCGCATCATCCGGGAGTACAGCAGCCGGGCCGGCACCTGCTTGAGGGCCTTGCCCGCGGCCTCCGCCGCCCGGTAGGCGGTGTCGAACTCCGCGCCCCACAGGTCGACCAGCTCGGGCACGTCCGACGGGGAGAACAGCGACCAGTCGGCGTCCGCCTCCACCCGGCGCATGAACTCGTCCGGGATCCAGTGCGCGATGTTGAGGTTGTGGGTCCGGCGGGCCTCCTCGCCGGTGTTGTCCCGCAGCTCCAGGAATTCCTCGATGTCCGCGTGCCAGCTCTCCAGGTAGACGCAGGCCGCGCCCTTGCGCCGGCCGCCCTGGTTGACCGCCGCCACCGACGCGTCCAGGGTGCGCAGGAACGGCACGATGCCGTTGGAGTGCCCGTTGGTGCCGCGGATCAGCGAACCGCGGGCGCGGATCCGGGAGTACGACAGCCCGATCCCGCCGGCGTGCTTGGAGAGCCGGGCCACCTGGTGGTAGCGGTCGTAGATCGAGTCCAGCTCGTCCAGCGGGGAGTCCAGCAGGTAGCAGGAGGACATCTGCGGGTGGCGGGTGCCGGAGTTGAACAGCGTGGGGGAGGACGGCAGGTAGGAGAGCGTGCTGGTCATCCGGTACAGCTCGGCGACGTCCGCCAGCGCCCGCGCGGAGCCGTCCTCGGCCAGACCGCAGGCCACCCGCAGCAGGAAGTGCTGGGGCGTCTCGATCACCTTGCGGGTGATGGGGTGCCGCAGCAGGTAGCGCGAGTGCAGGGTGCGCAGGCCGAAGTACCCGAAGCGGTCGTCGGCGCTCTCGTCCAGCGCCGCGTCCACCAGTGCGTCCAGCCGCGCGGTGTGCGTGGTGACGAACTCCGCGGTGGCGTCCGCGATCAGGCCCTCCCGGTGGCCGACCGCGATCGAGGCGGAGAAGGACGAGGCGCCCTGGCCGGCGGCCTCCTCGGCGATGGCCAGGGTGAGCAGGCGCGCGGCGAGCTTGGAGTACTGCGGCTCGTCGGCGATCAGCCCGGCCGCGGCCTCGGTCGCCAGGGACCGCAGTTCGGCCGCGTCGGAGCCGGGGTGCCGGCCGCGCAGCGCGGCGGCGGCCACCTTGCCCGGGTCGGTCGCGGTCAGGTCCGCGGTCAGCTCGGTCAGCGTGCGCAGCAGGGCGACGCCCGGCCCGTCCTCGGCCGCGGGAGGCGCGGCCACCACGGGCTGCACGACCTCGGCGTCTGACGCGGGCTCCGTTGGCGCGATGGTCACCTGATGCTCTCCCTCACTCGGCGGGGGCCGGGAGGGCGGCGGCTGCAACGGCGCGCGGGCAGGCAAGGGGGCACCCCGCGGTGAACCGGGGTGCGCGGGCCGGCCGCGCTCCGTCCACCGACCCATCCCTCGGGGCCCGGACGTCTCGACGCCGCACCGATGGCGGTGCGGACGTACCATCGGCAGGTCTTCGGACTCGGGAGCGCGGATTCCCCATGAAACGGGCCGTATCCTGCGCTCTCATACCGTTGCGGGACAGTTCCGGATTCGCACCGGATTCCCCTGCGGGCGACAGCGAGGAAGAGCATACATCTTGTGTTGCTCCCAGCATGCACCCCCACATCTTGTGTCGTAGCTCATGCCGTTCCTACGGGCGCACCAACCGCCGCACCGCCCGTCCACCGCCGGAAAACGCCTCAGGCCAGCTCTT
Organism: Streptomyces sp. NPDC093097; assembly: GCF_044754325.1. Lineage (NCBI taxonomy): Bacteria > Bacillati > Actinomycetota > Actinomycetes > Kitasatosporales > Streptomycetaceae > Streptomyces > Streptomyces sp. NPDC093097. Next base: position 155,823 of record NZ_JBIVOW010000008.1, read on the forward strand.
GGGCGAACGCCCACAGCCGCACCTCCGGGACCGGGTTCCAGTCCCGCTCGGCCGCCCGTACGAACCCCAGCCGGTGGTAGAGCCGGTGCGCCGGCAGCAGGTGCCGCTGGCTCGACAGCACCATCCCGCGCAGCCCCAGCGTCCGCGCCCGCGCCAGGCAGGCCCGCACCAGCGCCTCACCGACGCCGCGCCCGCGCCCCTCGCTCCGCACCGCCAGCATCCGGAACTCGCCCTCCCCGGGCCCGGCCAGATCCGCGTACGGACTCCCGTATGCGGCGAACGTCACCGCCCCGAGCACCGTCCCGTCCGACCTGTCCGTCCCGTCTGCCCCGCCCTGTCCGTCCACGGCCACCAGCACCTCGGCGTGCGCCACCCGGTGCGCCACGTCCCGCAGCACCGCCGCATACGGATCGTCCGCCCCGGTCAGCAGGCCGTCGGCCAGGTACACCTCCACCACCAGCTCCCCGACCGTCTCGAACTCCGCCTGGCGTATGGGCCTGATCGTGATGTTCATGAGACCAGTGTGGCGGCGCCAACCGAGATGCGGAGGCGGGGCGTTGGACGTGTGCCGGTGACTGTCAGTGCCCGCCGCTATGGTCGGAAGCAGCTGTCGTCCCACTCCAACCCGAGCGCGGAAGGAGGAAGTTCCATGGCCCCGCCCACCGACCGGCCGCCCCGCATGTCCCCCGAACACTTCGAGGAGACCGCCCGGATACATGCCCGCGAGGAAGAGGGCGGGTGGCTGGAGCTGACGTAGACCGGCGGGCCGCCGCGCGTCCGGGGATGCGCGGCGACCAGTGAGGGGTGTTCGGGGTCAGTGCCCGGCCGGTGCCTCCGCCGGGGCCGGCGGCAGGTCGGGCGTGACGCCCTTGTCGCCGCGGTCGGCGGTGTAGTCGTCGGGGACGGTCTCGTCGGCGCCGTCAGGGGCCTTGAGGGCCTTCAGGACGAGCGTCAGCACGACCGTCACCAACACGTTCAGGACGAAGGCGGTGAAGCCGATGTAGCCGATCTGGCCGATGCCGGGGATCTCCGCGCTGGAGCCGCCGAAGTGCTTCTGCGTCGGGCTGGCGACGCCGTACGCGGCGAGGGTGCCGTAGACCATGCCGACCGCCCAGCCGGCCAGCAGCGCCCAGCGGTGGAACCAGCGGGTGAACAGGCCGCCGACCAGCGCCGGCATGGTCTGCAGGATCCAGATGCCGCCCAGCAGCTGGAAGTTGATGGCGACGGTCTTGTCCATGGTCAGGACGAAGGCCAGGGCGCCGACCTTGACCAGGAGGGAGACCAGCTTGGCGACCTTGTGCTCCTGCTCGGGCGTGGCGGTGGGCTTCAGGAAGTCCTTGTAGACGTTCCGGGTGAAGAGGTTGGCGGCGGCGATCGACATGATCGCGGCGGGCACCAGCGCACCGATGCCGATCGCGGCGAACGCCACGCCCGCGAACCAGCTCGGGAACATGTCCGCGAACAGCTGCGGGATCGCCAGCTGCGCATTGCCGTGGGTGTCCGTCCCGGCCTTCAGCGCCATGAAGCCGAGCAGGGCGAGGAGGCCCAGCATCAGGGAGTAGAGCGGGAGGATGGTGGTGTTGCGGCGGATGACGTTGCGGCTGCGCGAGGAGAGCGTCGCGGTGATCGAGTGCGGGTACATGAACAGCGCCAGCGCCGAGCCGAGTGCCAGAGTGGCGTACGCCCACTGGGCGTTGGGGCCGCTGGCCAGTTCACCGCGCGGCTTGCCGGTGGGCCCGGGCTGGGCGAGGGCCTTGCCGGCCGCGTGGAAGATCTCGTCGAAGCCGCCCAGCTTGATCGGGATGTAGATGATCGCCACCGCGATGACGAGGTAGATCAGCCCGTCCTTGACGAACGCGATCAGCGCGGGCGCCCGCAGGCCCGAGGAGTAGGTGTACGCGGCCAGCACGGCGAACGCGATCAGCAGCGGGAGGTCCTTGACGAACCAGTTGGCGTGCTCCCCGCCGCCGACCCCCATGACGTCCAGGACGGCCTGGATGCCGACGAGTTGGAGCGCGATGTAGGGCATCGTGGCGAGCAGGCCGGTCAGTGCCACGGCCAGCGACAGGCCCTTGGAGCCGAAGCGTCCGCGGACGAAGTCGGAGGTGGTGACGTAGCCGTGGCGGTGCGAGACCGACCACAGCCGGGGCAGGAAGGTGAAGATCAGCGGATAGACCAGGATGGTGTACGGGACGGCGAAGAAGCCGGACGCGCCCGCCGTGTAGATCGCCGCCGGGACGGCCACGAAGGTGTACGCGGTGTAGAGGTCGCCGCCGAGCAGGAACCACGTGACCCAGGTGCCGAAGCTGCGTCCGCCCAGCCCCCATTCGTCGAGGTTGGCGGACTGCTCGGCCTTGCGCCAGCGCGCGGCCAGGAAGCCCATGACCGTGACGGCGAGGAAGAAGAGGACGAAGACGGTGAGGGCCACCCCGTCGACGCCCTGGGGGGCCGCGGCGAGCGCGGTGTGCGGGAACGTCATCGGGCCGCACCGCCCTTGCGGGCGCGCTGCTCACGCTGGACCAGCTTGTAGGCGACGGACGTCAGCGCCGTCGAGATCAGCACCCACGCCATCTGGTACCAGTAGAAGAACGGGATCCCGATCAGCGTCGGCTCGATCCTCGCGTACGAACTCACCCACAGCATCGCGACGAACGGGGCGAGCAGGCACAATCCGGCCACCACGCGTGTGGGGGTGACGATCGGTCTGTGGTCCGGTGATGCGGCTTTCTCGGCCATGGCCGTGGCTCCCGTCCCTGGTGAACTCCTGGGTGATCGGCTGGAAATCTATGCCAGGGTCGTGGCGCGCGTCACTAGCTGTCCGCATATCGGTATTCAGCAGTGACCGTAAGGGAGTTGGGGGCTTCCGGTGCGTGGGGCGGGGGTTGCCTGGTGGGGCGCGGCGGGGGCCGAGTGGCGGCCTTCCGGAATCCGTACGTCCGGGGACGGGACGAGACGGGACGGGGCAGGGCGGGGCGGAGCGGAGCGGAGGTGGCCCGGTGTGCGGACCGGGCCCCGGGGTGCGGACCCCGGGGCGGACGGGTGCTCAGTCCGCCGGGCGCCGGAGGCGGGCGACGAACTTGTAGCGGTCGCCGCGGTAGACCGAGCGCACCCACTCCACCGGCTGCCCCTGGGCGTCCAGGGAGTGCCGGGAGAGCATCAGCATCGGCAGTCCGACGTCGGTGCCCAGCAGTCCGGCCTCGCGCGGGGTGGCCAGCGAGGTCTCGATGGTCTCCTCGGCCTCCGCGAGCCGGACGTCGTAGACCTCGGCCAGTGCGGTGTAGAGCGAGGTGTACTTGACGAGGTTGCGGCGGAGCGCGGGGAACCGCTTGGCGGACAGGTGGGTGGTCTCGATGGCCATCGGCTCGCCGCTGGCCAGCCGCAGCCGCTCGATGCGCAGCACCCGGCCGCCGGGGGTGATGTCCAGCAGTTCGGCCAGCCGGTCGTCGGCGGTGACGTAGCCGATGTCCAGCAGTTGGGAGGCCGGCTCCAGGCCCTGGGCCCGCATGTCCTCGGTGTAGGAGGTCAGTTGGAGCGCCTGGGAGACCTTGGGCTTGGCGACGAAGGTGCCCTTGCCCTGGATGCGCTCCAGGCGGCCCTCGACGACGAGTTCCTGGAGGGCCTGGCGGACCGTGGTGCGGGAGGTGTCGAACTCCGCGGCAAGGGTGCGCTCGGGCGGAACCGGGGTGCCGGGCGGCAGGGTCTCGGTGATCTCCAGCAAGTGCCGCTTGAGCCGGTAGTACTTGGGTACCCGGGCGGACCGCGCGCCTGTGCCGCCGTTCTCGGCGCTGCCCGCCTCGGTGTTCATGACCCGCCTCTCCGATGTCTGTCGTGCTGCCGTCACCGGCTCCTCCGTACGTAGCGGCTCACATCGTGGCACGGGCCGGATGCCCAGGTGTCCACGCGGGTACCGGCCCGCCCCAGATGTCGGTCCGGTAACGGACCTGACAGCGACTCTTATACACCCTTGACACCCCTAAAGGTCTAGGCCAAGCTGCGGGAACTGGTCTAAACCATTAAAGCCACACCCGTCCTTGAGTGGGGAGAGCGCAATGAAGCGTGGGCTCATAGCGGCGACCGCGGTCGCGGGAATGCTGGTGAGCGTCGCTGCCTGTGGGTCGAGCGGCGGAAAGAATGCGGGCGCCGACGGCTTCAAAGGCCAGAAGCTGACTGTCTGGGTGATGTCCGGCTCTAATCCGGAGCAATGGACGAAGCAGGTTTCCGAGCAGTTCAAGAAGAAGACCGGCGCCACCGTCGAATTCAAGGTCCAGCAGTGGAATGGCATTCAGCAGAAGCTGAGCACCGCCCTTTCCGAGGACACCCCGCCGGACGTCGTCGAGATCGGCAACACCCAGACCGCCGCCTATGCCAAGGCCGGCGCCCTGGTCGACCTCGGTGACCTGAAGAAGCAGATCGGCGCCGACTGGAACGACGCCTTCAACAAGGCCGCGGTGGTGGACGGAAAGCAGTACGCCCTGCCGTGGTTCGCCGGCAACCGCGTGGTGATGTACAACAAGAAGATCTGGGCCGCGGCCGGGATCGAGAAGACCCCCACCACCCGTGCCGAGCTCTTCCACGACTTCGACACCATCAAGAAGAAGACCCAAGCCGATCCGCTCTATCTGCCGGGTCAGAACTGGTACTTCCTCGACGGCCTGACCATCGGCACCGGTGCGCAACTGGTGAAGCGGGAAGGCGGCAAGTGGGTCTCCAATTTCGGTGACGCCAAGGTCGCCAAGGCGATGGACATCTACAAGCAGTACATGGCGTTCAGCAGCGCCCCCAAGAACAAGGACGAGGCCACCCCGCAACAGGCCGAGATCTTCGCCAAGGGGAAGACCGGCGCCATGATCGCCATGGGTTACGAAGCCGCCACCGCCATCAAGGCCAACCCGCAGATCAAGGACGACATCGGATTCTTCACCATTCCCGGCGAGACCGCGGACAAGCCCGAGGGCGTATTCCTCGGCGGCTCCAACTTCGCCGTCGCCGGAATGAGCAAGAACCAGGAACTCGCCAAGGAATTCCTCAAGGTCGCCCTCTCCAAGGACAACGACGCCCAGATGGTGAAGGAGTCCGGCTGGACGCCCAAGTCCCCGGCCCTGGCCGGCGCCGCCAAGGACAACCCGGCCGCCGCTGCCGCCGCCCCGGCCGCCGAGAAGGCCGGCGGCACCACCCCGCTGATCCCCCAGTGGGCCGCGGTCGAGAACGTGCCGAACCCGATCAAGAACTACATGACCGCGGTCCTGAACGGTAAGGCACCGACCGACGCCGCCAAGGACATCGAGCCCGAGCTCAACACCCGGCTCGCCAAGCAGTAGCCGGCCACCGGACGCGTACGGGCCGGCCACCCCCGGCCCGTACGCCCGGCTCCGGGTCCGGCGGCCGCCACCGCGGGAACCACAGGCGCATCCACGGGAACGAGGGGACCACAGCTGATGGCAGTGCAGCTCGACGAGGCGGCCGGGAGGACCGCGCCGCGGACCCGCAAGGGCGGCGCCCCGCCCGGCCCCGACGGTCGGCGGATCGCCCGCGGCGCGCCGTACCTCCTGCTGCTCCCGGCCCTGCTCGCCACCGCGGTCTTCCTGGGCTGGCCCCTCGTCCGCAACCTGGTGCTCTCCTTCCAGAACCTCAACATGAAGGAGCTGATCCAGCACCTCACCGACTGGCGGGGCCTGGGCAACTATCAGGAGATCCTGGGCAGCGACCAGTTCTGGCGGGTCACCGCCCGCACCATCGTCTTCACCGCCGCCAACGTCGTGCTGATCATGGTGCTCGGCACCCTGCTCGGCCTGCTGCTGGCCCGACTCGGGACGAAGATGCGGCTGGCGCTGTCGGCGGCACTGGTGCTGGCCTGGGCGATGCCGTCGATCGCCGCCACCACCGTCTTCCAGTGGCTCTTCGACTCCCGCTACGGCGTCGTCAACTGGGTGCTCGCCCGGCTCGGTTGGCACTCCATGGCCCACTACGACTGGGTCGGAACCCAGTTCTCGACCTTCTTCGTCATCACCGTCCTGATCGTCTGGCAGTCGCTGCCCTTCGTGGCCCTCAACCTCTACGCGGCCACCACGACCATCCCCAAGGAGCTCTACGAAGCGGCCCGGATGGACGGCGCCGGCACCTGGAAGGTCTTCACCTCCGTCACTTTCCCCTTCCTGCGCCCCTTCTTCCTCGCCACGACGTTCCTCGAAGTCATCTGGGTCTTCAAGGCGTTCCCGCAGATCTTCGCGATCAACCAGGGCGGCCCGGACCGGCTCACCGAGACGCTGCCGATCTACGCCTTCACCGAGGGCGTCGGCAACCTCCACTTCGGCATGGGCGCCGCGATCTCCGTCCTGACCATCGTGGTGCTGCTCGCCCTCACCGCGTACTACCTGCGCCTGACGCTCAAGCAAGAGGAGGACGCGCTGTGAAGCGCTCACTCGCCGGCCGGATCTGGCCCAACGCGACCGCCGCCGTCCTCGCCCTCGGCTTCGTCTTCCCCGTGTACTGGATGTTCGCCACGGCCTTCAAGCCGACCGGGGACATCCTCAGCGAGGACCCCGTGTGGTTCCCGTTCCACGGCACCTTCGCGCACTTCGCGACGGCCGTGAACGCCCCCAACTTCTGGCGGCTGGCGACCAATTCGGTCACCGTCACCGTCCTCGCCGTCGGCCTCTCCCTGGTCATCGCGCTGTGCGGCTCGTTCGCCATCGCACGGATGCGGTTCAAGGGCCGCAAGGGCATCCTGCTGACCTTCATGGTCGCCCAGATGGCGCCCTGGGAGGTCATGGTGATCTCGATCTACCTGATCGTCCGGGACGCCGACCTGCTCAACAGCCTGCTGCCGCTCACCTTCTTCTACATGCTGATGGTGCTCCCCTTCACCCTCCTCACGCTCCGCGGGTATGTCGCCGCGGTGCCCAAGGAGTTGGAGGAGTCCGCGATGGTCGACGGCTGCTCGCGCCGCCAGGCGTTCGTCAAGGTCGTCCTGCCGCTGCTGGCCCCCGGTCTGATGGCCACCTCCCTCTTCGGCTTCATCACCGCCTGGAACGAGTTCCCCCTGGTCCTGGTGCTCAACAAGGAGCCCGGCGCCGGCACCCTGCCGCTGTGGCTCTCCCAGTTCCAGACCCAGTTCGGGGACGACTGGGGCGCCACCATGGCCGCCGCCTCGCTCTTCGCCGTCCCGATCCTGATCCTCTTCCTGTTCCTCCAGCGCAAGGCGGTCGGCGGTCTCACCTCCGGCGCAGTGAAGGGATAGCCCATGGCCACCGTCATCCGCCCGACCGACGCCCTCACCCGGGACGCGCTCGCCGTCCTCCAGCCCGGCTTCACCGGCACCACCGCGCCGGACTGGCTGCTGCGCCGCCTCGACGAGGGCCTGGCCTGCGTCGCCCTCTTCGGCCGCAACGTGCACAGCCCGGAGCAACTCGCCGCCCTCACCGGTCAGTTGCACGGCGTCCGCGACGAACTGCTCATCGCCATCGACGAGGAGGGCGGCGACGTCACCCGCCTCGAAGTGCGCGGCGGCTCCTCCTTCCCCGGCAACCTCGCGCTCGGCGCCGTCGACGACACCGCGCTCACCCGCGATGTCGCCCGCGAACTCGGCCGCCGGCTGGCCGACTGCGGTATCAACCTCAACTGGGCCCCCTCCGCCGACGTCAACTCCAACCCCGCCAACCCCGTCATCGGCGTCCGCTCCTTCGGCGCCGACCCCGCCCTCGTCGCCCGGCACACCGCCGCCTACGTCGAGGGACTGCAGTCCGCCGGCGTCGCCGCCTGCACCAAGCACTTCCCCGGGCACGGCGACACCGCCGTCGACTCCCACCACGACCTGCCCCGCATCACCGCCGATCTGACCACGCTCCGGGAACGCGAACTGGTCCCGTTCCGCGCCGCGGTGGCCGCCGGCACCCGCGCCGTCATGAGCGCCCACATCCTGCTGCCCGCACTGGACCCCGAACGCCCCGCCACGCTCAGCCCGGGCACTCTGCACGGACTGCTGCGCGCCCCCGCCACCGAGGGCGGCCTCGGCTTCGACGGCCTGATCGTCACCGACGGCATCGAGATGCGGGCCATCTCCGCCACCTACGGCATCGAACGCGGCAGCGTCCTGGCGCTCGCCGCCGGGGCCGACGCGATCTGCGTGGGCGGCGGACTGGCCGACGAGGACACCGTGTTGCGGCTGCGCGACGCGCTGGTCAGGGCCGTACGCGAGGGCGAACTGCCCGAGGAACGGCTCGCCGACGCCGCGGCGCGGGTGCGCGCCCTGGCGCACTGGACCCGGGTCGCGGGCGCGGCGGAGGGGGCCGCGCCCGCACCCGGGATCGGTCTGACCGCCGCCCGCCGCGCCCTCCGGCTGACCTCCGCCACCCCGCACCAGCCGCTCACCGCCCCCGCCTACGTCGCCGCGTTCACCCCGCTCGCCAACATCGCCGTCGGGGACGAGACCCCCTGGGGCGTGGCCGCCGAACTCACCCGCCTCCTCCCCGGCACCGAGACCGCCACCGTCGGCGCCGAGGACGCCGCGGCCGGCACCGGCCCCCTCGTCGACACCCTGCTCACCGCCGCCGGCGACCGCCCGATCGTGGCCGTCGTCCGCGATCTCCACCGCCACCCGTGGATGGCCGACGCCCTGCGGGCCCTGCTGACCGCCCGCCCCCACACCGCCGTCGTCGAAATGGGCGTCCCCCAGGCCCCGCCCCGCGGCACCCCGCACCTCGCCACCCACGGCGCCGCCCGCATCTGCGCCCAGGCAGCAGCCGAGGCCCTGACGGGACAGGCCTCCTGAGGGGCCGACTCCTCAAAGGCCCGCTTCCTGAGGGGCCGCGTCCTTAGAGGCCCGCTTCCTGAGGGGCCGATCCCTCAGAGGCCCGCTCCCTGAGGGGGCCGCTCCCTGAGGGGGCCGCTCGGTGGCGGGCTGCTGCCTGGTGGCCCTGCCACCCACCGTCTCCCGCCCCTGCCGCCTCTCCGTCCCCCGACGTGCCGAGGGCCCGTACCCGCACCGGCGCCCCACCGGGGCCCAGCACCGGGTACGGGCCCTCGGGCCGCCGGTGGGTTCCGTCAGAGCCCTTGCCACTCCGGCTTGGCGGCGTAGGTCGCGCGGAAGTACGCGGCCAACTTCAGCTTGGACGCGGCGGCTTCGTCGACGACCACCGTCGCATGCGGGTGGAACTGCAGCGCCGAGGCCGGGACCAGCGCGGCGACCGGCCCCTCGACGGCCTGGGCCACGGCGTCGGCCTTGCCCTCACCGGTGGCCAGCAGCACCAGGTGGCGGGCCTCCAGGATGGTGCCGATGCCCTGGGTGATGACGTGGTGCGGAACCTCGTCCGGGCTGTCGAAGAAGCGGGCGTTGTCCTCCCGGGTCTGCTGGGTGAGGGTCTTGATGCGGGTACGGGAAGCCAGCGACGAGCACGGCTCGTTGAAGCCGATGTGCCCGTCGGTGCCGATGCCGAGCAGCTGGAGATCCACCCCGCCCGCCTCGCCGAGCGCCCGGTCGTAGGCCTCGCAGGCGGCCTGGACGTCCTCGGCCGTGCCGTCCGGGCCCATGAACGCGCTCTCGTCGAGCCCCAACGGCTCCACCACCTCGCGCAGCACCACCGAGCGGTAGGACTCGGGGTGTCCGGCCGGCAGACCCACGTACTCGTCGAGCTGGCAGATCCGGGCCCGCGAGACATCGACCTCGCCGGCCCGGGTCTTGCGCGCCAGCGCCTGGTAGATGGGCAACGGGGTCGAGCCGGTGGCCACGCCGAGCAGCGCCTCGGGCTTGCGGCGCATCAGGGTGGCCATGGCCTCCGCGATGAGCTCGCCGCCTGCCGTGGCGTCCGGGACGATGACAACTTCCACGCTTGGCCTGCCGTTCTGAAGAATGGGCTATGTGGTATAGACCAATCTAGCAGAGGCGGGTGGTCGCGGTCCTGTGTCGCCGTTGAACGGCAGGGCACGTTTTCCGGGCCGTTCACCATCGGTCCGGTGACCGGTCCATGGCCTGCGGCCGCGGGTGGGGGAGCGGCGCGCAACCGGGGCCGGGACGCCGGACGGTCACAGCAGGGCGCCGCCCGTGGCGTCTATCCACTGGCCCGTCACCCACCGGCTGTCGTCCGAGGCGAGGAACCCCACGATGTCGGCGATATCGGTGGCGTCCGCGACCCGCCCCAGCGGGGAGAGCGCTGCGGTCGCGGCGCGCGCCTCGGCGTTCTCCTCGCCGCGCAGCCAGGCGGCGTTCATCTCCGTGTCGACCGCGCCCGGTGCCACCGCGTTGACCGTGATGCCGCGGGGGCCGAGCTCCTTCGCCAGGGAGCGGGTCAGGATGTCGACCGGGCCCTTGGACATCGCATAGGCGATCAGTTCGGACTTGGTCGCGCCGTGCGTCAGCCGCGTGGAGAGATTGACGACCCGTCCGCCGTCCCGCAGCCGGGACAGGCCCTCCTGGATCACGAAGTACGGCGCGGTGGCGTTGACCGCGAAGAGGTGCTCGACATCGGCGCGTGTCATCGCGCCGAAGGGGCGCAGCGCTCCGTCCAACGTCTTGTTGATCCCGGCGTTGTTGACCAGGATGTCCAGCCCCTCGGCGTGCGCGTCGAACGCCGTCCACAGTGCCTCGGCGTCCCCCGCCGCCCCCAGTGCGGCGCGGAGCGTGAACGCCTCGCCGCCCGCCGCCTCGATCGCCGCGGCCGTCTCCTTCGCCGCCGTCTCGTCGCTCCCGAAGTGCACGCCGACCCGCGCGCCGTCCCGGCCCAGCCGCTCCGAGATCGCCCGGCCGATCCCCCGGCCGCCGCCCGTCACCAGTGCCGTCTTCCCCTCAAGTGCCCCCATCGCGGGCCCCTCCCCTTCGTCCGTGCGTCCGCATGCACCGTCGGCGCGCGCACCCGCTCGCCCCGCGAACGATTTCTTTATCGATCGCTACATAAAAACCGTAGCACGCGTTTCTTACCGACCGCTATAAAATTCACTCCATGGTGGCCAAAGAGACCAAGCAGCGCGGCCGACCCCGCTCCTTCGACCGGGACACGGCCCTGGAGAAGGCGATCCGGTCCTTCTGGGAGTACGGCTACGAATCCACGTCCATCTCCGACCTCACCCGCGAGATGGGGATCAGCGCCCCCAGCCTCTACGCCGCCTTCGGCGACAAGCGGGCCCTGTTCGGCGAGGCGATAGCGGTGTACGGGGAGCAGTACGGCGGCTTCATCTCCCGTGCCCTGGCCGAGGAGTCGACCGCCCGCCGCGGCGTCGAGCGCGCCCTGCGCGAGGCCGCGGTCGAGTACACCGTCCCGGACCGCCCGCGGGGCTGCATGGTGATCAGCGCCGCGCTGAACACCGCCCCCGCCTCCGCCGAGGTCGCCGCGTCCCTGCGGGAGAAGCGGCAGTCCAACACCCAGGAGGTCGAGCGCGCGATCCGGGCGGACGTCGCCACCGGCGAACTCCCCGCCGGCACCGACGCCGGCGCGCTGGCCGCGTATGTGAGCGCGGTCATCGCCGGGATGTCGCAGTCCGCGCGGGACGGCGCGGACCGCGCCACGCTGGAGACGGTCGCCGCCCTGGCGATGTGCGCCTGGCCGCAGCAGAGGGAGCGGGCCTAAAGCGCCCGCGGGGTCAGGCCCCCGAAAACACCCGCGGGCCGCGGCGCCGGGACAGGACCCTCAACCTGTCCGGCACCGCAGCCCGGAGCTGACATCGGCCGGCCCCGTAGTGCGGGCGGTTGGTGCCCCCAGTGCGGTAGGGGGCACGGCCCCGTCCCGGGACCGGTCGATCGGAGGTCCGGGCGCAGTCAGGGCAGAGAGCGCCGTGGACCTCGGTCCGCCCTCCTGTGCGGGGAGAACGGAGGTTCCAGCGGTTCGGGGGTTCCCCCGGAGTGCCGCACCGCACATTCTGGACTAGACCATTCTTGTCTGTCCATGGGCGTGCAGACACAACCCGTACGGTACGCCGGTAGGCTCCGAGATGTGCCCTCGATGAACGATCTCGTACGCCAGCACACCGCTCTCAGCGATTCCGACCTGGAGTGGTTGCACCTGCTGGTCTCGGAGTGGCAGTTGCTCTCCGACCTCTCCTTCGCCGACCTCGTCCTGTGGATCCCCACCCTCGACGGCACGCGCTACGTGTCGGTCGCCCAGATGCGGCCCAACACCGGACCGACCTCCTACCAGGACGACATGGTCGGCCACCTCGTCCCCCGGGGCCGCCGCCCGATGCTGGACTGCGCCCTGGACGAGGGCCGCATCGTCCGCGAGGGCGACCCCGAGTGGCGCGAGGAGGTGCCGGTGCGGGTCGAGTCCATCCCGGTCCGCCGCGGGGGCCGGGTGCTCGGGGTGATCGCCCGGAACACCAATCTGCTGACCGTGCGGACCCCCAGCCGGCTGGAGCTGACCTACCTCCAGAGTGCCTCCGACCTGGCCCAGATGATCGCTGCCGGAACGTTTCCCTTCCCTGGTCAGCAGGTCGACATGGACGCCTCGCCGCGCGCCGGCGACGGACTGATCCGGCTCGACGCCGACGGTGTCGTCCAGTACGCCAGCCCCAACGCGCTCTCCGCCTACCACCGCCTCGGCCTCGCCGCCGACCTCGTGGGCCACCACCTCGGCCAGACCACCGCCGAACTGGCCCCGGCCCGCGGCCCGGTGGACGAGGCGCTGGTCAAACTGGCCAGCGGCTGGGCGCCGCGGGAATTCGAGGTCGAGGGTAACGACGGGGTGATCCAATTGCGGGCCATCCCCCTCAAACCCAAAGGAACGCATATCGGTTCACTGGTCCTGTTGCGCGACGTCACCGAACTGCGCCGCCGGGAACGGGAACTGATCACCAAAGACGCCACCATCCGGGAAATTCACCACCGGGTGAAGAACAATCTCCAGACCGTCGCCGCCCTGCTGCGGTTGCAGTCCCGCCGAATGGATTCCGAGCAGGGACGCGAGGCCCTCAACGAGGCCGTGCGCAGGGTCGGTTCGATCGCGATCGTGCACGAGACGCTTTCCCAGACCCTTGACGAGCGGGTGGAGTTCGACGAGATCGCCGACCGGGTCCTGGCCATGGTCGCGGAGATCGCCCCGGGGAAGGTGACCACCCGCCGCACCGGACGCTTCGGCATCCTGGAGGCCGAGGTGGCCACCCCGCTGTCGATGGTGCTCACGGAGGTGCTCCAGAACGCCCTGGAGCACGCCTTCGAGCAGGTGCAGCACGGCGCCGTCGAGGTCGCCGCGGTGCGCGGCGGCAGCCGCATCGAGCCCCGGCTGCTGGTCACCGTCCAGGACAACGGCCGCGGGCTGCCCGAGGGATTCGACCCGCACCGCGCCGGAAACCTGGGGCTGCAGATCGTACGGACCCTGGTGGAGGGGGAGTTGGGCGGAACATTCGACATGACCCGCCGGCCCGAGGGCGGCACCCAGGTGCTCCTCGACATCCCCGTACGGGCCGAGAAGAAGAAGCACTGAGCGGAGGATCACAGCGGGAGCCCCGGGCTCCCGCCCTCCGCCGGCCCCTCGGCACAGCAACAAGCCCCGGACCGAAGTCGGTCCGGGGCTCAAAGCTGTAGCGATGCGATATCGACCGGGTCTCACCGGGCGGGCATCGAAGGTACTGCGCGCTGCGGCTCGGGGGCCACGGGGAGGCTGGCTCAGGCGCTGGCGTTGCGCGCCCGGTTGCGAGCTGCACGGCGCTTCATGGCGCGGCGCTCGTCCTCGCTCAGACCACCCCAGACGCCAGAGTCCTGACCGGACTCGAGCGCCCACTGCAGGCACTGCTCCATGACGGGGCAGCGGCGGCAGACGGCCTTGGCTTCCTCGATCTGCAGCAGCGCGGGACCGGTGTTGCCGATGGGGAAGAAGAGCTCGGGGTCTTCTTCGCGGCAAACGGCGCGGTGACGCCAGTCCATGGCTGCTCCATCTCCTCGTGTGACGGGATCGTTGCTTGTGAATGTGAACGCTTTCACGAATCCCTCCACAAGGGAAGGGCCGAAAGCCAGTCAAGGACTGGTGCGGTCCTGTGGAATGAGGAGGAGGATTCGGGCTCTCAAGGGGGCCGGTAAAGCGGCCGTCCCGATCGCCATGAAGAGACTCGCAAACCTCGGCGACGGATACAACCCCTTCCGGAAACTTTTTTTTGATTCCTTGGTGTCGCCTAGCTCACAGCCGTCATTCCAGGGGGTGGAAGCCAGCCTAAACGTTCGAGTGAAAGGACTTTGGGCCCTACTGCTCACACAATCACACGCAGTGCACGGCGTACGCCTGTGAACGTCACACTCGTCCGCAGTCCCAAGTGGTCACCGTCCATCTGAAACGGCAGGGGAACCTGCGAATGCAAGGTGAAGTCGGTGAGGTCGTGAAGTGAGAGAACGTGCTTGCCCCGGGGGCCGCGGTCCGGTGTGGAGGCGAGGAGCTGGGAGGCGTAGCGGGTCACCGCCGGCACCGAGAACCTGTCCAGCGCGAAGAGGTCCAGGGCGGTGTCGAAGGACGCCTCGGGGGAGGGGTAGATCGGGCGGTTGCCCAGGTACGACCAGGGGGCGGTGTTGCAGATTATGGACATCGCGAGGTTCTCGGTGACCTCCGTGGTGCCCGGCTCGGCGCCCGGTCGTTCGAGTGTGATGGTGCCCTCGCGGCGGTTGGCCTCGCCCAGGAACTGCCGGACGACCTGGCGCACGTACAGGGCGTGGGTGGACCGCTTGCCGCGCTCGCGCTGCTGCTCGACCCGGCCGACCACGCCCGCGTCGAAGCCGAAGCCGGCGCAGAAGGTGAACCAGCGGGCCGGCACCCCCTCGTCCGGCGTGCCGGGCGTGCCCGCGGCCAGGCCCAGGCCGACCGTGCGCTCGCTCTTGTCGCGCAGCGCGTCCAGCAGGGCGCCGGTGGCCTCCACGACGTCGTTGGGCAGTCCCAGGGCGCGGGCGAAGACGTTGGTGGAGCCGCCGGGGACCACGGCCAGCCGGGGATGCGCGTCCGGGTCGGGCCCGGTGCTCAGCAGGCCGTTGACGACCTCGTTGACGGTGCCGTCGCCGCCGAGCGCCACCACCAGGTCGGTCTCCCCGCCCTCGGCGGCCTCCCGGGCCAGGTCGCGGGCGTGGCCGCGGTACTGCGTCTCGGCGACCTCCAGCTTGAGGTCGCTGGCCAGTGCGTGGGTGAGGACTTCACGGGTGCGGAGGCTCGTGGTGGTTGCTGCGGGATTGACCACGAGAAGTGCGCGCATATGCAGCAGCGTACCTACCTGCGGGTACCGGCCTCACTCCCGTCCGCGCTCCGGGCGCCCCCGGACCGGCCCGGGCCCGGCGCTACCCTGCTGGGGTGACCAGTCAGCAGAAGCAGTCCCCGAAGCGAGCCGCCGGCGCCCCCGCGGTGCCCGAGCCGGCGGGCCCGCGGCCCGCCCGGCTGAGCGCCGCCGCGGTGCTCACCGCCGTCGAGGGGCTGGCGCTGGCCGCCCTCGGAGCCTCCATGCTGATCAACGGCCTGGTCGGGACGCCCGACAGCCCGCAGCAGGCGGAGATGGGCGGGGTGACCATCCTGGCGCTGGCGGTGCTGCCGCTGGTCGCCGCGCGGGGCCTGTGGCTGCGCCGCCGGTGGAGCCGGGGGCCGTCGCTGATCACCCAGATCGTGGCGCTGCCGGTCGCCTGGACGCTGGTCAAGGGCGGCGGCGTGCTGATCGCCGCCGGCGCCGCGCTGGCGGTGGCGGCGCTGGTCGTGCTCGTCCTGCTGGTCAATCCGACGGCCACGACGGCACTGGGCATCGGCCCGCGGGAGGCGCCGTAGGCGCCCCGTAGGGGCCGAGACGGCCCCGTGGCCCGGAGGCGGGTCCCGATAGCAGGAGTGGCCCCGTAGGGGAGGGGCGAACGGATCCCGTAGGGGATGTCGCCGCCCCCTGCGGGGCCACAACGCGTTGGGGCGGGGCGCTGTTCCCGCGCTCGGCGGGTCTTTGACGTATCGGGGGGCGGGGTGCCGTTGCCGTGCGCGTGCCGTGCCGCGGTGGGGCGGGCCGGGGCGTGGCGCGGGGGTGGCGGGTGGGCATGTGGTCCTTGTCCCGGCCGCGTCGCGTGGTCCTGCCCCGGCCAGGCAGCGTGGTCCTGACTGGTGCAGGCGCGGGGCTGTCCGGTGCGGGCGTGCGGGTCTGTGCGGCGCGGGGGAGGGCTGCCCGGGGTGGGGCTACTCCTCGACCAGGAGCTTGTCGCGGAGTTGGGCCAGGGTGCGGGCCAGCAGACGGGAGACGTGCATCTGGGAGATGCCGACCTCCTGGGCGATCTGCGACTGGGTCATGTTGCCGAAGAACCGCAGCAGCAGGATCTTCTTCTCGCGCGGCGGGAGGTCCTCCAGCAGCGGCTTGAGGGACTCGCGGTACTCCACGCCCTCCAGCGCCTCGTCCTCCGCGCCGAGGGTGTCGGCGACCGCCGGGGACTCGTCGTCGGTGTCCGGGACGTCCAGCGACAGGGTGCTGTACGCGTTCGCCGACTCCAGGCCCTCCAGGACCTCCTCCTCGGAGATCCCCAGGTGCTCGGCCAGTTCGTGGACCGTGGGCGCCCGGCCGTGCCGCTGGGACAGCTCGGCGGTCGCGGTGGTCAGCGACAGCCGCAGCTCCTGGAGGCGGCGCGGGACCCGGACCGCCCAGCCCTTGTCGCGGAAGTGCCGCTTGATCTCCCCGACGACCGTGGGCGTGGCGTACGTGGAGAACTCCACGCCGCGGTCCGGGTCGAACCGGTCCACCGACTTGATCAGGCCGATCGTGGCGACCTGGGTCAGGTCGTCGAGCGGCTCACCGCGGTTGCGGAACCGCCGGGCCAGGTGCTCGACCAGCGGCAGGTGCATCCGCACCAGGGTGTTGCGCAGCTCCGCGCGCTCCGGGGAGCCCGCGGGCAGCGCGCGCAGCTCGTAGAACATCGCACGGGCGCCGCCGCGGTCGTGCGGATCCGCCGGCCCCTGGGCATGCCCGTCCTGGGGCCGGTCGCCGGCGGCCGGCGGATCCTGCCGGTCGGCCTGCCGGTCCTGCTGCTCGCTGTGGTCCATGTGGTCCGCCCGCTCTGCCTGCTCCGCCGCGTCCAACCGGCCGCCGTGGTCGTCCGCTCCCACCGGGTGCGGCCGGGCGTGCTGCCCGGGGATGACCGCGCCCGCCGCCATCCTCGCGCCGCGTTCGAGATCTTTCACGGGGCCCCCTGTTCAGTCATGACGGTCCGGGACCGGCGCCGCGCTCCTTGTAGAGACTGATGGTGACCGTACGGTCCTCGGCGACGTCCGAATCGACCTTGCCGGCCAGTGCGGAGAGCACCGTCCAGGCGAAGGTGTCGCGCTCGGGGGCGCGGCCGTCGGTCGTCGGGGCCGACACCGTCACCTGCAGCGCGTCGTCGATGAGCCGGAAGACGCAGCTGAGCACGCTGCCGGGGACGGCCTGTTGCAGCAGGATCGCGCAGGCCTCGTCCACCGCGATGCGCAGATCCTCGATTTCGTCGAGGGTGAAGTCCAAGCGGGCTGCGAGACCGGCCGTGGCCGTACGCAGCACTGACAGGTAGGCACCCGCAGCGGGCAACCGGACTTCCACGAAGTCCTGAGTCCCGGGCTCGCCTGCGATCTGGGACACCCTCACCTCCAAGGTGGCACAAGCTGGTAGAGCTGAAATGCGTGATGAAGCTCTAGCGTTCGCTACTTCGCGTTCTTCGGGCATCCGTGCCGGGCGGTTCCCCTTCCACGTGCTCAGGAGAACGATCCGGCGCGGCTGTGGTACGGCTGTGACGCTACCGCGATCGGCGGGCCGATGTCGCCCGGAAGGAGCAGGGCAGCCCCTCGGACGTCGACCGGCGGCTCACCGACGCCACGTCTGTTACAGAGTGTAAAACCTCAGGCACGGACGGTGGTAGGGGTTGGAGCCGCCAATTCGAGGCCGATTACGCTCCGTTGGAAGGCGTGCTCTCCGCGAGGGAGTGCAGCGCGTCTCCAGTGAGCCGGAAGCCCCGCCATTCGTCCATGGGCCGGGCGCCGACCGACTGGAAAAAGCCGAGGGACGGTTCGTTCCAGTCCAGGACCGACCACTCGAAACGCTGGTACCCGCGCGTCACGCAGAGCTGCGCCAGGGCCGTCAGCAGCGCTCTGCCGTGGCCGCCGCCGCGCGCCCCGGGGCGGACGAACAGGTCCTCCAGATAGACACCGTGCGTGCCCGTCCACGTCGAGAAGTTCCGGAACCACAGGGCGTAGCCGACCGGTGCGCCGGCCTCCTCCGCGAGCAGTGCGAACGCGGCCGGCTGCGGGCCGAACAGGGCCTCGGCCAGCTGCGGTTCGGTGGCCTGCGCGGACTCGGGGGCCCGTTCGTAGGCGGCGAGTTCGCCGATCATGGCGAGCAGGACCGGGACGTCGTCGGGCGTCGCTTCGCGGATCATGCCGCAAGGCTAGACCCACCGCCCCCGAGGGCCCCGCGGCGGTACCCGCCCCCGCACCCCGCGGTGCGCGTCAGACCAGCACCTGGTCCACATAGCACCACCGCCACGACGCACCCGGCTCCAGCGACCGCATCACCGCATGGCCGGTCTCCTCGTAGTGCCCGGTGGCGTGCCGGTACGGCGAGGAGTCGCAGCAGCCGACGTGCCCGCACACCAGGCACAGCCGCAGCTGCACCGGGTGGCTGCCGACGGCCAGGCACTCCAGACAGGTCTCGCTCGCCGGCGCCGGCCCGGCATCCGGGAGCCCGGAAAGGTGCGTGCACGCGTTCATGCCGAAGCCCCGCTCCGCTCGGCCTCGCAGACGCGAGGCGCGCACCCCTGGACGATTCGCCCGCTGCGCTCGCTCATGCCGAAGCCCCGCTCCGTTCCGCCTCGCACGCACGAGGCGGGCACCCATTCGTGATTCGCTCGCTGCACTCGCTCATGATGGCCAGACTAGATCGCCGGGACGGCCGGCGGCGGAGCGTGGGGACGGTGCGGGCGTGAACGTGATGCCGCTGTTGCTGCTGGTCGCGGGCAGCGCGGGGGTCGCCGGGCTGGCGCGGCGGACACCGGTGCCGGCGCCGCTCCTGCTGGTCGCCGCGGGGCTCGTCGCCGCGTACATCCCGGGCGTCCCGGACTACACCCTCGATCCGCACGTCGTGCTGCCGCTGCTGCTGCCCCCGCTGCTGCACACCGCCGCGCTGGACAGCTCCTACCTGGACCTGCGGGCCAACCTGCGGCCGGTGGCGATGCTCTCGGTCGGCTATGTGCTGTTCGCGACGCTGGTCGTCGGGTACGTGGCGTACCTGGTCATCCCGGGTCTGCCGCTGACCGCGGCGCTCGTCCTGGGCGCCGTCGTCGCCCCGCCGGACGCCGTCGCGGCCACCGCGATCGCCCGCAGACTGGGCCTGCCGCACCGGATCACGACGATCCTCCAGGGCGAGTCGCTGGTCAACGACGCCACCGCGATCACCGCGTACCGGGTGGCGCTGGCCGCCGCCGTCGGCGTCAGCGCCACCTGGGGCCAGGGCCTGAAGGAGTTCGCCGTGGCGTCCCTGGGCGGCATCGGGATCGGCGTGGTGCTGATGGTGCCGCTGCACTGGCTCCGCTGCCGGCTGCGGGCCTCGGCGCTCCTGGAGAACACCCTCTCGCTGCTCATTCCGTTCACCGCGTACGCCGCCGCCGAACAGGTCGGGGCCTCCGGGGTGCTGGCCGTCGTGGTGGTCGGCCTCTACCTGGGCCACCGCTCCTGGCAGGTGGACTTCGAGACCCGGCTCCAGGAGGAGGCCGTCTGGAAGATGGTCTCCTTCGTGCTGGAGTCCGCGGTCTTCGCGCTGATCGGGCTCCAACTGCCGGTCGTGCTGCGGGGCCTGGGGGAGTTCAGCACCGCCGAGGCCCTCGGGTACGCGGCGGTGGTGTTCGCCGTCGTGGTGCTGGCGCGCTTCGCCTGGGTCTTCCCCGCCACGTACCTGCCGCGGCTGCTGTCGGCCCGGATCCGCGCCCGCGAACCGGACACCACCTGGGCCGCGCCGGTCATCGTCGGCTGGGCCGGGATGCGCGGGGTGGTCTCGCTGGCCATCGCCTTCTCGATCCCCGCCACGGTGCACGACGGCGGCCCCTTCCCGGCCCGCAACCTCGTGCTCTTCCTGACCTTCACCACCGTCATCGGCACCCTCGTCGTCCAGGGGCTGACGCTGCCGCCGCTGATCCGGCTGCTGCGGCTGCCCGACCGCGACGCACAGGCCGAGACGCTGATCGAGGCGCAGGCCCAGAACGAGGCGTCCCGGGCCGCGGAGGCCCGGCTCGACGCCCTGCTCCAGGACGAGCGCAACGCCCTGCCCGGGCCGCTCGCCGACCGGCTGCGCACCGTCCTGGAACGGCGCCGCAACGCGGTGTGGGAACGGCTGGGCGCGGTGAACGAGGTGACCGGGGAGTCCGCCGACGACACCTACCGGCGGCTGTCCCGGGAGGTGATCGACGTCGAACGGCGGGTCTTCGTCGAACTGCGGGACGCCCGGCGCATCGACGACGAGATGATGCGGACGCTGCTGCGGCGGCTGGACCTGGAGGAGGCGGCGGCCTATCGGGAGGGCGCGCCGTGACCGGCCGGCGGGCCGCCTACGGGGTGCCGGTGACGACGGCGGCGACGGTGCTGCCGGGCGGGAAGGCGCCCCGCTCGACGAGGGCGGTCAGCGCGAACAGCAGCTTGGCGACGTAGACCCGCTCGACGGGCAGGCCGTGCCGCTCCTCGAAGGCGTCGGCGAACGCGTCCAACTCCGGGGTGCGGCGGGCGTAGCCGCCGAAGTGGAAGTCCTCCGCCAGCGTCCAGTCGCCGCGTATCCCGCCGAAGGCCGCGCGCTGGAGCGCCGCGACCTCCTCGTGGAGGAAGTGCGGGCTGCCGCCCTTGAGGACCGGGACGCCCAGCGCGCGCCGGCCGGGCCCGAGTCCGGCGGCGAGCCCGGCCAGCGTGCCGCCGGTCCCGCACGCCACCGCGACGGTGTCGGCTCGCCCGCGCAGCTCCCGGCCCAACTCCGCGCAGCCCTGCGCGGCCAGCGCGTTGCTGCCGCCCTCCGGTATGACGCGGAAGGCGCCGAAGCGGTCCCGGAGGGCGGCGAGGACGTCCGGGTCGGACTTGCGGCGGTAGGCGGTGCGGTCGACGAAGTGCAGGCGCATCCCGTCGGCGGCGCAGCGGGCCAGTGACCAGTTGAGCGGGGCGGTGGCCAGTTCGTCGCCGCGGACCACGCCGATCGTGGACAGGCCCAGCAGCCGGCCGGCCGCGGCCGTGGCACGCAGGTGGTTGGAGTACGCGCCCCCGAAGGTGAGCAGCGCACGGTCGCCGGCCTCGGCGGCGGCGCGCAGGTTGGGGGCCAGCTTGCGCCACTTGTTGCCGGGGAGGGCGGGGTGGATGAGGTCGTCCCGTTTGAGGACGAGGCGGACGCCGCGGCGGGTGAACGGCCCGTCGTCGACGGGCTGGAGCGGCGAGGGGAGGTGGGGCCGCAGTATCTGGGGAAGGGCGCTGGTCACGGGGAGCGGAGGGGAGGGGGAGGGGACGGGGGTGCGTGGAGGGGCGCGGTCGTCAGCCGCGCAGGAAGCCGTCGCCGTGCGTGCTGATGTGGGCTTCGAGGGCGGTGAGGGCGCTCTGGGTGGCATCGGGAGTGCCGCTGCCGCGCCGCTCCGCGTAGTAGGCGGCGCCGAGCTTCCTCAGCAGGTCGTTGCCTGCGCGCTGCTGCTGCAACTCGTCGACCTTCTGCTTGCCTTGGGCCAGTCCCTGCTTGGCCTGCTCCTTGGCGCGGTCGAGAAACCCGGACATTGCTGCCTCCCTGGCGTACGGGCCGGTGCGGCCCGGTCGGTGTCGGTTTCGTAGGGGATCAACGGCGGGGACGGCCGTGGGGTTCCCGTGCCAGGCTGCGGGATGTTGGGGAGGAGCGCGACATGGACGACCCGGTTGGCGCAGGCGGAGCGGAATCCCGGCGACCGGTTCGCGGGGCCTATCGGGAGCGGGCGTCACGGCTGGCGGGGGCGGTGCTGTGGACCACCACCACGGTGCCGGGCGCCGACCCGGTGCTGCCCGACGGCTGCACGGACCTGATCTGGAGCAGGGGGCGGCTGCTGGTGGCCGGGCCGGACACCGGGCCGCAGCCCGCGGACGAGGCCGTGGCGGCCGGGACGCGGTGGGTGGGCCTGCGGTTCGCACCGGGGCAGGGGCCCGCGGTCTTCGGGGTGCCGGCGCACGAACTGCGCGACCGGCGCGTGCCGTTGGCGGAGCTGTGGGGCGCCCGGCGGGCCCGGGAACTGGCCGAGCGGGCGGCGGAGAGCGCCGGTCCCGGGGCCGTGCTGGAGGCGGCGGCGCGGGACCGGCTGCGGGCGGGCGGAGAAGGCGCCGGCGGGCCCGGCGCGCTGCCGGGGCGGTCCGCGCGTACCGGGGCGATCGTGGCCGCGCTCGGGCGCGGCCGGCCGGTGGCCGAGGCGGCCCGCCTGGCCGGGATGGGCGAACGGCAACTGCACCGGCACAGCCTGGCGGTGTTCGGGTACGGGCCGAAGACGCTGGGCCGGGTGCTGCGGCTGGTGCGGGCGCTGGAACTGGCCCGCGCCGGCGTCCCGTACGCCGAGGTCGCGGCGCGCGCCGGGTACGCGGACCAGGCCCATCTGGCGCGCGAGGTGAAGTCGCTGGCGGGGGCTCCTATGAGGGCGCTCCTCCGGGCGGGTTAGCGTGTCCGTTATGGACTACCAGGCCGTTCTTGAGGAGGTAGCGGCCTATGCGAGGCCGTTCGTGGGGCGCGGGCACGTCGCCGACTACATTCCGGCGTTGGCGGAGGTGTCCCCGGACCGGTTCGGGATCGCGGTAGCCGACATCAACGGCGAGGTCTACGGGACCGGTGACTGGGAGATCCCGTTCTCGGTCCAGTCGATCTCCAAGGCGTTCTCGCTGGCCTTGGTGATGGCCGGGTCCCACGGGCACGAGGACATCTGGCAGCGGGTCGGGCGGGAGCCCTCGGGGACGCCGTTCAACTCGCTGGTGCAGCTGGAGTGGGAGAACGGCATCCCGCGGAATCCTTTCATCAACGCCGGTGCGCTGGTGGTGACCGACCGGCTGCTGACGATGACCGGTGACGCGAGCACCTCGATGCTGGAGTTCCTCCAGGCCGAGAGCGGCAACGCGGAGCTGGCGTTCGACCAGACCGTGGCGGGTTCCGAGGCCGACCACGGGGACCGCAACGCGGCCCTGGCGCACTTCATGGCGTCGTTCGGCAACCTGGAGAACCCGGTGCCGAGCGTGATCGAGCACTACTTCTGGCAGTGCTCGATCGAGATGTCGTGCCGGGACCTGGCGGTGGCCGGCGGGTTCCTGGCCCGGCACGGGCTGCGGGCCGACGGGAGCCGGCTGCTGGAGGCGCGCGAGGCCAAGCGGATCAACGCGGTCATGCTGACCTGCGGGACCTACGACGCGGCGGGGGAGTTCGCGTACCGGGTCGGGCTGCCGGCGAAGAGCGGCGTGGGCGGCGGCATCGTGGCCGTGGTGCCCGGACGGTGCACGCTGTGCGTGTGGAGCCCGGGGCTGGACGCGCGGGGGAACTCGGTGGCCGGCATGGCGGCGCTGGACCACTTCACGACGCTGACGGGATGGTCGATCTTCTAGGCCCCTCGCCAACGGCGTTCCGTGCAGCCGGGCGGGGCGGTGGCCCCGCGGGCTGGCGTTGTGGGGTCGGGGGCGGCGGCGCATGGTGGGCGATAGGAGGTGCACCTGCCATGGAGCATGAGATGCGCGCTGAGTATGCGGAGGGCGTGCTGCCGCACGAGGACACACCGGTCAAGAAGTGGCACATGACCCGGGTGGGCGCGACGACCGCGATGTGCGGCCAGCCGCTGGCCCCGGCCGCCGCCACCCAATCGGCCGGTAGGTGGGGAACCGCGCAGGCGCAGCCGTTCTGCCGTACCTGCGGCGTGATGTACCTGGAGGAGCACCCCCAGGACACGGAGTGACCGGCCGGGCCGCGGTGGCCCCGGCCGGCCGGACCGGTCAGGGCAGCGGGGCGAACAGGTCGACGCCGCGGCCGTCGGGATCCTGGACGACGGCGTAGCGCTGGCCCCAGTCGGCGTCCCAGGGAGCCTTCTGCCCCGTGTGGCCGGCGGCGGTCAGCTCCGCGTACACGGCGTCGACGTGGGCCGGGTCCGCGCAGGCGAAGGCCAGGCCGGTGGGGGTGCCGGCCGGCGGCGGCGCCCAGCGGGGGTCGAGGGTGCGGGCGGTCTCATGGGTGTCCCACATCAGGCGCAGGCCGCCGGGGAGCGGGGCCTCGGCGTGCGGGGCGGTGTCGCAGCCGTCGGGGACGGCGAGGCCCAGTCGTCGGTAGAACGCCAGGGAGGCGGCCATGTCGGCCACGACCAGGCCGATCGCGTCGAGGCGGGGTGCGGGTCGGGTGCTCATGGCGGCGAGCGTAGGAGCACCCCCGGGGCGCCGTCTTGAAGGAATCGGACGCCGTCAGGGGCTGTGGACGACCTGGCCCGCGTAGGAGAGGTTGCCGCCGAAGGCGAAGAGCAGGACGGGTGCGCCGGCCGGCACCTCGCGCCGTTCCACCAGCTTGGACAGGGCGAGCGGGACCGAGGCGGCCGAGGTGTTGCCGGAGTCGACGACGTCCCGGGCGACGACCGCGTTGACCGCGCCGAGGCGCTCCGCGAACGGCTCGATGATCCGCAGGTTGGCCTGGTGGAGGACGACGCCGGCGAGGTCCTCGGGGCGGAGGCCGGCCCGGTCGCAGACCTGGCGGGCGATCGCGGGGAGCTTGGTGGTGGCCCAGCGGTAGACGGTCTGGCCCTCCTGGGAGAAGCGGGACGGGTCGCCCTCGATGCGGACCGCGTTGCCCATCTCGGGCACCGAGCCCCACAGGACCGGGCTGATCCGGGGTTCGGTCGAGGCGGTGACCACCGCGGCGGCGGCGCCGTCCCCGACCAGGACGCAGGTGGAGCGGTCGGTCCAGTCGACCACGTCGGTGAACTTCTCGGCGCCGATGACCAGGGCGTGCCGCGCGGCGCCGGCCCGGATGGTGTGGTCGGCGGTGGCCAGCGCGTGGGTGAAGCCGGCGCAGACCACGTTGAGGTCCATCGTGGCCGGAGAGGCCAGGCCCAGGCGGGCCGCGACCCGGGCCGCGGTGTTGGGGCTGCGGTCGGTCGCGGTGCAGGTGGCGACCAGGACCAGGTCGATGTCCCCGGGGGACAGGCCGGCGGCGGCCAGCGCCTTCGCGGCGGCCGCGGCCGCCATCGCGTCGACCGTCTCGTCCGGTGCCGCGATATGGCGGGTGCGGATGCCGACGCGGCTGCGGATCCAGGCGTCGTCGGTGTCGACCATCGCGGCGAGGTCGTCGTTGGTGAGCACACGGGAGGGCTGGTAATGGCCGAGGGCCAGGATGCGCGACCCGGTCATGAGGTCCCCTGAGGTACGTGGAGCGGGCGGTACCCGGACAGTCTCGCCGCTCGGCGGCGGGGGACGGCTGTGCGAATCACCAACGTTCGGCGGCGAGAACTGGAGGCTTCCGACGCTCCCGGCCCCGGCGGCGCGGGTGCGCGGCCGGGGCCGGGGCGGGCGGCGACGGGCTCAGGCCAGGGCGCGAAAGCGCCGCAGGCGGAGGCTGTTGCCGACGACGAAGACCGAGGAGCAGGCCATCGCGGCGCCGGCGATCATCGGGTTGAGCAGGCCGGCGGCGGCCAGCGGCAGCGCGGCGACGTTGTAGCCGAACGCCCAGAAGAGGTTGCCGCGGATGGTGCCGAGGGTGGCGCGGGCGAGCCGGATGGCGTCCGCCGCGGTGCGCAGATCGCCGCGGACCAGGGTCAGATCGCCGGCCTCGATGGCGGCGTCGGTGCCGGTGCCCATCGCCAGCCCCAGGTCGGCGCGGGCCAGCGCGGCCGCGTCGTTGACCCCGTCGCCGACCATGGCGACCGAGCGGCCCTCGGCCTGGAGGCGCTCGACGACGGCGACCTTCTCCTCGGGCAGCACCTCGGCGATCACCTCCTCGATGCCGACCTCCGCGGCGACGGACTCGGCGACCGCGCGGTTGTCGCCGGTCAGCAGCACCGGCGTCAGCCCCAGCGCGCGCAGCCGGCGGACCGCCTCGGCGCTGGTCGGCCTGACCGCGTCGGAGACCACCAGCACGGCGCGGGCCGCACCGTCCCAGCCGACCGCGACCGCGGTGTGCCCGGCCCGCTCGGCCGCGTCCTTGGCCTCGGCCAGCGCCGGCGGCAGCGGCAGGCCGCGGTCGTTCAGCAGCCGCTCGCGGCCGACGAGGACGCTGTGCCCCTCGACGGAACCGCGGACCCCGAGGCCGGGGAGGCCCTCGAAGTCCTCGGGCGCCGGCAGCGTGCCGGTGGGCTCGGCCTCCTGGGCGGCGGTGGCGACGGCCCGGCCGATGGGGTGCTCGGAGGCGTGCTCCAGCGCGCCGGCCAGCCGCAGCGCCTGCGCGCGGGTCACGCCGTCGGCGAGATGGACGCCGGTCAGGGTCATCACGCCGGTGGTGACGGTGCCGGTCTTGTCCAGGACGACGGTGTCGACGGTGCGGGTGGTCTCCAGCACCTCCGGGCCCTTGAGGAGGATGCCGAGCTGGGCGCCGCGGCCGGTGCCGACCATCAGGGCGGTGGGCGTGGCGAGCCCCAGCGCGCACGGGCAGGCGATGATCAGCACCGCGACCGCGGCGGTGAAGGCGGCCACCGCGCTGTGGCCGGTGAGGAGCCAGAGGCCGAGGGTGCCCAGGGCGAGCGCGATGACGACCGGGACGAAGACCGCGGAGATCTTGTCGGCCAGCCGCTGCGCCGCCGCCTTGCCGTTCTGCGCGTCCTCCACCAGGCGCGCCATCCGGGCCAGTTGGGTGTCCGCGCCGACCCGGGTGGCCTCGACGACCAGCCGGCCGCCGGCGTTGACGGTGGCGCCGGTGACGGTGTCGCCGGGGGCCACCTCCACGGGGACGGACTCGCCGGTCAGCATCGAGGAGTCGACGGCCGAGGAGCCCTCCAGCACCCGCCCGTCGGTGGCGATCTTCTCCCCGGGGCGGACGACGAAGCGGTCGCCGACCCGCAGCTCGCCGACCGGGACGCGGACCTCGCGCCCGCCGCGGAGCACCGCCACGTCCCGCGCTCCCAGCTCCAGCAGGGCGCGCAGGGCGGCGCCGGCCCGCCGCTTCGCGCGGGCCTCGGCGTAGCGGCCGGCCAGGATGAAGGCGGTGACACCGGCCGCGGTCTCCAGATAGAGGGCGCCGCCGCCGTCGGTGCGGGCCAGGGCCAGCTCGAAGGGGTGAGTCATCCCGGGCGTCCCGGCCGTCCCGAAGAACAGCGCCCACAGCGACCAGCCGAAGGCGGCGAGGGTGCCCAGGGAGATCAGGGTGTCCATGGTGGCCGCGCCGTGCCGCAGATTGGTCCAGGCGGCCCGGTGGAAGGGCCACGCCCCGTACACCGCCACCGGCGCGGCCAGGGTCAGCGAGAGCCACTGCCAGTTGGTGAACTGGAGCGCGGGGACCATCGCCATCAGGATCACCGGGACGGCGAGCGTCAGGGAGATCGTCAGGCGCTGCCGGAGGGCGGCGAGCGGGCCGTCGTCCTCCGGGGCCGGACCGCCCTCGGCGTCCCCGGTGGACGGCTCCGGGGCCGGCGGCTCGGGGACCGCGGCGGTGTAGCCGGTCCGCTCCACGGTGGCGATCAGGGCGGCGGTGTCCACGCCGCTGCCCTCCGCGAGCATCACCTGCGCCTTCTCGGTGGCGTAGTTGACGGTGGCGGTGACCCCGTCCATGCGGTTGAGCTTCTTCTCGACGCGGGCCGCGCACGAGGCGCAGGTCATCCCGCCGATCTCCAGCTCGACGACGGGCCCGTCGATCGCGGTGGTCATGAGGGCGGTTCCTCCTGTTCACGGGGCCGTGGGGGCGCCGGCTCGCGGACGGTTCCCGTCCACCGTCCGCCGACTCCCGCACCACTGTACCCCCCTGGGGTATTTCGCCAGTGCGGCCCCGCCGTGCCCCCGCCATCCCCGCCGTCCCCGCCGTCCCCGCCGTCCCCGCCGTCCCCGCCGTCCGCCGCCCCCGCCGATTCCGCCGCCCGGAGCGCCCGGCCGCCCAACGCCCGCAGATACGCGGCGAGCTCGGCCGGTTCGTGCACCGTGAACTCCAAGCCCAGCAGCGTCAGCCGCATCGCCAGCCACTCCAACGAGTCGGGCGTGCTGTGCCAGCGGCAGGACCCCGCGTCGAGCGGGGTGGCCTCGCCCGCCGCCGGGCCGCCGAGCCGGGCGGCCACCTCGCCGGCCGGCCCGTGCACCGTCACCACCGCCCGGTACCCCGTCGTCAACCCGCGCATCCGCTCCCGGACGTACGCCCCGGCGTCGTCGGCCGGCAGCGTGCGCGGCGGGGTCCGCACCCCGGTGGCGAACGGCTCGCTCAGCCGGTCCACCCGGAAGATCCGCCAGTCGTCGCGGTCGTTGTCGAACGCCACCAGGTACCAGCGGCGGCCCGCGGCGACCAGCCGGTGCGGCTCCACCAGGCGCCGGCTCAGCTCGCCCGCGCCGGCCCGGTAGCGGAAGCGCACCCGCTCGTGGTTGGCGATCGCCGCGGCCAGCACCGTCAGATGCTCCGGGTCGACGGTCGGGCCGTCGGCGGCAGGCATCGGGACGGTGGCTGTGCCCAGGGTGCCCACCCGCCGCCGCAACCGGGCCGGGAGCACCTGCTCCAGCTTGGCCAGCGCCCGGACCGACGCCTCCTCTATGCCCACGATGGTGTGCCCGGCGGTCGAGCGCAGGCCCACCGCGATGGCCACCGCCTCCTCGTCGTCGAGCAGCAGCGGCGGCATCGCGGTGCCCGCGGCCAGCCGGTAGCCGCCCTCGGCGCCCATCGTGGCGTGCACCGGATACCCCAGATCGCGCAGCCGCTCCACATCGCGGCGGATGGTCCGGGTGGTCACCCGCAGCCGCGCGGCCAGCTCCCGGCCGGGCCACTCCCGGGGGGTCTGGAGCAGGGACAGCAGGTTCAGCAGGCGTGCCGACGTCTCACTCATGGGTCGATGATGGGGGAGGTAGTAGGACGGAAGCTGTCCTAGAGAGCCACCGGTCGTCCTCGGGCCCCTGCCGCGCCGGGCGCACGTCGGGCGCACGCCGGGGGCGCAGGGGCAAACGGACGGCAGGGGGCGGGCCACGGGACGGTGCGGAGTGCGCAAAATCCGGCCGCGGCGCCTGTGCCGCGGGCGCCCACGGGCGATACTTGGCCGGTGTCGATGATCAGCAACCTCCGCAAAGCCGTCCGGCTGCCGCAGCCGCGTCGGGGCGGGGTGGACCTCAGCCACCCGGCCCGCTCGCCGCTCGGCACCGCCGTGGTGAACTGCGCGGTCTACGTGGCCGGGGTGCGCCAGGAGGGCCACCTGCCGGCCCAGGAGGCGATCCGGCAGGTCCGGCGGAGCGGCGACGGCTTCGTGTGGATCGGGCTGCACGAGCCGTCCGAGGTCGAGTTCGCCGGCATCGTCGAGCTGTTCGGGCTGCACCCGCTCGCCGTCGAGGACGCCGTCCACGCCCACCAGCGCCCCAAGCTGGAGAACTACGACGACTCGCTGTTCACCGTCTTCAAGACCGTCCGCTACGTGGAGCACGACCAGCTCACCGACACCAGCGAGGTCGTCGACACCGGCGAGATCATGGTCTTCACCGGCGCCGACTTCGTGATCACCGTGCGGCACGGCGGGCACGGCTCGCTGGGTCCGCTGCGCGAGCAGCTGGAGCGCGATCCCGAGCAGCTGGCGCTAGGCCCGTCCGCGGTGCTGCACGCCATCGCCGACCTCGTCGTGGACGACTACCTCGACGTCGCCGCCGCCGTCCAGGACGACATCGACGACGTCGAGAGCGAGGTCTTCTCCATACGGGGCAGCCGCGGCGCCGGCCGGATCTACCAGCTCAAGCGCGAACTGCTGGAGTTCAAGCGGGCGGTGACCCCGCTGGACCGCCCCCTCCAGGAGCTTGCCACCCGCTCGCTGCAGCACATCGACCCCCGGATCAAGACCTACTTCCGGGACGTCGCGGACCACCTCGACCGGGTCCGGGAGCAGATCACCGGCTTCGACGAACTGCTCAACTCGATACTCCAGGCGCATCTCGCCCAGGTCGCCAACGCCCAGAACGAGGCGATGCGCCGGATGTCCGCCTGGGCGGCGATCCTGGCCGTCCCCACCATGGTCACCGGCGTCTACGGCATGAACTTCGAGTACATGCCGGAGAAGAACTGGACCTTCGGCTACCCGATGGTGATCGTCCTGACGGTGTCGATCTGCTGGATGATGCACCGCGGCTTCCGGCGGAACGGCTGGCTGTAGGGCCGGCCGCCGACCGGTCGCCCCGCACCGGGCGGTGAACTCACCTGCGCCTCCCGGCACTTGACGACCGGCCCCAGCCAGCGCTCAGCGCCCCGCCACGTGCAGCGGCCGTGCCGCGCCGAACCCCATCACCACCTGCGGGACCAGCAGCACCAGCAGCACCGCCAGCGGCGCCGTCCAGGTGCCCGAGGCGTCGTGCACGGCGCCCAGGACCGCCGGACCGGTGGCGGCGAGGATATAGCCGAAGCACTGGGCCATGCTGGAGAGTTGGGCGGTGTGCCGGGCGTCCGGGGCGCGCTGGACGATGAACAGCAGCGCCAGGCTGATCGCCGCGCCCTGGCCCAGGCCCAGCAGCGTCATCCACACGTACGCGCCGCCGACCGGCGCCGCCCAGACCCCGACGAAGCCCGCCGCGCAGAGCACCGCGCCCAGTGCGGCCAGCGCGCGGGCCGGCAGCCGGCGGCCGACGACCACCGGCGCCAGGAACGAGCCCGCGATGCCCAGCAGCGAGGAGAACGACAGCATCCAGCCGGCGTCGCCCGCGTCCATCCCGGCGTCCTTGAGCATCGTCGGCAGCCAGGCGGCGGCCGCGTAGTAACTCAGCGACTGCAACCCCATGTAGCCGGTGACCTGCCAGGCCAGCGGGGAGCGCCACAGTCCGCGCACCGGGTGGGCGGCCTGCCGGGCGGCCGCCGCGGACACCTGGGTGCGGGTGCGGACCTGCGGCAGCCAGACCACCAGCGCGAGCACCGCCAGCGCGCCCCAACAGGCCAGCGCGGTCTGCCAGGTGAGATGCGCGGCCTGCTGCACGGGGACGGTGATGCCGGCGGCCAGCGCCGCGCCGCCGAACAGCGACATCGAGTACAGCCCGGTCATCAGGCCGGCCCGCGCCGGGAAGTCCCGCTTGATCAGGCTGGGCAGCAGGACGTTGGCGACGGCGATACCGGCGCCGATCACGACCGTCCCGGCGAACAGCGCCACCACCGAGTCCAGCAGCCGCACCCCGGCGCCCAGGCAGATCAGCACCATGGTGCCCAGCAGCGAGCGCTCCATCCCCAGGCGCCGGCCCAGCCGCGGCGCGACCGGCGCCAGCAGCCCGAAGCAGAGCAGCGGCAGCGCGGTCAGCAGACTGGTGGCGGCCGCCGACATCCCGCTCTCGGTGCGGATGGTGCCGGCCAGCGGGGAGACCGCGACCAGCGCGGGGCGCAGGTTCAGCGCCAGCAGGACGACGCCGAGGCCGAGCACGACGGCGCGGCGGCCGGTGGCGCCGCCAGGGGCGGGGGCGTCCCCGGCCGCGGCGTCCGGCTCGCCGGCCGGGCGCGGCCGGGCCGGGGGTATCTCCGTTGTCGGTCCTTGTGTCATGACCGGGGTTCCTCCGATGTCCGCTCTTCTTCGTCCGCCGGCTCGCCGGGCGCCGCGCGCAGCACGTCGGCCGCCTCCGCGAGGTGCGCCAGCGCCGCCCGCTCGGCGGCGTCCGGATCGCGCGCCTCGATGGCGTCGACGATCGCGGTGTGCGCGTCGCGCTGGTGCCGGACCGCGTCGGGCAGCAGCGGTGTGCCGACCACGGCCTGCAACGCCTCCCGCAGCGCATCGCTGAACTGCTCGTACAGCTCGGCCAGCAGGGTGTTGTGCGCGGCGGCCGCCACCGCCTGGTGGAAGCGCATGTCCGCCTCGACGAACCGGGTCACGTCGCCGGCCTCCCAGGCCCGGCCGCGCACCGCCAGCGCCTCGCGCAGCGCGGCCAGGTCCTCGTCGCTGCGGCGCTCGGCCGCATGGCGGGCGGCATCGCGCTCCAGGCACGAACGGACCTCGTACGCCTCCAGGTTGGCGGCCCGGCGCAGCCGGCGCTGGACGGCGGCCCCGAAGCCGCTGCGGGCTCGGACGTAGGTCCCGTCGCCCTGTCGCGGCTGAAGCATTCCGGTGTGCACCAGGGCGCGGACCGCCTCGCGGACGGTGTTCCGGCCGACGTCCAGCTGCTCCACGAGCACCGGCTCGGCCGGGATCTTCGCGCCGACCGGCCACTCGCCGTCGGCGATCAGCCGCTCCATCTGCTCGATGACCAGCTCGACGAGGCTGGTGCGGGCGGTACTGCGCAGCGGCATCGGCGCCGTCCTCTCGTCCGCGTCACGCGGTGTCTGCGTCCGCCGGTGCCGCGCGGGCCCGGTCCCGGATTCCACCGGTGATGGGAACATCCCATGTTTAGCGGTGTCAAATGACCGGGCTTAGCCTGAGGGCGGCGACGCCCCGCGGCGGACCGGGCCCGCCCGGCCCCTTCCGGCGGACCGCGCCGCCGCTCGGACGCACGACACGGAGGCCCGCGGACCCATGGACGAGCCAGCCCGCCGCCCACCGCCCTGGCAGGGCGAGTGGCCGGTGATCGGCGCGGTGGCCGCGGGCGGCGGCCTCGGCGCCGCGGCCCGCTACGGCGCCGGCCTGCTCTGGCCGACCGCCCGGGACGCCTTCCCCTGGACCACGCTCCTGGTCAACGTGGTCGGCTGCGCCCTGATGGGCGTGCTGATGGTGCTGATCACCGAGGTCTGGACCGCCCACCGGCTGCTCCGCCCGTTCCTGGGCACCGGCGTCCTCGGCGGCTTCACCACCTTCTCCACCTACGCCGTGGACATCCAGCGCCTGACGGGCGCCGGGCGGTTGCCGCTGGCCCTGGCCTACCTCGCGGGCACCCTGCTCGCCGCGCTGGCCGCGGTGGCGCTCGCCGGGGCCGCCACCCGGGCGCTCCTGACCCCCGGGCGGCGAGCGGTATGACCGACGGTGCGGTGGAGCGCGGCCCGGCCGGGGCGTCGAGCGGGCCGGCGCCGTCCGGCGGCCCGGCCCTGCGGCTGACCGTCGTCGTCGGCGAACAGGACGTCTGGCACCACCGGCCGCTCTACGCGGAGATCGTGCACCGCGCCCGCGCGGCGGGACTGGCCGGGGCGAGCGTCTTCCGCGGGGTCGAGGGCTTCGGCGCGACCTCGCTGATCCACACCCACCGGCTGCTGTCGCTCAGCGAGGAACTGCCGGTCGCGGTGATCGTGGTGGACGCCGAGGAACGGGTGCGGGCCTTCCTGCCGCATGTGGCCGAACTCCTCGCCGACCGGGGCCTGGTGACCCTCGAACCATGCGAGCGGATCACGTTCCGGGGCCGGGCGGACGACGCCGCCGGCGGGGAGGACGCACACGGGTGAACTGGCTGCTGGTGGTGGCCGGTGCCATGGTCGGGGCACCGCTGCGCTTCCTCACCGACCGCTTCGTGCAGTCCCGGCACGACACCGTCTTCCCCTGGGGGACGTTCACCGTCAACGTCGTCGGCAGCCTGGTCCTGGGCGTGTTGGTCGGCGCCGCCGACCCGGACACCCAACTGGCGCTCGGCACCGGCGTGTGCGGGGCGCTGACGACCTATTCGACCTTCTCCTACGAGACCCTGCGGCTGACCGCCGACGGGGCGCGCTGGTACGCGGTGCTCAACGTGGCGCTGAGCCTGGTCGCCGGACTGGCCGCCGCCGGCGCCGGGTTGGCCCTCGGCCGGGCCCTCCGATCCTAGGGCCGGCCGTCACACTCGACGGCGCCCGGCCTGCCCTTCGGGCAGACGGTAAGGCCCCTGAGCCTGTCAACTGCCCGCACACACGCAAGCGGTGGGGCTCCCGGAAGGAGCCCCACCGCAAGGGCGGACGTGCGGAGTGCGAGGGCTGGTGGGGGGTACGGAGCAGGCCGCCAGGTGCCCGCTCCGTCAGCCCCGGCCCGCCGTCTGCCCGGCCACCGTCAGCCCGGCCGGGTGGACGGCGGGCGACCGCCGTGCCGCGTCCCGGGAACGACCCGGGAGGTCAGCCGCCGAAGCGGACGCCGGCCAGGCCGTTGGCCCAGAGCTGGTCCACCTGGGCGCGCTCATTGGCGTCCGGCTGGGTGTTCTGGCAGGACGTGCCGGGCCCGCCGCCGGACATCAGCTCGCTGCACGGGCCCTCGTAGTGGTCCGGCAGCCCCAGCACGTGGCCGGTCTCGTGGGCGACCACGCGGGTGGAGTTGTACTGCTGGGTCTGGCTGTAGTCGATGAAGACGAAGCCCTTGCCGTGCCCGTCGGTGCTCGCGTACGAACCGCGCGGGTCGTTGCCCTCCTTGTACTGGAAGTCGCCGCCGCTGCCCTCCTGGAGCTTGACGTTCTGGACGGCGCTGTTCCAGATGGAGGCGCTCTGGGATATCTGGCCGGCGAAGGTGGGGGCGGCGCTCGCGTCGTAGGTGACGGTCACCGACTTCAGGTGCGGGTTGGCCTTCAGCTTGGCCTTGGCCGACTTCATGACGGCCTCGAAGAACGCCTTGGTGTTCGCCTTCTCGGCGGCCGAGCCGGTGTAGGCGGCGATCGAGGCGGGGGTGCTGCGGTGGGAGGCGGAGTGCGCGGCGGGGGAAGTCGCCGACACCGGGGCCGCAGCGGCGAGCGCGGCGGCCAGGCCCAGACCGAGCGCAGCCGACAGCGCCGTCTTGGGAGATCTCATGTGGGGGGCTCCTTAAAGTTCCGAGGGGCCGTACGGCCGCCGTGTGGGGCGGCGGCCGGGGCCCTGCGGATTTCTTGGTGCCGTTGAGTGTGGACGGAGTTCACCCGTGGGGCGGAGATGCCAGGTGGCGATAGCGCGAGCCAATACCCCTGGTGTCGCCAGGCCAACGCGGCGGTGAAAAACCGGAGTTCAGACCGGTCTGAGAGTCTGGTGTGAGCCGCGCCCGCGCGTTTATGCTCCGCTCGTGGAGCTAGAGGTAAGGCACCTTCGCGCCCTGTGCGCCATCGCCGACACCGGCAGCGTGCGCAAGGCGGCCCGGCAGCTGGGGATGGCGCAGCCCTCCTTGACCACCCAGCTCCACCGCATCGAGAAGGCCCTCGGCGGTCAGCTCTTCTTCCGCGAGCCGACCGGCAGCCGGCCCACCCCCCTGGGGCATTCCGTGCTCTGCCGCGCCCGGCCGATAGTGGCCGAGATGCGGGCACTTGTCGAGGACATCGCCTCGGTCTCCGTGCGGGCGGAGGGCACCCGGCTGCGGATCGGCAGCACCAACAGCCCGGCCGTCGCGGGCTGGTTGCGCCGGCTGCGCACCCGGCTGCCGGAGACCGACACCACGATACGCACCGATGTGTCCGCCAACGCCCTGCTGCACATGGTCGACATGGGGCAGCTCGACGCGGCCTTCGTGCACGAGGTCGAGGGCGCCCCGCTGCGCGTCCCCGACGGGCTGGCCGTCCATGAACTCCTCGCCCGCGAACCGCAGTTCATCGCCCTCGCGGAGACCCACCCGGCGGCCGCCCACCCCGTGGTGCGGGTCGCCGACCTGGCCACCGACCAGTGGATGGTCGACCCCACCGTCGACGGCGAGTGGGCCGGCCTGCGCCGCATCTGGTCCGCCGCCGGCGTCAACCCCCGGGTCGTGCACGGCGATTACCTCACCGCCGTGGACCTCGTCATGGCCGGCGAGGTGGTCACCCCCTGCCAGCCCACCGCCCGCCCCCGCCCCGGCATGGCGATCCGCCCCCTGCACGGCGATCCGCTGGCGGTCCGGCTCTTCATGGCCTGCCGCACCGACGGCCCGCCGGCCGCCTCCGCCACCAACCTCTTCACCGACCTCACCGCCGCCTACATGGAGATCGCCTGGGCCAGCGAGGCCTACCGGGACTGGCTGGTGAGCCACGGCGGCCTGCTCACGGACGGCCACCACGGAGTCAGGGGCTTATAGGACGGGGCTATCACCTGGCGGGGCGGGGGCGCGGCATGCGTTCTCGACGCGGGGACGAGCGGCGACCTCCAGGCGGACGGTCGCGCGCGACGACGGCCGGGCAAAACACCGCACCCGGCCCGCCGGCACCGTCGGCTTGCGACGGTGGGGCGGACCGGGTGCGGTGCGGCCGGCGGTCGGTGGAGCGCCGGTCGGGGCGTGAGCGGGGCTCAGGCCTTCTTGGTCTCCTAGTAATGGGGTGGGGCGGTGACCTGTGGCGAGGGGTGCTGTGGGTCGCTGACCTGGCCTTTTGTCGACTGGTAGCGATGGGGTGCGACGGTCGCCATCGGGTGTCTTGCGGACTGTGTGCGGACTGCGGCAGCGCTTCGCCGTCGGACAGCGGTGGCCTTGCTTCTCTGGCGCAGTGCTGGTCCAGGGGGAGCGGGCCTTCCTCATGTCTCAGCGTTTGTGGAAGAAGTGATGGACCACGGGGCGCTGATGGTGCCGTCCGGCTCCCAACCGTAGTCTTTCAGCCGCTTCGCTTCCTCGCGGCGTCCTATGTGCTGGCGGCGGCAGCCGGCGGTGTGTCGACTGCCCTGGTGAACGGGCTTGTCGACTTCGTCGTCGAAGCCGTACGGATCGTACCGGGACCATGACCTGTAGTTGGTGCCTCTATCGCCAGCCGTTGAGGGAGACCTGCGAGCCTCCCGAGAGGTACCGGCGAAGGGCGCTTGAGGTGGTGTCCACGAAGTTCTCAGGGATTGCGTCGGTGTTGACCCACCGGACTTGGGCGTGCTTGCGAGGTTCGAGGTTTTCGGGCTCGCCTACCCACTCGTGGGCGACGAAGACGACCGTGAGGAAGCCGTTGGGGGCTTCCACGCCCCAAGAGCCGTGGATGATGTGGGCGACCTTGAGCGCATCCGGTTTTACGGTCATGCCGGTCTCCTCGTACAGCTCGCGTACGGCGGTTTCGGTGATGGGCTCGCCGGGTTCGCTTTTGCCGACGGGGAGGTCCCACATGCCCTGGGCGAACTTGGCGTTCTCGCTGCGCTGGAGGAGGACGACGCGGTTGGTGGCTTTGTCGTGAACGATGACGGCGGCGACCAGCAGGGTCATCGATTCGAGCGCCGGCTTGAGGGCCTTCGGCTGGGCGTCGGTCTGCTGGGTCACGGGAGTTCCCTTCGTCGGGCGGGTGTCGGGCATGTTAGGCCAGGGCTTCGCGGGCGCGGCGGGCGAGATCGGCGGCGCCGGGAACGCGGCGGCGCTGGTAGACCGCGAGCGTGGAGCGGAGCGAGGCGATCGCCTTGCGGGTGCGGTCGGAGGTCATGCCCTCCATGAGGGTCAGGGCCTGGGACCAGGCGGCGACAGCCTCGTCGGCGCGGGCCTGGGCGGCGAGGCTGTCGCCGAGGTCGGCATGGGTGAGGGCGTGGACGCGCTTGTACTTCTCGGGGTCCCAGCGGACGAGCGCGTCCCGATGCCGCTGCTCGGTGCCGACGTGGTCGGCGAGGTCGGTGAGCGTACGAGCGGTGTGGCTGGTGACGGTGCCGGCAGCCGGCCCGCTGACGAGGGAGTAGCTGGGCTGAGGGCCGTCGTCGCGAAGCAGAGCGTCTTCGGCGGCGAGCAAAGCGCGGGCCGCTTCGGATTTCTCGTCAATCGCAGCGAAGGCGCGGGCGTGAGTGATGTGGAGCAGCGCCTCGGTCTGACCGTCCACGCGACCAAGACCGCGGGCGAGGGCCCCTTCGACGAGGTCGACGCAGTGGCGAGGCTGCTTGAGGCTGAGGGCCTGGTGGGCGAGGGCGCGCATCATCCAGGCGGCGTGGCCGTGGGGGTCGGCCTCGCAGGCGAGTTGGTAGCCGACCTGGTAGTAGCGCTGGGCGGCGCCTTCCTGGCCGAGGTCGTGGTGCTTCCAGCCGGCCAGGTACGCGAGTTCGGCGACCGTACCGAAGGCGGCCTGGCGTAAGGCTTCGTTGGGGAAGCGTCCGCGGAGCATGGGGGCTGCGGTGTCGGCGAGGTAGGCGGTGACGGTGGTGAGGCCGTGGCCGCCGCCGAGGCGTTCGTCGGCGGCGCTGAAGGCTGCGGTGATCTGGTGTACGACGTCCACGTCCTCGACGCCCACCATGGCCGTGGCGGTGCGGGCGCGGAGCATGCGGGCGGTGGCCTCGTGGTCGTAGCCGAGCGGCATGGCAACGCCGGCGGTGGTGAAGGCCGCGATGGCGAGGAAGCGGCGCCGCTCGACGTCGGCGCGACCCAGGTCGGTGGCAGCGAGGACGGGGTCGGATTCGGTCGGCCCTTCGGCGTCATCGGCCTGAAGGCCGATCTCGGTCCGGGTGATCGTGCGGCCCGCTCGGCGGGACAGCGCCTCGGCCAGGTACTGACCTACCCGGCCCGAGGGAGTGCGGGCGCCGTTCACCCAGTGCGAGACGGCCGACTTGTTGGTCTGGAGGATCTCGCCGTTCTCGGCGGCGACGCGACGGACGTCCTTGGCCAGGGCGTCGTAGGTGCAGCCGATCGCGTCGATGGTCTCGCGCAGGCGGGAGTTGGGCGCCTTGGGCCGGTCCTTCTGCGCTGTCACGATTGCCTCCGAGTCGGGGCTGTAAACCGCGTATACCGCTTCAACTGCCTCTCACCGTACCCACTGTGCGTGACGACGGGTTCACTAATCATCAGCCGCCCGGAACGGTGCAACCGTGATCCAGGTTCCCCCTTGGGCCGGGCGGCTTCTCGAAGTTCCGTACGCCTACACCGGTTTCGGGCACGCCTGTGTCTGAAACCGGCCGATCAGAGACGGAGACACGGTGACCACCATCGACACGACGGCCATCACGGTCGAGCTGCCCGAGGCGTTCGACGCGCGCTGGAGCCGCCTGCCCGGCATCCAGGTCGAGGGCCGGCGCATCACCATCGACCCGGCCGAGTACTTCTTCCGCTTCGAGTCCCACTCCTGGCTCGTCGCCGACTGGGAGCTGGTCGAGTCCCAGCTCCTGGAGGTGGACGAGACGACCGAGAGCGCGGTCGAGCAGCTTGCCCTCGACTTCATCAAGGCCCACGGACGGTCCACGGCGGATGCCGGCCTGGTCCTTCGCACCGCGTACGAGGTGTACGCGTACCTGTTCCGTGACGAGCACCTGGTCGGCCTCGGTCTGCCGCAGATCACCGCCGAACACCTGCGGATGCTGCGCGAGGCGGCGACGCTGATGGCGCTGAACAAGGTGGAGTTGGACGGGCGCATCTCCAACGTCGGCCCGTGCTGGTTCTTCCCCGCCGCCACCTCGGTCGTCTTCGACCTGGACGAGGAGAGGGGCGGGCTGCTCGACGAGGTCTACCACGGCGGCTGGTTCAACGAGCACCGCCGCATCGAATCCATCAAGGCCCACGTGGCCCTCGGTGGGCGGCTGGTGCACGGCTGCCAGTCCGTGCCGGACCAGTCCGGCGGCGTCGTGGCGCCCTACGGTGCGTCGATGGCCGTCTTCCACGACGACCTCGCGGCCTTCAAGACCGGCTGGATCGAGCAGGTCTACGCCCATCGCGTGAGCCCTGCCGCGTAGTCCTGCCGCGCAGCCCCCTGCCGACCAGGCTCCGGGGCGGGCCGGCATGAATCGCCCGCCCCGGACGCCTCCAACCTCGAACCGGAGCCCCCACATGGATACGAACCTCAACGCCGAGCTCCTGGGCAACCTGCTCACCATCGCCGGCCGACCCGGCCCAACGCGCGAGATGGTGCGCGTGTGGTCCATGTCCGGCGTCGAGCGTCTGACCTTCCCCGATGGCACCACCGCCATCTTCAAGTACGCGAAGAAGCCGTTCGACAACGAGGACCGGGCCCTCCGCCTGGCCCACACCCACGGCGTTCCGGTCCCGCAAGTCCGTGCCTCCGCCGTCGTCGGCGGCTGGCTCGGGATGCTGTTGGAAGACCTCGGTCCCGCAACCCGAGAGGCCGACGACCTCGACGGCGCCGCCGCGGCCGCGCTCCTCCACCGCACCCCTACGGCTGCCGCGCTGCCCGTCCTCGATCGCGATCGGCTGCGCATGCTGCCGAGCCGAGCCTTGGACCACCTCGATCAGCTCCGCAAGGGGGAACGGTGGCAGGACACCGACGACATCGAGGAGGCCCTCGATCGGATCGCCCGCGCTGCCGAGACCCGCTCGGCCGGGGCGACGATGGCTCCGTTCGGCTGGGTCCACTCGGAGTTCCACCCCACCAGCCTCCACATCGGCCAACGCGGCTGGCACCTGCTCGACTTCGCCCGCGCCTTCACCGGCCCCGGATTGCTCGACCTCGCCAGCTGGCACGGCACCCTCGACACCCCCGACCCCGTACGCCTGCGCGTCTTCCTGGAGACGTACGTCACCGAAGGCGGCACTCCCGATGCCCTCGCCGAACGCGGTGGGCTCGCCGTCGAGAAGTGGGCACTGGGCTGGCACCGCATGTGGGCCGTCGAATGGTTCATGGAGCAGGCCATCCACTGGATCAACGACCCGTCCACCGACCCCGCGTACCTCAAGACCGTCCGCCGCCACCTGACCGACATCCTCCGGCTCCTGGAGGTCTAGATGCTCGCCCAGGTTTCACCGTGGTACGCCCACGCTCTCCAGCGCACTGAGACCACCCCCGCCGAACCGCTGCCCGTGCCAGCCCGGATGGAGTGGACGACGCGGCCCGGCCAAGGCCCTGGCGCCGAGATATTCGGCATGGACCTGCGGGGCAAGCGGGCGCTGGAACTCGGCTGCGGCCCCGGCCACAACGCCGCCAACCTCGCCATCTGCCAGGGAGCCCGAATCACCGGCGTCGACCTGGTCGGGCTGCAGGTCCGTCGAGCCCGCTCGCACTACGGACGGTTGGGCAACCTCACGTTCGTCGCCGGCCACGCCCTGCACTACCTGCAGGCATCCGACGAGCGGTTCGACGCGATCTACTCCGTCTTCGGCGCGGTCGGCCTCGTCGCCCCCGAACTCCTGCTGCCTGCCATCGCCCAACACCTCAAGTCAGGCTGCACGTTGGCTTTCTCCACTCCTCATCCCCAGCGCGGTGGCAGACAACCGGCCGTCCATGGCCGGCCCTGTCGTGACTACGTCACCTTGCCCGACCGCAGCCGGATCCCGATCGCCCGTTGGGACTTCGACGCCGGCCGCTGGGAGAAGCACCTCGACAGCGCCGGCCTCCGGCTCACCTCGGCCCGGGAGTTCCACGACGCCCGCGCGGGCGGCTGGCCCACCACCTTGCTGATCACCGCACGCAAGCCCTGAAACCGCCCGGCTCCCACGGAGGAACCGATGCGCCTGCCCCACCTGCTCCTCGACATCGACGGCGTGCTCGTACCGTTCCCCGACGACCACGGGAACATCCCGGCCACCCACGTCCGCCACGACGTCGTCCCCACCGGCCGTAGCGCCGACGCCCCGGTCACGGTCTGGCTCAACGCTGCCGACGGCCCCATGCTCATGGACGTGATCCGCTCCGGGCTGGTCGCTCCGGTCTGGTGCACCAGCTGGCGCCAGGACGCCACCACCCTGATCGGGCCACTCCTCAGCCTCCCGCCCCTGCCGCACGTCGATCTTCCCCGGCCGCAGATCACCACCAGCCACCCCAACGGCTACCTCTGGAAACGCGACCACGTCGATGCCTGGCTGGGAGATGCACCCGCCATCTGGATCGACGACGACTTCACCAACCTCGACCACGCCTGGGCTACGGAACGCACCGACCGTGGCGCGGCAACGCTCCTTCTCCAACCCGATCCCTACGTCGGGCTGCGAGCCGAGCATCTGATGGAGGCTCTGGAATGGGCCGGGCAGTTGTCCGTTGCGCACGATGGTGAGCCTGGTGACTCGCGTGGAACCGGAGCGGCCTGACGTGATCACAGTGTCAAGCAGGTAGCTACGCCGACCTGCGGCCGGGCGCAAAACACCGCACCCGGCCCGCCTGCACCGTCGGCTTGCGACGGTGGGGCGGACCGGGTGCGGTGCGGCCGGCGGTCGGTGGAGCGCCGGTCGGGGCGTGAGCGGGGCTCAGGCCTTCTTGGTCTCCCAGAAGATCTTGTCGATCTGGGCGATCAGGTCCAGGGCCTTCTGGCCGGTGGCCGGGTCGTTCGAGCCCTTGGCCGCGCTGAGGGCCTTGAGGGTGTCGTTGACCAGCTGGTGCAGCTCCGGGTACTTCTCGAAGTGCGGGGGCTTGAAGTAGTCGCTCCACAGCACCGAGACGTGGTGCTTGGCCAGCTCGGCCCGCTGCTCCTTGATCAGGACGGCGCGGGTGCGGAAGTCCGCGTCCTCGTTGGCCTGGTACTTCTCCTGGACGGCCTTGACCGACTCGGCCTCGATACGGGCCTGGGCCGGGTCGTAGACACCGCAGGGCAGGTCACAGTGGGCGCTGACCCGGACCTTGGGGGCGAACAGGCGGGAGAGCATGTTCAGTCCTTCCTCGTGATCGTCTTCTCAGGTGCGAGATTACTCGGTGCGGGAAGGCTTTTCTCGGGTGCCCCGGGGGTCTTAGGGCAAAAGTCCGGTGTCGGGCCGGGACTGATGGAGGATGGTCCTGAGGGTACGACGGGGGCTGGACCAGGAGGTACGGATGCCGGAGCGGGTGCGCGAGCCGGAGCGGGGCGACGGCGCGGAGTCGGTGCGCGGCGGGCCGCTGCGGGCGTTCGGGCTGGCGGAGGTCTACAACCCGTCGATGGTGCCGACGCTCCAGCCGGGGGACCAGCTGGTGGTCCGGTACGGCGCGGTGGTGCGCCCCGGTGACGTGGTGGTGCTGCGGCATCCGTTCCGGCAGGACCTGCTGATCGTCAAGCGCGCGGTCGAGCGGCGGGACGGCGGCTGGTGGGTGCGCGGTGACAACCCGTTCGTGGAGAACGACAGCCGGGAGTTCGGGGCGGTCCCCGACGAGCTGGTGGTCGCCCGGGCCTGGCTGCGGGTGCGGCCGCCGCGCGGGCTTCAGCGCTCGCCGCGGGCGGTGGCCTCCTGGGCGCTCTCGGCGGTGCGGCCGCTCTCCCGGCGCTTGCGGGCGCGGTAGGCGGCCACGTTGGCGCGGGTGGCGCAGCGGTCCGAGCAGTAGCGCCGGGAGCGGTTGGTGGAGGTGTCCAGGTAGGCGTTGCGGCAGGGCTTGGCCTCGCAGATGCCCAGGCGGTCCACGCCCAGCTCGGTGAGGTGGAAGGCCAGGCCCATGCAGGCGGTCGCGGTGAAGCCGGCGGTGGCGTTGGCGGCGTGGTCGGCGATGTGCATGTGCCACTTGGGGCGGCCGTCGTCATCGCGGTACTCGTGGCCGGAGATCTGCGGGCTGACCGGGAACTCCATCATCAGCGCGTTCAGCAGGTCGACGGCGAGCACCTCGTCACCGCCGTCGGCGGCCTCGAAGACCGCGCGCAGCCGGGAGCGGACCGCCCGGAGCCGGGTGACGTCGCTCTCGGTGGCGCGCCGGGCGGCCTGCTGGGCGACGCCGAAGAGATCGCGGACCGCCTCGACCGTGGTGAGGCTGTCCCCGCCGCGCTCGGGCTGCTCGGTGTTGACCAGCCGCACGGCATAGTCCGAGTAATAGGCCAGTTCCACGTTGAGTCCTTACGGAGCTGCGTCTGAGGTGCGAGTGCCCAGAGGTAATGAGCCTTGTCTCAACGAGGGTATTACGCTTCGCCGCCCCGTCGTTTTGGCCGTGGGCCTCGCGGCCGGCGGTACCCCACGTTGTCGGCTTCCCCGCCGCGGGGGTTGCTGTTCTTCGCGCCTGCGGCGCGGGTCCGCTGCGCGGGGCTTGTCGGGTGCGGTGCCTGTCCGCTGCGCGGGGCTTGTCGGCCGCGGTGCCGGGTCTGCGGGGCAGGGGTGTGCCGGACTGCTTCGCTTTACGTCCGGCACACCCCTGCCCCGCAGACCCGTCCCCTCCCGCGTGTGGTGGGGAATTCAGGTGGGTGGGGGCAACTCCCGGTGGGTGGGCGCGGGTTGTGTGTTGCGTGGTGACCGTCAGAAGACCAGTCGTCTCAGCACCGACTGGGGAATTCCCACCCTCCAACGGGAGGGGACGGGGCTGCGGGGGTGGTGTGTCGGACGTAAAGCGCAGCAGTCCGACACACCACCCCCGCAGCCCCGGCACCGCACCCGACAGCCCCGCGCAGCGGCAACGCCCGCCGCAGGCGCCACGGCTGGAGAGCCGACGACGTGGGGCGAGGCCCCGCACCGCGGCAACGCCCGCCGCAGGCGCCACGGCTGGAGAGCCGACGACGTGGGGCGAGGCCCCGCACCGCGGAACCGCGCCGCGGGCGCGAAGAACAGCAACCCCCGCGGCGCGGGAGCCGACAACGTGGGAAGCAAACCAAGCGCAGCGTCAAAGCACCTTGGACAGGAACGACTGGGTCCGCTCGTGCTGCGGGTCGGTCAGTACATCGCGCGGGTGGCCGGACTCGACGACCACGCCGTCGTCCATGAAGACCAGCGAGTCGCCGACCTCGCGGGCGAAGCCCATCTCGTGGGTCACCACGACCATCGTCATGCCGTCGGCCGCCAGGTCCTTCATCACGTCCAGGACGTCGCCGACCAGCTCCGGGTCGAGGGCCGAGGTCGGCTCGTCGAAGAGCATCAGCTTGGGCTCCATGGCCAGGGCCCGGGCGATCGCCACCCGCTGCTGCTGGCCGCCGGAGAGCTGCGAGGGGTAGTTGCCGGACTTGTCGCCCAGCCCGACCCGCTCCAGCAGTGCGCCCGCCCGCTCCCGCGCGGCCGCCTTGGACTCGCCCTTGACCTGGACCGGCGCCTCCATGATGTTCTCCAGCGCGGTCATGTGCGGGAAGAGGTTGAAGCGCTGGAAGACCATGCCGATGTCCCGGCGGCGGGCGGCGACCTCGCGGTCGCGCAGCTCGTAGAGCTTGCCGTTGTGCTCGCGGTAGCCGACC
The DNA here is from genome assembly GCF_044754325.1 of Streptomyces sp. NPDC093097. Lineage (NCBI taxonomy): Bacteria > Bacillati > Actinomycetota > Actinomycetes > Kitasatosporales > Streptomycetaceae > Streptomyces > Streptomyces sp. NPDC093097. The sequence goes on from NZ_JBIVOW010000008.1 coordinate 200,538, forward strand.
AGTTCGCCGTCGACCGACAGCCGGCCGGCGTTGATCTTCTCCAGGTGGTTGATGCACCGCAGGAACGTCGACTTGCCGGAACCGGACGGGCCGATCAGGCAGAAGACCTCCCCGGGCGCCACCTCCAGATCGATCCCCTTGAGGATGTGCGCGGTGCCGTAGGACTTGTGGACGCCCTCGGCCTTGACCATCGGGACGACGGCCGCGCCGGAGTCCTTCTCCGCGGTCGTGCTCGTGCTCTTGCTCATGCCGCACCTCCGGCGCGGTTCAGGCCGGCCAGCTTCGCCTTGACGCGCTGGAACGGGGTGGGCGGAAGCTGGCGGCTGGCGCCGCGGGCGTAGTAGCGCTCCAGGTAGTACTGGCCGATGCTGAGGACCGTCGTGGCGATCAGGTACCAGGCGGCGGCCAGGACCAGCATCTCGACCACCACACCGGAGTCCCGGCCGACGTTCTGCGCGGCCTGGAGGAGGTCGTAGTACTGGACGGCGATGACCAGTGAGGAGGTCTTGAGCATGTTGATGACCTCGTTGCCGGTCGGCGGCACGATCACCCGCATCGCCTGCGGCACGACGATCCGGCGCAGCGTCTTGGCGTGGCTCATGCCCAGCGCGTGCGCCGCCTCGGTCTGGCCCTCGTCGACGGCGTTCAGACCGGCCCGACAGATTTCGGCCATGTACGCGGCCTCGTTGAGGCCGAGGCCGAGCAGCGCGCACAGGAACGGGGTCATGAAGTCCGACCACTCGTCCTTGTAGATCGGCATGATGTCGATGTACTGGAAGACCAGGCCGAGGTTGAACCAGAGGAAGAGCTGCACGTAGACCGGGGTGCCGCGGAAGAACCAGACGTAGAACCACGCGACGGACTTGGTCACCGGGTTCTTGGACTGCCGCATGACGGCCAGGACCACGCCCAGCACGATGCCGATCACCATCGACAGCACGGTGATGAACAGGGTGTTGCGCAGCCCCTTGAGGATGTCCGCGTTGAACATGTACTCCGGTATCGCGCCCCAGTTGACCTTGCCGGCGGCGAAGGCCCGGACGAGCAGGACCACCAGCCCGACGACGACGAGGGCGGCGACCCAGCGCCCGTAGTGGCGGACGGGGACGGCCTTGAGGGGCTCGGGCTGGGGCGGGGCGGCGGCCGGCGGCTCGGCCGGCTTGTCGACGTCAACTGACACAGGGTTGCCTTTCAGCGTGTGGCGGGAGAGGCGTAACGAGGGCCGCGCGGACCGCGCCGGCCACTGCGGGACGAACCGGCGGTTGCTGCGGGACGGGCCGCCGGCTTCAGGAGCCGCCGTTGATCTTCACTTCCTTGACCCCGGCGTCCTTGACGTTCCACTTCGCCAGGACGCGGTCGTACGCGTGGTTCTTGATGACCAGCTCCACGGCCGCCTTGATGGCGTCGCGCAGCTTCTCCTGCCCCTTGGGGACGGCGATGCCGTACGGGGCCGCCTTGAGCGGGGCGCCGCCGACCATCTGGAAGTCGTTGCCGCCGCCGGAGACCTTCACCGCGTAGGCCGCGACCGGGTAGTCGCTGGAGACCGCGTCCACGCCGCCGGTCCGCAGCCGGGTCTGGGCCTCGGAGTCGTTGTCGAACGCCTCGATGGAGATCGACGGTTCTCCGTTGGACTCACAGGCCTTGGACTTGTCCTTGGCCAGGTCGTGGGAGACGGTGCCGCGCTGCACGGCGAGCTTCTTGCCGCACATGGTCTCCCAGCCGTCGATGCCCTTGGTCTTGCCCTTCTGCGTGTAGAGCGAGACACCGACGTTGAGGTAGTCGACGAAGTCGACGCCCTCGCCGATCTTCTTGCCGGTGGTGGAGTCGATGCCCTCCTGCCGGTCCTTGGTGTCCGTCATCGCCGACATCGCGATGTCATAGCGCTGGGACTTCAGACCGCCCATGAGGGTGTCGAAGGTGGCGTTGTTGAAATTGAGCTTGATGCCCAGTTCCTTGCCGATGGCCGCCGCGAGATCCGGATCGATGCCCTCCACCGCGCCGTTCGAGCGGAACTCCACCGGCTTGTACGTGATGTCCGAGCCGACCTGGAGCATCGCCTTGTCCTGGACGTCCTTGGGCAGCTTGTTGAAGAGCGGGGCGTGCGGATTGCGGTTCTTCGCCGCCTCCCGCCGGGCGATCGCCGCGTCGGTCTGGTCACCGCAGGCGCTGAGCAGCAGCAGCGAAGCGGTGACCGTGGCTATTGCGACAGCAGTCTTGACGGACCTACCGGGCCTGCCGGCCGCCGCGCGACGGGTGGTATCTGCGGTCATGCGGATCCTCCTGCGGTTGGGTAACCGACGTGCCAGTGTGGGCAGCCGATGTGCTGGTGAGAAGGGGTTGGGCACACACCTTTGGGCACCTTTGGGCGTCGCGCCCTCGGTCGGTGACGGAATCTTGCCATCCGGACTCCGGTATTCGGACTGTCGTTCAGGTCAAAATCGGATAACGGACGGCTGGCGTTCACTACCGGCCTTGCGGCGCAAGGGGGTCGGCCGCCGGTGGCGCGAAAGGCGAGCGCCGGCGAAGCGGCGGTGTCTCGGAATCCGGACAGAAGCAGGGCGCGTTCAGGGTTTTCGGGCACTGCGTCGCTATTGTCAAAGCCTTGTGCCGGATTGTCTGAGCGTTGTACCGACAAGTAACGAATCTGACTCGTCGGCGCGTACATCCGTCCGGTAAAAAGGGTCGCTACACCCCTCATCCGGGGCTCAGGGCGCGTGTGCGGCGCGCCCGGCGTCCGTACCTCCCCCGCGCGGCGGCCATCCGCCCGCGCAGGACACGGGCGCGGTGCCCGCCCACCCCCCAACCAGGGAGTGGCCACCCTCAACAGATTTATGACAAAGGGGTCAAAGAAAGTGGCAGCGGAGATCGTCAATCCTCGCAGCGTCAGCGAGACCGGTGCGGAAGAGGGCGCGGACGGCACGTCCGGCGGACCCTTCGACCCGGCCTTCGCGCTGCACCGCGGCGGCAAGATGGCCGTGCAGGCAACGGTGCCGGTGCGCGACGCGGACGACCTGTCCCTCGCGTACACGCCCGGCGTCGCCAAGGTGTGCAGCGCCATCGCCGAACAGCCCGAGCTCGTGCACGACTACACATGGAAGTCCCAGGTGGTCGCCGTCGTCACGGACGGCACCGCGGTGCTGGGCCTGGGCGACATCGGCCCGGAGGCCTCCCTTCCCGTGATGGAGGGCAAGGCCATCCTCTTCAAGCAGTTCGGCGGCGTGGACGCGGTTCCGATCGCGCTCGCCACCACCGACACCGACGAGATCGTGGACACCGTCGTCCGGCTCGCGCCCTCGTTCGGTGGCGTCAACCTGGAGGACATCTCGGCGCCCCGGTGCTTCGAGATCGAGCGCAAGCTCCAGGAGCGGCTGGACATCCCGGTCTTCCACGACGACCAGCACGGCACCGCGGTCGTCACCCTGGCCGCGCTGCGCAACGCCGCCAAGCTCACCGGGCGCACGCTCGGCGACCTGCGGGCGGTCATCTCGGGCGCCGGCGCGGCCGGTGTCGCCATCGCCAAGATCCTGGTCAACGCCGGCATCGGCGACGTCGCGGTCTGCGACCGCAAGGGCGTGGTCTCGGCGGACCGGGAGGACCTCACCGACGTCAAGCGCGAGCTGGCCGGCTTCACCAACAAGGCCGGCCTGGCCGGCTCGCTGGAGACCGCGCTGGACGGCGCGGACGTCTTCATCGGGGTCTCCGGCGGCACGGTGCCGGAGGCGGCGGTGGCGACCATGGCGAAGGACTCGATGATCTTCGCGATGGCCAACCCCAACCCGGAGATCCACCCGGACGTCGCCCACAAGTACGCCGCGGTGGTCGCCACCGGGCGCAGCGACTTCCCCAACCAGATCAACAACGTGCTCGCCTTCCCGGGCATCTTCGCCGGCGCCATGCAGGTGCGCGCCGCGCAGATCACCGAGGGCATGAAGCTCGCCGCCGCGGAGGCGCTGGCCGCCGTCGTCGCCGACGAGTTGAGCGCGGACAAGGTCATCCCCTCGCCGTTCGACGAGCGGGTCGCCCCGGCCGTCACCGCGGCCGTCGCGGCCGCCGCCCGCGCGGAGGGCGTCGCCCGGCGCTGACCCGCCGCCGCGGACACCGTTGACGGGCCGGACCGGCACCCGCGAGGGTGCGGGTCCGGCCCGTTCGGCGTTACCGGCGGTGGCCGGAAAGGACGAGGGGATTCCGGCCGTCCGCGGTCCCGCCCGCAGGCGGTGCGTGTCACACCCGCGCCCGCTGTCGCGGGGCGCGCCGGCGGCCTACGTTGGGATCATGTTTGCTGCCTACGCCGCCCGCATCGACCGCGACCAGCCGCTGACCGGCCTGGAATTGGGGGAGCGCCCGGCCCCCACCGCCCGCCCCGGCTGGACCACCGTCGACGTCAAGGCCGCCTCCCTCAACCACCACGACCTGTGGACGCTGCGCGGCGTCGGGATCGGCGAGGAGTCGCTCCCGATGATCCTCGGCTGCGACGCCGCCGGCGTCGACGAGCACGGCAACGAGGTCGTCCTGCACTCCGTCATCGGGCAGACCGGCCACGGCGTCGGCCCCGACGAGAAGCCCTCCATCCTCACCGAGCGGTACCAGGGCACCTTCGCCGAGCGGGTCACCGTGCCCGCCTGGAACGTCCTGCCCAAGCCCGCGGAGCTCTCCTTCGAGGAGGCGGCCTGCCTGCCCACCGCCTGGCTGACCGCGTACCGGATGCTGTTCACCAACGCCGGGGTCCGGCCCGGCGACAGCGTGCTGGTGCAGGGCGCGGGCGGCGGGGTGGCGACCGCCGCCATCGTGCTGGGCGCCGCCGCGGGCCTGCGGGTCTTCGCCACCAGCCGGGACGAGACCAAGCGCAAGCGGGCCGTGGAGCTGGGCGCCGAGGCGGCGTTCGCGAGCGGTGAGCGGCTGCCCCGGCGGGTGGACGCGGTGATCGAGACGGTCGGCGCCGCCACCTGGTCGCACTCGGTGAAGTCGCTGCGCCCCGGCGGCACCCTGGTCATCTCCGGTGCCACCAGCGGCTTCACGCCCAAGAGCGGGGAGTTGAACCGGATCTTCTTCCTGGAGCTGAAGGTCGTCGGCTCCACGATGGGCAGCAAGGAGGAGCTGGCCGGACTGCTCAGCTTCTGCGCCGCCAAGGGCATCCGGCCGGTGATCGACTCGACGCTGCCGCTGGACCGGGCGCGCGAGGGCTTCGCCAAGATGGCCGAGGGGGAGCTCTTCGGCAAGGTCGTGCTGACGGTCTGAGGGACCGCGGCCCCTCGGGTGCGGGAAGGGAGCGGGGACGTGCGGATCCTTCGGGCGGACGGGCGGGCGGCCGTGCCGTGGCGCAACGGCGGCGGGCTCACCCGCGAGGTCGCGGCGCACCCGCCGGACGCGGGCTGGGACGCCTTCGCCTGGCGGGTGAGCCTGGCCGAGGTGACCCGGGACGGGCCGTACTCCCCGCTGCCCGGCGTCCGGCGGATCCTCACCGTCGTCGACGGCGGCGGGCTGGAGCTGACGGTGGACGGCGCCGTGCACCGGCTCCCCGGCCGTCACCGCCCCTTCGCCTTCCCCGGCGCCGCCGCCACCGGCTCCCGGCTGCTCGACGGCCCGGTCGTGAATCTGAACGTGATGGTCCGGGAGGGGCGGATGGCGGCGAACGTCGTGATGGTGCGCGGGAGTCGGGAGGTGCCGGGGGAGCGGACCGTGGTGGTGGTCGCGGTGGAGGGTGAGACCCGGCTGGGGGCGGCGGGGGCGGGGCCGGAGGAGCCGGGCGTGCGGCTGGGGCGGTATGACGCGGTCGTGCTGGAGCCGGCGGGGCAGTCGGCTGGGGAGGGGACGAGGGGCGCGGCGGCGCCCGTGGTGGTGCGGACGGAGGGGGTTGCGGCGGTGATCGAGCTGGCCGACCTTCCGTCCGGCGACGCGTCTGGAGCTCCGTCCGGCGTCAGTTAACTCAAGTGCGGTTGTGGCCAAGGGGGTTGAGGTGAGTGAGTGGCCTGCGGACGCCCGCCCTGTCAATGCTGGTTGACAGATGACGGGTGTCAATCTAGGTTGACGGCCATGACCGAGGCAACGGATCTCGCCGCGCGGGCGAGCGACCCGGACCCGCGCGCCGGCCTCCGCGCCGTGGCCGCGCTCCGCCGGCTGCTGGAGCAGTTGGAGGCCGTACAGGTGCGCAGCGCCCGCGCGAAGGGCTGGTCCTGGCAGGAGATCGCCGCCGAGCTGGGGGTCAGCCGGCAGGCGGTCCACAAGAAGCATGGGAGGCGTTGATGTTCGAGAGGTTCACGGCCGCCGCCCGGGCGGTGGTGGGGAGTGCGGTGGCGCACGCGGACCGCACCGGAAGCGACACCGTCGGCGAACCGGAGCTGCTGCTCGCGCTGTTGGATCAGCGGGACTCCCTGGCCGCGGCGGTGCTCGACGGGCTCGGCGTACCGCGGCCGGCGGTCGCCGACGCGCTGGCGGCGGACCGGCGGCGGGGCGGCCTCTCCGCGGCCGACACGGCGGCGCTGGCCGGGCTGGGGATCGACGTGGACGCGGTCGTGGCCCGCGTCGAGGAGGCGCACGGGGCCGGGGCGCTGGCCGGCGGAGGCCGTCGGGCCGGCCGCGGGAAGCGGGTGCGCCGGACGTTCTCGCCGGAGGGCAAGGCGGTGTTGGAGCGCGCGCTGCGGATCGCGGCGGGCCGCAGGGACGGGTACCTCGGCGACGAGCATCTGCTGCTGGCACTGACCACCGGGTCCGGCCCGGCCGGGGTGGCGCTCGCCGGCCACGGGGCGACGTACCAGGCCGTGGTGCGGGTCCTGGCGGCGCGGTCCACGGGGCGCGTGGGCTGAGGCGGTGGGCGGTGCCCCCGTGGCCTGTCGCCTGCCGGCTGCTTGCCCGCCTGCCCCGTGGCGCGGCCCGCGTCCGCCCGCGCGCGAATTCGGTGGAGCCGGCGGGGCCGCGCTGCGTACCGTGATCCGGTTACCGGTCGGCGGCCGGCAGTCGGCGGCAGGTGTCCGCCCCTGCCCGCCCGCGGGCCGACGAGGGCCGAAGTGCCCGCAACGGCAAGGGAGTACGTGGTGTCGGGTCGGGGGGACCTCCCAGGGGTGGCCGGCGGAGGCCGGGTGGACGAGGGGTTCGGCGCCGTCGCCGAGGAGTTCGCGCGGAACTTCACCGAGCGCGGGGAGCTGGGCGCGGCCGTCACCGTCTACGTCGGCGGACGCAAGGTCGTGGACCTCTGGGGCGGGACCGCCGACGCGCGGACCGGGCGCCCCTGGGAGGCCGGTACCGCGGTGCCGGTGATGTCCTGCGCCAAGGGGATGCTCGGCGTCAGCGCCCATCTGCTGGCCCAACAGGGCGTCCTGGACCTGGACGCGCCGATCGCCGCCTACTGGCCGGAGTTCGGGCGGCACGGCAAGGAGCGGATCACCACCCGGATGATGCTCACGCACACCGCCGGACTCCCGCTCGCCGAACGGGCGTTGACGTTCGAGCAGATCATGGCCTGGACGCCGATGATCGAGGCGCTGGCGGAGCAGCCGCCGCTCTGGGAGCCCGGCACCGCGTACGAGTACCACGCGCACGCCCTGGGGTTCGTGCTCGGCGAGGTCATCCGCCGACTCACCGGCAGCAGGCCCGGCGCCTACTTCCGCACCGCGATCGGCGACCCGCTGGGCCTGCGCGCCTGGATCGGGGTGCCGGAGGAGGAGATTCCGGCGCTGGCCAGGCTGGTCGAGGCCGAGGGGCGCCCGGCCCTGCCGCCCGCCGACTCGCTGATCATGCGGGCGCTGACGCTGCACGGGGCGGTGCCCTTCCCGGGCCTGGACGATCCGCACGGCTACAACGCGCCGGCCGTGCTGACGCGGGAGTTCCCCGGGGCCGGCGCGGTGTCCTCGGCGGACGGGCTGGCGGCGCTCTTCGCGGCCGCCACGACCGGTGTCGGGGGCGGGCCGCGGCTGCTGAGCGAGGAGACCGTCACCGACGCGGTCGAGCGGCGCTCGGGCGGCCCGACCTTCTCGGGGCTGCCGGACTTCGGCGCGCGCAACGGCACCGGCTTCCTGGTGGACTCGGCGTTCCGCCGGCTGCTGGGGCCGCGCTCCTTCGCCACCAGCGGCGCCGGCGGCCAGTTCGCCTTCGGCGACGATGAGTTCGGGGTCGGCTTCGGCTACGTCACCAACCGGCTGGGCGGCAGCGGCGACGTCCGCGCCGAGCGGCTGATCGAGGCCGTCCGCGGCTGCGTGGGGGCGGCGGCCGCCGCCTGAGCCGGGGCGGCCCGGCGGCCGGTGAGCGGGCGGGCGCACCCCGTCCGCGCGGCGCCGCCGCCCGCCCGCACCGCCGGCCTGGCGGGGGACCGCCCCGCGCCCGCGCCGCCCTCCTACGCCTCCTCGCCGGGCCCCTTCCCGGCGTCCGGTGCCGCGTCCGGGCGGCGCAGCAGCGCGCCGACGTGGGCGGCGGCCGACGCCAACCGGCGGCGGGACTCGGTCAGTTGCTCGGGGGTGATGCCGTGGTCGCGGGCCGCGTCCCGCAGGTCGTCGCGGAAGCGGTCCAGCAGGCGGTCGAAGTCGCGGGCCGGATCGCCGGTGCCGGGCTCCGTGGCCCACGCGGGCGCGGGCGGCTCCTGGGGAGCGGGTGCCTCCTCGGCGGCCGGCGGTGCGGTCTCCTCGGAGGGCGCCGGCTCCGGGGCCTCCTTGGTGAGGTCGATCCGCTCGGCCGCGGCCCGCGGGCCGTCCGCGGCGCCGGGCTCCCCGGCGTCCGGGGCCGACGGGCCGCGCTCGCCGGCCGGGCCAGTGCCGGACGGGGCGCCCGTGAAGCGGCCGACCTCGCGGGAGACCTCGGCCAGCGCGTCCTTCAGCGCGGTCGACCAGTCGCCGCTGCGCACCGCCCCCTGGGCCTGGTCCTGGACGTGCCGGATGACCCGCTGGACCTCCTCACGGGCGAACACCTGGGCGTCCCGGGCCTGTTTGCGGGCCCGCTGGGCGTCCTGCTTGGCGCGCCGGCTCTCCTCCTTGGCGCGCCGGGCCTGCTCCTTCCACTCCTCCTTGGCGCGCCGGAACTCCTCCTTCGCCTGCCGCCAGGCGTCCTTGTCGCCGAACGCGCCGTCGAAGTAGTCCGACGCCTCGGGGAACGGCCGCCCGCCGCCCGGCGCCTTGCGGCCGGCCTTGGCGCCGCCCGCGCGGGCCTGCCGGGCGGCCTCCTTGACCTCCCGGCGCAGATCGCGCGCCGAACCGCTGACGTCCTCGCGGATGTCGGAGGCGAGCGCCGCCACCGACTCCCGGATCTCCAGCTCCAGTTCGGCCAGTTCGCCGCCGCGGTCGGCCAGTTCGGCGCGGCCGGCGTCGGTGATGGCGTAGACCTTGCGGCCGCCCTCGGTGGTGTGGGACACCAGGCCCTCGGCCTCCAGCTTGGCCAGCCGGGGGTAGACCGTGCCGGCGGACGGGGCGTAGAGGCCCTGGAAGCGCTCCTCCAGGAGGCGGATGATCTCGTAGCCGTGCCGCGGGGCCTCGTCGAGCAGCTTGAGGAGGTAGAGCCGCAGGCGGCCGTGGGCGAAGACGGGGGGCATGCTCAGAGCACCTTCTTCCCGGCGGGCGGGGTCGTGGGGGAGGGGGCGTCGTCCGAACCGCCGGCCGGGCCGTCGTCCGGCTCCTCGGGGGCGGGCCGGCGCAGCAGGGCGAGGGCGCCGGAGACCGTGGTGGCCCTGAGCCGGCCGGTGCCGGCGCCCAGCGAACCGGTGATCCGCTTGGCGCCCCACTGGCCGGTGACCCGCAGGTCGTCGAAGGCGTTGGTGACCACCCCGGTGGTGGTGCCCGCCTCCACCCTGGCGTCGGCCGGGTCGGGCAGCCGGATGGCGATCTCGCCGGAGACCGTGGTCAGTTCGATCTCCGCGCCGGTGGCCGGATCGAGGTCCAGCACCATGTCGCCGTTGACGGACTCGGCGCGCACCGCGCCGGTGCCCTCGACGACCGTCAGATCGCCCGAGACGGAGTGGAAGCGGAGGTCGCCGGTGAGCGCCTGGGCCTCGACGCCGCCCCCGACGGTGTCCGCCCGGACCGGGCCGGAGAGGCCGACGAGGGTGCCGTCGCCGGTGACCCCGCGCAGCTCCGTGGGGCCCGAGATGCCGGAGATCACCGCGCCGGCGCCGACCACCGCGACCTCGACGCGGGTGGCGGCCGGCACCGTCACCGAGACCACCGCGCTGCGGTGCCACCCCTTGGGGTCGAGGAGCTTCAAGAAGCCCTTCCAGGGCAGGTCTTCATAGCCGACGGAGAGGGTGCCGTCCTTGTAGGAGACCGACAGCGGCGGGCCGTCCACCGCGGAGACCTCCAGACGGGCCGGGCCGTCCTCGGAGGTCCCGACGACGTTGACGGTGCCGCTCACCAGGCGGACGGTCAGGGCGCCGACGGGTTCTTCGAACTCCCACGTGCGCGGCCCGGGAACCGTCCACTCGGACTGGGCTGACATACCTGGCCTCCCCTGGGTAGGCGGACAACGCAACATATCGCGTCTTCCTTCAACACGATATATCGCAGCCTGCGGGAGTCAAGTGGTTCCGACCCTGACGGTGCCCTGATATGACCCTTCCGTTCGCCCTAGGGGATGGCGGCCGCCCCGGGCAGGCCGCCACTCCGTTCTCCGCTGCCCGTCCGTTCCCCGGGCCCTGCTCCTACTCGTCGTCGTCCTCGTCGTCCAGCCGGGCCAGCCAGGTGGCCAGCCGCTCCACCGGGACCTCGAAGTCCGGGTTGAGGTCGACGAACGTCCGCAGCTGGTCGGCCAGCCACCCGAGGGTGACCTCCTCCTCGCCGCGCCGGTTCTCCAGCTCCTCGATGCCGCGGTCAGTGAAATACACGTGCTCTCCACCTGGGGTCATGGGGACTTTGCGCCAGGATAGGCGGGCCCGCCGCCCCCGCCGCCGGCGCCGTCCGGGCCCGCCCGCACCCGCCGGGCGGCCCCGGCCCCGGCACCGCCCCTTCGAGCGGCATTCGAGGTTTTCTCAAGCCGGTGCTGTGAGCGTCGGAACCGTAGAAGGCTTTGGCTGATTTCGGTATCCATCGGGCAGCACGGGGGGCGGTCATGAGACGCAGAGTGGCAATCACCGGGATAGGCGTCGTCGCGCCGGGCGGAAACGGAACCAAGGAATTCTGGGACGGCATATCCGCCGGGCGCACGGCCACGCGGGCCATCTCGCTCTTCAACGCCGACGGCTACCGCTCCCGGATCGCCGCGGAATGCGACTTCGACCCGGCGGCCGCGGGGCTGACCCCGCGCGAGATCCGGCGGATGGACCGGGCCGCGCAGAGGGCCGCGGCCGTGCTGTTCCTGGGCTCCGCGGCCAACGGCAACATCACCGGCGAGGACCTCGCGGTCGCCGGCGGACGCTGACCGCGGCCGGCACGGCAAAAGGGGGCGGCCCCCACGGTCATCACCGTGGGGGCCGCCCCTTTCCCAGCTTGTTCAGCCGCGGTGGTCAGACGCTCACGCGTCGAAGACCTCCGCCACCAGCTGCGCCTGCTCGGCCTGGTGCCGCTTGGCGGAGCCGACCGCCGGCGAGGAGCTGTGCGGCCGCGAGATGCGGCGCAGGCGCTCACCGTGCGGGACGTCGGCGCCGACCGCCAGGTCCAGGTGGTCGATCAGGTTGAGGCCGAGGAACGGCCAGGCACCCTGGTTCGCCGGCTCCTCCTGCGCCCACAGGTACTTCTCGGCGTTCGGGAACTTGGCGATCTCCGCCTGGAGCTCCTTGCCGGGCAGCGGGTACAGCCGCTCGATGCGGACGATCGCGGTGTCGAACGCGCCGCGCTTGGTCCGCTCGGCCTCCAGGTCGTAGTAGACCTTGCCGGCGCAGAAGACGACCTTGCGGACGTCCTCGGGCTTGACCGCGCTGTCGCCGATCACCGGGCGGAAGCCGCCGGTGGTGAACTCCTCCGCCTTCGACGCCGCGGCCTTCAGACGCAGCATCGACTTCGGGGTGAAGACGATCAGCGGCTTGTGGTGCGGGTTGTGGACCTGCCAGCGCAGCAGGTGGAAGTAGTTCGACGGCAGCGTCGGCATCGCGACCGTCATGTTGTTCTGCGCGCACAGCTGGAGGTAGCGCTCGATCCGGGCCGAGGAGTGGTCCGGGCCCTGGCCCTCGTAGCCGTGCGGCAGCAGCAGGGTGACGCCGGAGGTCTGGCCCCACTTCTGCTCGGCCGAGGAGATGAACTCGTCGATGACGGTCTGGGCGCCGTTGGCGAAGTCGCCGAACTGGGCCTCCCACATCACCAGCGACTCCGGGCGGGCCAGCGAGTAGCCGTACTCGAAGCCCATCGCCGCGTACTCGCTCAGCAGCGAGTCGTAGACGTTCAGGCGGGCCTGGTCCTCGGACAGGTAGAGCAGCGGGGTGTAGTCCTCGCCGGTCTGCCGGTCGATCAGCACCGCGTGGCGCTGGCCGAACGTGCCGCGGCGGGAGTCCTGGCCGGCGAGCCGGACCGGGGTGCCCTCCATCAGCAGCGAGCCGATGGCCAGGGTCTCGCCCATGCCCCAGTCGATCGTGCCTTCCTCGATCATCGCCATCCGGCGCTGCAGCTGCGGCAGCAGACGCGGGTGGACGGTGGTGTGGTCGGGGATGTTGACCTGGGACTCGGCGATCCGCTTGACGACCTCCGCGGAGACCGCGGTCTCCACGTGGACCGGGAACTCGGCCTTCGGCTGCGGCACCTCGGGGGCGACCGGCGTCGTCGTGGCGTCGCGGACCTCGGTGAAGACCTTCTCCAGCTGGCCCTGGAAGTCCTGGAGCGCCTGCTCCGCCTCTTCGAGGGTGATGTCGCCCCGGCCGATCAGCGACTCGGTGTAGAGCTTGCGCACCGAGCGCTTCTTGTCGATCAGGTCGTACATCAGCGGCTGGGTGAAGGCCGGGTTGTCGGTCTCGTTGTGGCCGCGGCGGCGGTAGCAGATGAGGTCGATGACCACGTCCTTGTTGAACGCCTGGCGGAACTCGAAGGCGAGCCGGGCGACGCGGACGACGGCCTCGGGGTCGTCACCGTTGACGTGGAAGATCGGCGCCTCGATCATGCGCGCCACGTCGGTGGCGTACATGGAGGAGCGGGACGCCTCCGGGGCGGCGGTGAAGCCGACCTGGTTGTTGATCACCACGTGCACGGTGCCGCCGGTGCGGTAGCCGCGCAGCTGGGACATGTTCAGCGTCTCGGCGACCACGCCCTGGCCGGCGAACGCCGCGTCACCGTGGAGCAGGACCGGCAGGACGGTGAAGTCCGTACCGCCCTTGTTGATGATGTCCTGCTTGGCGCGGGCGACACCCTCGACGACCGGGTCCACGGCCTCCAGGTGGGAGGGGTTGGCGGTCAGCGAGACCTTGATCTGCTCGCCGTCCAGGCCGGTGAAGGTGCCGTCGGCGCCCAGGTGGTACTTCACGTCGCCGGAGCCGTGCATCGACTTCGGGTCGAGGTTGCCCTCGAACTCGCGGAAGATCTGCGCGTAGGACTTGCCGACGATGTTGGCGAGGACGTTGAGGCGGCCGCGGTGGGCCATGCCGATGACGACCTCGTCCAGCCGCGCCTCGGCCGCGGAGTCGATGACCGCGTCCAGCATCGGGATGACGGACTCGCCACCCTCCAGCGAGAAGCGGCGCTGGCCGACGTACTTGGTCTGGAGGAAGACCTCGAACGCCTCGGCGGAGTTCAGGCGGCGCAGGATGCGCAGCTGCTCGTCGCGCTCCGGCGACTTGTGCGTGCGCTCCACCCGGTCCTGGATCCACTTGCGCTGCTTGGGGTCCTGGATGTGCATGAACTCGATGCCGGTGGTGCGGCAGTACGAGTCGCGCAGCACGCCCAGGATGTCGCGCAGCTTCATCATGGACTTGCCGGCGAAGCCGCCGACCGCGAACTCCCGCTCCAGGTCCCACAGGGTGAGGCCGTGCTCGGTGATGTCCAGGTCGGGGTGCTTGCGCTGGTGGTACTCCAGCGGGTCGGTGTCGGCCATGACGTGGCCGCGGACCCGGTAGGCGTGGATCAGCTCGAAGACCCGCGCGGCCTTGGTGACGTCGTCGTCGTGCGACGCGTCGATGTCGCGCATCCAGCGGATCGGCTCGTACGGGATCCGCAGCGACTTGAAGATCTCGTCGTAGAAGTCCTTCTCGCCGAGCATCAGCTGGCTCATGATCCGCAGGAACTCGCCGGAGGCGGCGCCCTGGATCACGCGGTGGTCATAGGTGCTGGTCAGCGTCATGACCTTGGCGACACCCAGCTTGTTCAGGGCGTCCTGCGAGGTGCCCTGGAACTCGGCCGGGTAGTCCATCGCGCCGACGCCCATGATCATGGACTGGCCGGGCATCAGACGCGGCACGGAGTGGACGGTGCCGATGCCGCCGGGGTTGGTCAGCGACGCGGTGACCCCGGTGAAGTCGTCCATCGTCAGCTTGTTGTCCCGGGCCCGGCGGACGATGTCCTCGTACGCCTGCCAGAACTCGAAGAAGGTCATCGTCTCGGCCTTCTTGATGGCCGCGACGACCAGCTGGCGCTCGCCCTTCGGCTTGACCAGGTCGATGGCCAGACCGAGGTTGATGTGCGGGGGCTTGACCAGCGTCGGCTTGCCGTCCTTCTCCGCGAAGGAGTAGTTCATGGCCGGCATGGCCTTGAGCGCCTGCACCATCGCGTACCCGATGAGGTGCGTGAAGGAGACCTTCCCGCCGCGGGCGCGCTTGAGGTGGTTGTTGATGACGATGCGGTTGTCGAACAGCAGCTTCACCGGGACCGCGCGGACGGACGTGGCCGTCGGCAGCTCCAGCGAGGCGTTCATGTTCTTGGCCACGGCCGCCGACGGGCCGCGCAGCGTGACGAGCTCGGGACCCTCGGGGGCCTCACCGGTGGCGACCTTGGCCGCCGGAGCAGACTTCACCGCGGGCTTCGCGGGGGCGCTCTTGGCCGGCGCGGGCGCGGCGGCAGCCGGCTGCGCGGCGGGCTTCGACCCGGCCGCGGCAGGAGCCGCGGCGGGCGCCGACGGGGCCGGGGCGGCCTCCGCTGCCGGCTGGCTCGGCGCGCCCGCGCCGCCCGGCTTGTAGTCGGCGAAGAAGTCCCACCAGGCTCGGTCTACCGAGTTCGGGTCCTGGAGGTACTGCTGGTAGATCTCGTCGACGAGCCACTCGTTGGAACCGAACGCGGCAGCGGGATTCTTCCGCTGCTCTTCCTGTTCGGCCGAGACACTCGCACTGTTGGGGGACTGTAGCGACACGGCGGCAACCGCCCTCTTCCGCTTCCTAAGGTGGTGGACAGCGGGAATAAAGGCTACGCCTCTTGTGACCTTTGGTGCAGTCCGGGAGGGCCACTCGTCACGCACGTCACATTCACCGATGGGTTTCAGGGCCATACTTGGCGGGAAACACACGTGGTTCGCCCGCATGCGGGTAGAACTCAGCGCGGTCGCACCCCGGAAATGCGTGCTCCCACCACCGACCCTACGTCAGTCGGCGTCAGCTTCGGGATGACTCCAGCCCTGGAAGAGTGACCCGGATCCGGCAACCCCGGGAGGATTCGGCCACCCCGATCCGCCCGCCGTGCAGGTCCACCGCCCAGCGCGCGATCGCCAGCCCCAGGCCCGTCCCGCCGTCGCTGCCCGGCCCGGACGGGCCGGGACCGCCGCGGTTGAACCGCTCGAAGACCCGGTAGCGCTCCGACTTCGGAATGCCCGGACCCTCGTCCCGGACCTCCACGACCAGGCTCTCCGGCCCCTCGCCGCGGCGGGCCCGCACGGTGACCCGGCCGTGCCGCGGGCTGTGCTTGATCGCGTTGTCGATGAGGTTGGCGACGACCTGGTGGAGCCGCTCGGCGTCGGCGTACGCGGTCAGCTCCGGCGGGGAGACGTCGAGGTGGAGGTGGACGTCGGTACGGGTGTGGGTGCCGGCGCCGGCGATGCCGGAGAGGGTGGAGGCGCCGCGGCTCATATTGGACTCCTTGAGCACCCCGGACAGGTACGGCCAGACCTCGAAGCGCTGGGCGTGCAGCGGCACCACGCCGTTGTCCAGCCGGGACAGGTCCAGCAGGTGCTCCACCAGCCGGCCCAGCCGCTCGGTCTGCCGCAGCGCCGTCCGCATGGTGTCGGAGTCCGGCTCGCAGACCCCGTCGACGACGTTCTCCAGCACCGCGCGCAGCGCCGCGATGGGGGTGCGCAGCTCGTGCGAGACGTTGGCGACCAGTTCCTTGCGGTGGGTGTCCACCGCCTCCAGGTCGGCGGCCATGCGGTTGAAGGCGTCGGCCAGGTCGCCGAACTCGTCGCGGCGGCCGGCGCGCACCCGGCGGGTGTAGTCACCGTGCGCCATCGCCCGGGTGACCTCGGTCATCTCGCCGAGCGGGGCGGTCAGGCCGGTCGCCACGAACTGGGTGATCAGCAGCGAGGCGATGATCGAGAAGATCGTGATCACCCGGAGCTCGGTCGCCGAGTGCATCGCCACGAACACCAGGAGCGTGGTGATGATCACCGAGACGATCACCAGGGCGCCGAGCGCCGCCTTGACCGAGCGGTACGGGTCCAGCGGCCGCAACGCCTCCCAGAACCGGTCCCACAGGTCCCGCACCCGCGCCCCCCACCGAAGCATCATGCCGGCGGGGTCTCCAGGGCGTAGCCGACGCCGTGGACGGTGCGGATGCGCTCGGCGCCGATCTTGCGGCGCAGCGCCTTGATGTGGCTGTCGACCGTCCGCGTGCCGGAGGCGTCCGCCCAGTCCCAGACCTCGGCCAGCAGCTGCTCGCGGGAGAGCACCGCGCGCGGGGTGTTCGCCAGGCAGACCAGCAGGTCGAACTCGGTGGGGGTGAGGTGCACGTCGCTGCCGCGCACCCGGACCCGGCGCTGGGCGTGGTCGATCTCCAGCTCGCCCAGCCGCAGGATGCCGCTGCGCGGGGTGTGCGCGGCCAGCGCGGCCCGCTCCACCCGGCGCAGCAGGACGTGCACCCGGGCGGCCAGCTCCCGCATGGAGAACGGCTTGGTCATGTAGTCGTCGGCGCCGACCCCGAGGCCGACCAGCATGTCGGTCTCGTCGTCCCGGGCGGTGAGCATCATCACCGGCACCGGGCGCTGCGCCTGCACCCGGCGGCACACCTCCAGGCCGTCGAAGCCCGGCAGCATCACGTCGAGGACGAGCAGGTCCGGCTGCCACGCCTCGGCGGTGTCCACCGCGGCCGGGCCGTCGGTGGCCGTCTGCACCTGGAAGCCCTCGGCGCGCAGCCGGGCCGCGATGGCGTCGACGATCGTCGGATCGTCCTCCACGACCAGCACCCGGCGCTGGGCGCCCGGCGTGGCCGCGGTGGTGCCGCCCTGGGTTGTCTGAGTCTGGTCCATCGCCCGCCCCTGCATATGCCCTGCGTGGTCGCCGTCTTACTGGGCAGCAGCGTAAGGGCATGGTGTGACCGTCGGCTACGCGCCCTACGCGGACCGGAGCGCCAGGTGCACCACGTCCGGGACTCCTCGGGCAACGGGGATCTCTTCGGTCCGTACGCCCTCGAATCCGGCGTTTTCCAGCGCCCGTTCGAACGCCGGGGACGGCTGCGCCGACCACACCGCGAGCACCCCGCCCGGGGTCAGCGCCGCGCGGCAGGCGGCCAGTCCGGCGGGGGAGTAGAGGCTGCCGTTGTCCTCGGTGACGGTCCAGTCCGGGCCGTTGTCGATGTCCAAGCACAGGGCGTCGTAGGCGAGTTGGCCGGTGCCGTGCAGGTGGGCCACCAGGTCGGTGTGCAGGATCGCGGTGCGCGGATCGGCCAGTGCTGGACCGGAGACCGCCGACAGCGGGCCGGTGCGGTGCCAGTCGATCACCGCCGCCTCCCGCTCGACCACCGCGATCCGGCCCCAGCGGGGCTCGGCGGCCGCCCGGGTCAGCGAGAAGCCCACGCCCAGACCGCCGATCAGTACCGCGGGCCCGGGGCGGTCCGGCGGCAGCGCGGCGAGCGCCGCGTCGATCAGCAGCCGCTCGGAGCGACCGTCGGAAGTGTCCATCAGGAAGCAGCCGTTGGCGATGATCTCGTAGACCGGGCCGGCCTCCCCGGGTGCCGGCACGGCGGGACCGCGCTGCCGGAGCACCACCTCTCCGTAGGGGCCCTCACGGCGGTCGAGGGTGCGTACGGCCGGCTCGGCGCCGGCGGTCGGATGCCAGGGGTGAACGGGAGCCATGCGGCCATCTTGGCCAACGCCGGGTGCGTGGGTCCACACGGCCGCGTCGCACGGCGCCGGGGCGGTCCGGTGCGACGCGGTGCGCCCCGCACGGGTTGCCGGCTGTGAGCGATTTCACGCGCACAGCTGGCTCATGGGTTGGCCGGGCACAGTGGGGCGCGGACGGTGCGGGGCGGTGGGAGGAGCGGGGATGGCGAGTGTGGTGGAGCCGGCCGGCGGGGCGCCGGGCGGCGGGGCGGAAGCGGCCGCGGGCGCGCCGGGCGGCAGGGGGTCGGCGCTGCTGCCCGGACTGCCCCGCCAGCGCGGGGCCGCGGCGGCCGGGGGCGGGCCCGCCCCGGCGGAAGCGGCCCGCCGCCCCTGGGCCGGTCTGCGCCCCTGGCGGCTGCTCCCCACCCCCGCCGGCACCCCCTTCACCTTCTGTTACGCGCTGCTGCTGGTGGCCACCTCGCTCTACGCCGAGCACGGCGACCCCCTGGTGGTCTCCACGCTGCTCCAGGGCTCCAGCACGGACGTCACCCACCTCGCGCAGGCGCCGCTGCTGGTGCTGGTCGCCAGTGCCCTGTGGATAGCCGGCGGGCCGGCCTCCGGCTACGCGGTGGCCCTGCTGTTCGTGCTGACCGCGCTGGAGCGGCGGATCGGCGGGGTGCGCGCCGCCGCGGTGTTCTTCGGCGGCCACGCGCTGGCCACCCTCGCCACCGAGATGCCGGTGGGCTTCTCGGTCGCCGCCGGGTCGCTGCCGGACAGCTCGCTGCACCGCCTCGACTACGGGATCAGCTTCGGCGTGATGACCTGCGCCGGGGCGCTCGCCGGACTGCTGCCCGCCGGGGGGCGCTGGCTCCTGCTGGCCGGGGCCGGCTACCAGGCGGCCTCCGGCATGCTCGCCTATCTGGACCCGCTGACCGACTGGGGCCATCTGCTCTCGCTGGCGCTGGGCGTGGCCGCCTGGCCGCTGCTGCGGCGGTGGCGGGCGCAGCGCACCGGGCCCGCCCCGCTGCTGGGGGACCTGGGCCACCCGGCGCTGCGGACGTCCTGACGCCGGCCGGGCCGATCGCCCGGCCGGGCCCGTTCGCCCCCCCGCTCGTCCCCCGCCCCGTTCGTCCGCCCGGCCCGGCCCGGCCGTCCGCCCGTCACCCGTCCCGGAGAATGGGGCCCTTCGCGGGCGCCGCAACGGAGGGCGACCGCCGGCCGCAGGAGCAGAGAAGAACCGTGTCGCACGAGCGCCGCCGCCCCGCCCCCGACCGCCCGTCCGCCCCGCCGCAGGTCCCGGACGCCGCCCGGCTCCCGCTGCTCTCCGACTGCGGCGACTGCTTCGGACTGTGCTGTGTGGCGCTGCCGTTCGCGCGGTCGGCGGACTTCGCCCTCGACAAGGAGGCCGGCCGGCCCTGCCCCAACCTGGCGGCCGACTTCCGCTGCGGCGTCCACCGCGACCTGCGGCAGCGCGGCTTCGCCGGCTGCACCGTCTTCGAGTGCTTCGGGGCCGGCCAGAAGGTCTCCCAGGTCACCTTCGCGGGGACGGACTGGCGGGCCGCGCCGGAGACCGCCCGGCCGATGTTCGACGCGTTCGCCGTGATGCGGCAGCTGCACGAGCTGCTCTGGTACCTGACGGAGGCGGTGGCGCGGCCGGAGGCCCGCCCGGTGCGCGCCGAGCTGCGGGCCGCCCTGGAGGAGACGGAGCAACTGACCCTGGGGAGCGCCGAGGAGCTGGCCGCGCTGGACGTGGCCGCCCACCGCGGCGCGGTCAACGTCCTGCTGCTGCGGGTCGGCGAGCTGGTCCGGGCGAAGGTCCCGGGCCGCACGAAGGAGCGGCGGGGCGCGGACCTGATGGGCGCGCGGCTCAAGGGCGCGGACCTCAGGGGCGCCAACCTCCGCGGCGCGTACCTCATCGCCGCCGACCTCCGGGGTGCGGATCTGCGGTCCGCGGACATGATCGGCGCCGACCTCCGGGACGCCGATCTGCGCGGCGCCGACCTGACCGACGGCCTCTTCGTCACCCAGGCCCAGGTGAACGCCGCCCGGGGTGACGCGGCCACCCGGCTGCCGCGGGGGCTGCGCCGCCCCGCCCACTGGTAGGCCCGTCGCGGCGGGCCCTCCACCGGGGCGGGCCCTCCACCGGGGCGGGCCCTCCACCGGGGCGGGCCCTCCACCGGGGCGGGCCCTCCACCGGGGCGGGCCCTCCACCGGGGCGGGCCCCACGCCCCACGCCCCGTGCCCCGTACCCGAGTTGTCCGCCCCTGATCGCTCACAGCGAACACCCGACGGGGAACAACCGCCGGCCCCTCGGCATTGAGTGGATGAAGCTCAACTTGCTTGCCGAAGGGGAGATCATGACTGCTGAGCCGGAGTCCACCTCGCTCACCCTGCCCGTGCTGCCCCTGGACGACGAGGTCGTCCTGCCCGGCATGGTGGTGCCCCTGGACCTGTCCGACGCCGAGGTGCGGGCGGCGGTGGAGGCCGCCCAGGCCGCCGCCCCGTCGGGCGCCAAGCCCAGGGTGCTGCTGGTGCCCCGGATCGACGGGGCGTATGCGGCGATCGGCACGCTCGGGCGGATCGAGCAGGTCGGCCGGCTGTCCGACGGCGACCCCGGGGCCCTGATCCGGGGCCTGGGGCGGGTGCGGATCGGCTCCGGCACCACCGGCCCGGGCGCCGCGCTCTGGGTGGAGGGCACGGCCGTCGAGGAGACGGTCCCCGAGCCCCTCCCGGGATCCCTCACCGAACTGGTCAAGGAATACAAGGCGTTGGCCACCAGCTGGCTGCGCAAGCGCGGTGCCTGGCAGGTCGTGGACCGGGTCACCGGCATCGACGACGTCCCCACGCTCGCCGACAACGCCGGCTATCTGCCCTTCCTGACGGCCGAGCAGAAGCTCCAGCTGCTCCAGACCACCGACCCGGTCGCCCGCCTGAAGTACGCCATCGAGGTCCTGCGCTCCCACCTGGCCGAGCAGGACGTCGCCGAGTCCATCGCCAAGGACGTCCAGGAGGGGGTCGACAAGCAGCAGCGGGAGTTCCTGCTGCGGCGCCAACTGGAGGCGGTCCGCAAGGAACTGGCCCAGCTGGGCGGGGCCCCGGACGACGAGGGCGACGACTACCGCGCCCGGGTCGAGGCCGCCGACCTGCCCGAGGAGGTCCGCAGGGCCGCCCTCAAGGAGGTCGACAAGCTGGAGCGGGCCGGCGACCAGAACCCCGAGGGCGGCTGGATCAGGACGTGGCTGGACACCGTCCTGGAACTGCCGTGGCACGAGCGGACCGAGGACGCCTACGACATCGCCGGCGCCCGGGCCGTGCTGGACGCCGACCACGCCGGCCTGGAGGACGTCAAGGAGCGGATCACCGAGTACCTCGCCGTGCGCAAGCGCCGCGCCGAGCGCGGGCTTGGCCTCGTCGGCGGGGGCGGGCGGCGGGCGGGCGGTGCCGTGCTGGCGCTCGTCGGGCCGCCCGGCGTCGGCAAGACCTCCCTCGGCGAGTCCGTGGCGCGCGCCATGGGGCGGAAGTTCGTCCGGGTCGCCCTCGGGGGCGTCCGCGACGAGGCGGAGATCCGCGGCCACCGGCGCACCTACGTCGGCGCGCTCCCCGGCCGGATCGTGCGCGCCGTCAAGGAGGCCGGCTCGATGAACCCGGTCGTCCTCCTCGACGAGATCGACAAGGTGGGCTCGGACTTCCGGGGCGACCCGGCCGCCGCCCTCCTGGAGGTCCTGGACCCGGCGCAGAACCACACCTTCCGGGACCACTACCTGGAGGTCGAACTCGACCTGTCCGACGTGGTGTTCCTGGCCACCGCCAACGTCCTGGAGGCGATCCCGGAGCCGCTGCTGGACCGGATGGAGCTGGTCCGGCTCGACGGCTACACCGAGGACGAGAAGGTCGTCATCGCCCGCGACCACCTGGTGCCGCGCCAGCTGGAGCGGGCCGGCCTCACCCCCGGCGAGGTGGCCTTCGAGGACGCCGCGCTGCGCCGGCTCGCCGGCGAGTACACCCGTGAGGCGGGCGTGCGGAATCTGGAGCGGGCCCTGGCCCGGCTGCTGCGCAAGGTCGCCGCCCAGCACGAACTGGGCGAGCGGGAGCTGCCGTTCACCATCGGGGCGGACCAGCTGCGCCCGCTGCTCGGGCGCCCGCACCACACCCCGGAGGCGGCGCAGGGACCGGCCGAGCGGCGGACCGCGGTGCCCGGCGTGGTCACCGGACTCGCGGTCACCGGCACCGGGGGCGATGTGCTCTACGTGGAGGCGTCGCTGGCCGACCCCGAGACCGGCGCCTCCGGCCTGACGCTCACCGGCCAACTGGGCGACGTGATGAAGGAGTCGGCGCACATCGCGCTCTCCTTCCTGCGCTCGCACGGCGCCGAACTGGAGCTCCCGGTGGCCGACTTGAAGGAGCGCGGCGTCCATCTGCACGTCCCGGCCGGCGCCGTCCCCAAGGACGGGCCCAGCGCGGGCATCACCATGACCACCGCGCTGGCCTCGCTGCTCTCGGGCCGCCGGGTCCGCCCGGACGTCGCGATGACCGGAGAGGTCTCGCTGACCGGGCGGGTGCTGCCGATCGGCGGCGTCAAGCAGAAGCTGCTGGCGGCGCACCGGGCCGGCCTCACCACCGTGATCATCCCCAAGCGCAACGAACCCGATCTGGACGACGTCCCGGCCGAGGTCCTCGCGGCGCTGGAGGTGCACCCGGTCGCGGACGTCCGGCAGGTGCTGGAACTGGCCCTGACGCCGGCCGGGAACGGGGAGCGGCCCGGGCTCCCGGTCGCGGCGTAGGAGGGCCGGGCGGAGGCCGGCCCGCCCCTGCGGGGGACGGGCCGGCCCGCGTGCGCGATCAGCCGTTGGCCAGCGCCTGGAGGCGGTCGTACGCCCCGTTGAAGCTGTCCCGGTCGCCGACCGTCGGACCGGTCGAGGTGTACTGCCAGATGGTGTGGAAGCCCCAGCCGGCCGGGAGTTCGCCGACCGAGGAGCCGTAGCGCGGGACCCACAGCGGGTTGGTGGCCCCGAAGGCCGCGGAGTTGCCCGTGCACTGCTTCCACCAGCTGGTGGAGGTGTAGATCACCGCGTCCCGGCCGGTGCGCGCCTTGTAGGTGGCGAACCAGTCCTTCATCCAGTTCACCAGGCCGGTCGCCGTCATCCCGTAGCAGGTGTCGCCGTAGGGGTTGTACTCCATGTCCAGCGCGCCGGGCAGCGTCTTGCCGTCCTTGGACCAGCCGCCGCCGTGGGCGACGAAGTAGTTGGCCTGGGCGGCGCCGCTGGAGGTGTCCGGGGTGGCGAAGTGGTAGGCGCCGCGGATCATGCCGGTGTCGTAGGAGCCGTTGTACTGCTGCGCGAAGTACGGGTTCGTGTAACTGGTGGACTCGGTGGCCTTGACGTAGGCGAACTTCACGCCGCCGCTCCACAGGCCGGACCAGTTCACGTTGCCCTGGTGGCCGCTGACGTCGACGCCCTCGACGGTCGCGGCCAGCGAGGGCGTCGGCAGGACGCCGCCGCCACCGCCCTCGTGCCGGGCGATCTGGGAGCCCGCCCAGTCCTGTTCGGGGTGGCGGGGCTCGGGTGCGTGCCCGGCGGCCGCGGCACCGGCGGTACCGGGCAGGCCGACGAGGAGGGAGACGGTCGCGAGGAGGATCCCGGCCACGGTCGTGCGGGTGCGCACGGAACGGTGGGGGGAGCCGGATCTGAGCACGGGCATTGCGTGCCTCCGTAGATCTCGGTGGATCTCGGTGAATTGACCTTGAGGGGGGAAAGCCGGCGCCACGTTTGGTGTGGCCATGCCAGGAATGACGATACGCGCGTAGACCCCCGTGATAAAAGGGGGCCGCCGGCTGCCGTTGGTCTAATCCTGCGAAATACTGTCCCAACTGCGGCTCCGCTCGGCCGGGAAGAAAAGTTTTCAGGCGGCGGGCACGCGGTGCGGAGTACAACGGGGGGAATTGCTGGACAAGCGGGACAACGCGGGAAAGGGCGCTGACGTGCACGACACCGGAACCGGCGGGACCACGGCGGACGGCGAGCCGATGGGAGTGGACCCCGCATTCCTGTCACTGGAACGGGAATTGGCGGTATTCCTGCGCCGGGCCCGCGCCTCCTCCGGCGAACTCTCCCGCGAGGTCCACCCCGACCTCGAACCGGCCGCCTACGGCCTGTTGATGCGCCTGGCCGACGCCGGCGCCCAGCGCGCCACCGACCTCGCGGCCTTCTTCGGCGTCGGCAAGGCGACCATAAGCCGTCAACTGCACGCCCTGGAGCAGCTCGGACTGGTCGCCCGCGCGCCCGACCCGGCCGACGGCCGCGCCGTCCTGGTGCGGATCACCGGCGAGGGCCAGGACCGCTTCAACCACGTCCGCACCGCCCGGCGCGCCCGTTACGCCCGCAACCTCGCCTCCTGGGACCGCACCGAAGTGGCCGAACTCGCCCGCCTGCTGAACCGGCTGAACGCGGAACAGGAGGGCGAGGAGGGATAGCGGCACGCACCGCAAGGGCCGAACGGCCCTTGTGGCGGGGCCAGTCGTCGCCTCACAGTGTCGCGTGCACCACCGCCGCGTCGTCCCGGGCCTTCCCCCGCGGGTGCGCGGTGCCCTCCGGGTCCGCCGCCTCCAGGGCCCGGACCCGGTCGATCAGCGCCTGCGGCCCGGACGCGGCGACCAGCGTCGCGCACGCGCCCCAGGAGCCGGCGCGGAAGACCTCCACCCAGCGGCCGGCGCCGTCGCTCAGCGCCGTCAGCGAACGGACCTCGGCGCGCGGGGTGGTGCCGGTGACCGCACGGGCGGCCACCGACGGATCGGCGGCGGCGGTGAAGAAGCCGCCCTCGGCGTTCCGCAGCGCCTCCACCGCGCGCACGTACTCCCGGGCCGCGGCGGCGCGTTCGGCACTGCCGCGGGGCAGCGCCCGGACCGCGGCGCGCTGCGCGCGGACCGCCGGCGGGAGGTCGTCGAGCCGGGTGTCCCGTACGGGATGCACCGAGCCGTCCGTCTTCTCCAGGAGCAGGACGGAATCCGACAGCACCAGGTGTTCCACGGCCGTTGCGGACCAGCGCGCGGCGACCACCGTCGCCTGCGGCGTACGGGGGTGAGAAAGGTCACAGGTGCCGCGGTGGGTGTCGGCCGTTTTGGCGACGGCCGCGGCGAGCGTCTCAGTCAGCGTCATGTCGCGGTGTGAAACCGACAGTTCGAGCATTGCGCCCCCGAGCCGCGCGGTGAACCACGGCACGGAATGGACACAGCCGCAGTCCCCCTCCGCAGGGGTCACCCCGTCCAGGAGCACCAGGGCCCCGCCTTCCCCGGACGCCGGCAGGGCGACCGATGCGTAGTCCTCATTGGGGCGTTGGGGATCGCCCGGCTCCGTGGCGAGTGCGATGTGCATAACGGAAAGTCTGCCGCAGGTGGCCGAAACGGAACGGTCGGCGGACGTCGCGGCGGGGGAGCGGAGGAAGATGTTCCGCTAGGTCGTCCGGGGCTCCCGGGCGGGCTGCGGGCGGGCATCCTTCCAGGAGCGGCACGCATCTCCAAACCCGTCCCGCGGTTCGCCCGGGTGCGGCCGAAACCGATGCCGCGCGGAAGTTGATGGTCAAACTCCGATTGCTGTTCACTCGTTCAGGTGGCCGGACATGTGTTGCCGAGCCACTGCGCGGCGCCGGTGGAATGGTCGTTTCCCGGATCAACCGGGGTGGTCAGGACGTTCGTCGCGACGCGCAGAGCCGGGCTGTTCCCCTTCGCGGAATTGTGCGCTGCCGCGGTCTTCGCGCAGATCCGCCCCGCGAGCGGTGAGCGAGCCGGGTCCGCGACGCCAACACGGCGTGGGCAGGCGAGACAGGAATGCGAGCAGCGGTGCGGAAGAAGCGGCTTCGGGGCGGCGCAGGGAAGCCGGGGTCACCGGCCGGATCGGTCTCGGTACCGGGACCGGGCGCGAGACCGGGCGCGGCAGACGACGGTGCGGACGGCTCGGGACGACGTCCCGCGCGGGTCCGCAACCGGCTCATGGGAGCCGTGGCCGTGGTCGCCGTCGCCGTCCTGGGGGCCGGCGCCCCCGCCCTGGTGACGGCCAGCGACAACGCCGGCGGCAGTCAGAAACTCGTCGATCTCGCCGGGCTGAACACGCATGCGATCACCCTCGCGCACGCGCTCGCCGACGAACGCGACGCGATGACCGCGTACGTCGCCTCCGGGCGCACCGGCCGCAACCTCACCGCGGCCCCCACCGAGTCCCAGCGCGCCCAGGTGGACCGGCAGATCGACGACCTGCGCGGCCAGGCGCAGGGCAGCGTCGGCGACACCGCCGCGTTCGCCGCCGCCGACAAGCTGCTCAAGCAGCTGCCGGAGACCCGCCAGAAGGCGCTGGCCGGACCGGCCACCGCCGAGCAGGTCTACGACGCCTACAGCGAGGCCGTCCAGGCGCTCGGCGGGATCAGCGACGACATCGCCCGCGGCCTGCCCTCCCGGGCCGACGGCGGCGCCGCCGACACCCTCGCGCTGCCCGCCCTCGGCCGGGCCGCCGACCAGGCCGCCGCCACCCGGGCGCTGCTGGTCGCCGGCCTCAAGGCGGGCGGCGCCCAGGCCCGGTTGACCGCCGCGGCCCAGGTCGCCCACGTCCGCGAGCAGGGCGCGCTCGGCGACTTCAACCAGTCCGCGAGCCAGGCCGCCCGGGACCGCTACCAGCGCACCGTCAACGGCAGCGAGGTCGAGACCGCCGAGCGCTATCTGACCAAGCTCACCGACCAGCCCTACCTGGACGCGGGCGACCTCGCCCTCAGCCGGAGCCGGGTGCAGGCCGACCTGACCGCCCGGATCAGCCTGATGCGGGGCGTGGAGTCGGCCATCGCCACCTCCGAGGTCCAGCGCCTGGGACAGCTGCGCGACGACGACGTGACCGACCTGGAGATCGCCGTCGGGCTGGCCGGGCTCTGCCTGCTGCTCGCCGTCGGCACCGGCGTCTGGGCCGCCCGCACGATGACCCAGCCGCTGGCCGCGCTGCGGATCGGCGCCAAGCGGCTGGCCGCCGACCCCGGCCACGAGGAGCCGCTCACCTACAAGGGCCGCAACGACGAGTTCGCGGCCACCGTCCGGTCCATCAACGCGCTGCACACCCAGGTCGCCGACACCGCCCGGCGCACCGCCGAGATGGAGGGCGAGCGCAAGCGGCTGGCTGGCGGACGGCAGCGGCTGGTCGCCGAGCGGGAGGTCCTCCAGGAGCAGGCCGAGGCGCTCAAGGAAGAGGTCGCCACGCTCACCGAGCGGCTGGCGGTGCTGCGCACCGGCATCCACGGCCGGTTCGTCAACCTCTCGCTGCGCACCCTGGGCCTGGTGGAGCGCCAGCTCGGGGTCATCGAGTCGCTGGAGGAGTCCGAGCAGGACCCGGAGCGGCTGGAAACCCTCTTCAAGCTGGACCACTTCGCCGCGCGGATGCGCCGCAACAGCGAGAACCTGCTGGTGCTGGCCGGCGCGGAGCAGCACGGCAGCAGCCACACCGGTCCGGTGCCGCTACTGGACATGCTGCGTGCCTCGGTCAGCGAGATCGAGCGGTACGAGCGGGTGCGCATCACCTCGCTGCCGCCGCACGCCCAGGTCGCCGGCTTCGCCTCCGACGACGTCAGCCACCTGGTCGCCGAACTCCTGGAGAACGCCACCGCGTTCTCCCCGCCGGACGCCCATGTCGAGCTCTCCGGCTGGCTGCTGGAGAGCGGCGAGCTGATGCTCTCCGTCGAGGACCAGGGCATCGGCATGACCGCCGACCGCCTGACGGAGGTCAACGAGCGGCTCGCCGACGCGGTGGACGCCTCGACCTCCGAGACCGTGGACGAGGCGCTGGGCCTGGGCCTGTACGTGGTGGTCCGGCTGGCCGCCCGGCACGGCGTACGGGTGCAGCTGCGCGACCGGCAGCAGGGCGGCATCACCGCCGTCGTCGTGCTGCCCGGTTCGATCCTGCCCAACCGCCCGATGCCGGGGGCCGCTCCCGGCGGCGCGACGGCGCACCAGGGCGAGCCGGCCGGACCGTCCCTGCCCGGTTCGGCCGCGGAGGCCAACTCCAACGCCCTCCAGACGCGGGCGGGCCGGCTCGACCCGGCGGCCCCGCCGGCCGTGCAGGCGCCCGCCCCGGCGGCGCCGGCGCCGTCTCCCGCCCCGGCCCCCGCGGCCCACGCCGCTCCGGAGCCGGCCGCCCAGGACCCGTTCGTCGCCGCCGCCGAGCGCGCCATCGACAAGGCCGGACTGGGCACCCCGACCCCGGCGGAACCGGCCCCGCCGGCCGTACCGGCCCAGAACACGGCTCAGGCACCGACCCCGGCCCGGCCCCAGGCTCCGACCCAGCCGCAGGCCCAGGCCGCCCCGGCGCCCGAACCGAGCCCGTACGGCCCGCAGTCGGCCGGCCCGTACGCCTCCGCCGGCAACCCGAACGCCACCACCGGCGAGCACACCCGACCCGGGGAGACCACGCCGCGCGCCGAGGGCGGGGCCCCGGCCGCGGGCGCCCCGGCACCCGGCGCCGGCCGGCACGCCGTCCCGGCACCGGCCACCGCCGACCCGTACGCCATCGGGCCGGACCAGCACACCCGCCCGGCACCGGGCGGGGACGCCGCCGGGTCCCCGGAACCGGCCGCCGTGCCGGGCCAGGCGCCTCAGGGGGAGGCGCCCCAGGCGGCACCCGCCGCGCCCGGGCAGCCGCGCCGGACCACCACCGGGCTGCCCAAGCGCACCCCGAAGAACGTCGCACAGAAGAAGGCGCCCGCCGCGCCCCGGAAGACCGGTTCGGCCAACGCCGAGGCGCTGCGCCGCCGGCTCGGCGGATTCCAGCAGGGGGCACGTGACGGCCGGCGCGATGTGGCGGCCGAGATCGCGGAACACACCGCGGAGCAGACCATCCCACAGACGGACACCGACGGAGCGGGGGCCCCGGGAGACAGCCGGTTCGGCGAGGAGGCACGCGAGTGATGGCGCAAGCGCCCACTTATGGACAGGGTCTGAGTACCCAGGCACGTAACCTGCACTGGCTGCTCGGCAATCTGGTCGACGAGGTGCCCGGAATCTGCTCGGTCGCGGTGGTCTCCTCCGACGGCCTGCTGCTGCTGTCCTCCGACCCCGACCGGCGCGCGGAACTCGCGGGCCATGGCGGCGAGGACGACGGCCCCCGGGGCTCCAGCGCCGACCTCGCCACCATCGTGTCCGGCCTCGGCAGCCTCACCAACGGGGCCGCGAAGCTGATGGACGGCGGAGCCGTCAAGCAGACCATGGTCGCGATGGACGAGGGCAGCCTCTTCGTCATGTCGGTCAGCGACGGCTCGCTGCTCGGTGTGCACGCCACCCCGGACTGCGACATGAGCGTCATCGCCTACCACATGGCGCTCTTCGTCGGCCGGGCCGGCCATGTCCTCACCCCCGAACTCCGCACCGAACTGCGCAAGTCGATGGAGAACGTCCAGTGAGTACTTCCTCGAATCTCCCCGTGCGCGGCGGGGAACGCAAACCCGCGCGGGTCCGACCGTATTCGTTGACCGGCGGCCGGACACGCTTCGGCCACGTGCTGCTCGTCGAGACGTTCGTGGCCGCGCTGGAAGCCCCCGAGGAGCGGCGCGAGCTGACTTCGGGCGGCTGGGGGGACCGCGTGATGCCGGAGATGCGCGCGATCGTCGAGCTGTGCCGTCGGATGCGCTCGGTCGCGGAGATCTCCGCACTCCTCAAGATGCCGCTTGGCGTGGTCCGGGTGCTGCTCAGCGACCTCGCCGACCAGGGAAAGATTCGCGTCTACGGCACCGGGCACGGCACCGGCCGGCCCGACCGCGCGCTGCTCGAAAGGGTGCTGAGTGGACTTCACAGGCTCTGACACGATAGCGGCCGGTACCGCGCCGGCCGCCGGTTCCACGGCCCCGGCCGCCCCGGCCGCCACCGACGAGGCGGGGTTGCAGAGCTGGCAGACGGACCGGTCGCACGCGCCGATCGCCACCAAGATCGTGGTGGCGGGGGGCTTCGGCGTCGGCAAGACCACGTTCGTCGGATCGGTCTCGGAGATCACCCCGCTCCAGACCGAGGCGGTGATGACCGAGGCCAGTGAGGCGACCGACGACCTGACCGCGACGCCGGAGAAGACCACGACCACGGTCGCCATGGACTTCGGCCGGATCACCCTGGACCAGGAGCTGGTGCTGTACCTCTTCGGTACGCCCGGGCAGCAGCGCTTCTGGTTCATGTGGGACGACCTGGTGCGCGGTGCGATCGGCGCGGTCGTGATGGCGGACACCCGGCGGCTGGAGGACTGCTTCCCGGCGCTGGACTACTTCGAGAGCTGCGGACTGCCGTACGTCGTCGCCGTCAACCACTTCGAGGGGACCGAGCTGTACGAGGTGGAGGACATCCGCGACGCGCTGACCGTCCCGCCGCACGTGCCGGTCGTGGTGATGGACGCCCGGCGCCGGACCACGGTCATCCAGGCACTGCTCGGCCTGGTCGGCCACGCGCTGGACGTCACGCCCGAATAGCCTCGTCCCGGCCACCCCCCCCAGCCCTCCGAAGAGCAGTAGCAGAGAAGAGCCCCGCCATGCGGAAGATACTCGTCGTTGGAGCCGGCCAGTCCGGTCTCCAACTCGCCCTCGGCCTCCAGTCCCAGGGCTATGAGGTCACCTTGATGTCCAACCGCACCCCCGACGAGATCCGCTCCGGCCGGGTCATGTCGACGCAGTGCATGTTCCACACCGCCCTCCAGCACGAGCGGGACCTGGCGCTCAACTTCTGGGAGAACCAGGCCCCGCGCATCGAGGGCCTGGGCGTCTCGGTGGCCGCCCCCGGCAGCCACGCCGAGCCCGGCGGCACCCAGCGCGCCATCGACTGGGTCGGCAAGCTCGACGGCCACGCCCAGTCCGTCGACCAGCGGGTCAAGATGGCCGGCTGGATGGAGACCTTCGCACAGCGCGGCGGCCAGCTGGTCATCCACGGCGCGGCAGTCTCCGACCTGGACTTCTTCGCCCGGCGCTACGACCTGACGCTGGTCTCGGCCGGCAAGGGCGAACTGGTCTCGATGTTCGGCCGGGACGCCTCCCGCTCGCCGTACGACACCCCGCAGCGCGCGCTGGCCGTCGCCTACGTGCACGGCATGGGCCCGCGCCCGGAGCACCCGGAGTTCGACGCGGTCCGCTGCAACCTCGTCCCGGGCGTCGGCGAGCTGTTCGTCATGCCGACCTACACCCTCTCCGGCCGGGCCGACATCCTCTTCTGGGAGGGCATCCCCGGCGGCCCGGTGGACGCCTTCCAGGGCGTGCGGGACCCCAGGGAGCACCTGGCGATCACGCTGGACCTGCTGAAGACGTTCCTGCCGTGGGAGTACGCCCGCAGCACCCAGGTGGAACTGACCGACGCCAACGGCACGTTGGCCGGCCGCTACCCCCCGACCGTCCGCAACCCGATCGGCCGGCTGCCCTCCGGCGGCCTGGTGCTGGGCGTCGCGGACGTGGTCGTCGCCAACGACCCGATCACCGGCCAGGGCTCCAACTCGGCGTCCAAGTGCGCCGCGTCCTACCTCGCCTCCATCGTCGAGCGCGGGGACCAGCCGTTCGACGCGGAGTGGATGCAGGGCACCTTCGACCGCTACTGGCAGACCGCCCAGCACGTCACCAAGTGGACCAACGCGATGCTGGCCCCGCCGCCGGAGCACGTGCTGAACCTCATCGGCGCCGGCGGTCAGCTCCAGCCGGTCGCCGACCGGTTCGCCAACGCCTTCAACAACCCGGCCGACTTCGAGAACTTCTTCTACGAGCCGGAGAAGACGGCCGCCTACCTGGAGTCGCTGACGGGCTGACCCCTGGACGGGCCACGGGGCCGGCGGACCGCTACCGGTCCGCCGGCCCCGTGCCGTTCCGTGGGGTCAACGGTGCCTGCGCCAGGGCCACTTGAGGCCGGACCCGGCCCGCCCCTCCGGGACGTAGGCGTACTGCCAGCCGCGCGGCAGCCCCAGCCGGCCCGGGGGTCCCGGGACCCGGCGGTAGACGTGGACCTCCGGCGGCCGCCCGTCGTCGCGGGGGACGGGGATCTCGTAGCTCTTCGGGGGCAGCCCGGTGGGGCCGACCAGGACGGGCAGGACCCGGCCGTCCAGGGGACCGCCGACGAAGAGGGTGTTCTCGCTGCGCACCGGCCCAGTCTCACAGCAGGTGGGCGGCCCCGCTCACGACGGGCAGGACCCCGCGCGCCAGCGCGCCGGCCGGGCCGTCGGAAGCCTCCAGCTTCAGCGCCGCCGCGATCACCCGCGCGGTCTGCGCGTCGCGGGCCGCGGTGGCGGTCAGCAGCGCGACGAAGTGGTCCACCAGCCAGTCCCGCAGTTCGTCCAGGGAGGGCTGCTTGTCCTCGTCCAGCCAGATCAGCGAGGCGGCCTCGACCGAGGTGATCCACATCCGGACCGTCGTCCGCAGCCGCGGGCCCGGCTCCGGGGCGCCCAGATGGCGCAGGATCTGCGCGGCCGCGGCGCGCCGGACCTCGTCCACGATCGCGGTCGTCCGGGACGTCTCCACCACGCTGCCGCCCTGGAGCAGTGCGGAGAACCCGGCGTCGTGCTGGTCGACGAAGGCCAGATAGCGGTCCAGGGCGTGGCCCAGCCGCCGGGTGAGCGGGCCGCTCTCCGGCTCCGCGAAGCACTGCTCCAGCTCGTCGGCGGCGCTGCGCAGCGCCGCCTCGTACAACTGCTGCTTGCCGCCGGGGAAGTAGCGGTAGACGAGCGGCCGGGAGACCTCGGCGGCGGTGGCGACGTCGTCCAACGAGACGTCCTCCGGCGCGCGCTGGGCGAACAGGCCCAGCGCGGCGGCCAGCAGCTGGCTGCGGCGCTGCTCCACGCTCAGCCTGCGGTAGGCGGGGGGTCTGGGTACTGCTGGGGCGGTGCCGCTGCCGTTCATGAACAGCAGCGTAACCGCCGGGGTTTCGGACTCGTACAGGTGCTCGGGACGAATCGGAGGACGGAGGCTGTTTACGCCAACAGGCCCGAGCTGCGCCACAGTCGGCGGCCGACCCCGCGCAACACCCCGATGTCGTCCAGGCGGTGTCGATATGCGGCTCCGCCGCGTGGCGGTCAGGCGCGTGGCGGTCAGGCGCTTGGCGGGGTGGTGCGGGTGCCGGGTGCGGGTCTCAGGCCAACAGGCCCGAGCTGCGCCACAGTCGGCGGCCGACCCCGCGCAGCACTCCGATGTCGTCCAGGAAGTCCGTCAGGCGCTTGGCGCCGTTCTGCATGACCTCCCGGCGGTGGCCGCTGGCCTTCACCTGCGCCACGGCCTCGTTCCGGTCCAGGCCCACGTTGGTGTAGACCTCGGGGTTGATGAACGCCACCGCGAAGATCCGGGCGAACTCGCCGGAGGTGACCCGGGTGAACTCCTGCGACCACTTTGGCGCGGTCATCATCTGCCGCCGCAACTCCTCGCGTGCGTAGCGCACATGGCGGGCCTCCTCCACGACGTGGATCCGTGTGACGCCCCGGACCAGCGGCTGCACCCGCTCGTCGGGGAAGGCCAGCCGCTGCATCCAGTCCAGGACCTCCTCACCGAGCAGCGTCGCCGTGAAGGAGCCCGGGGTGGTGGAGATCGTCTTGAAGAGCCGGCCGAGGTTCAGATGAGCCCGGCCGACCGGGTACCAGGGCGTGTCCCCGCGGGATATCAGCCGCGCGAACATCTTCGAGTGCCGGCACTCGTCCTCGATCTCGGTGAGCGCGTACCGGACGTGCGCGCTGGTGGCGGGCTTGTCGTAGATGTGCCGGACGAGCAGCTGCATGAGGATGATCTCGAACCAGATGCCCAGCGACGCGAGCGCCGCGGCCTCGTGCTGGGAGAGCAGGATGCGCTGCTCCTGGCTCATCCGCCGCCACATCGGGGTGTCGTAGAGCGACACCAGCTCCGGCGGCCAGAACCACTTGCCGTTCTCGAAGGGCGCGTCCCAGTCGAGTTCGGCGTCGGGGTCGAAGGAGTGCTTGGCGGAGGAGGCGAGCAGCCGCTCTGCGACCTGCTCCCGGTCCTTGAGCAGCCCGAGGGCGTCCCGCAGGACTTCGGTATCCGTCAGGGTCATTGCGGTGGGCGTGCTCGTCATGGCTCTGGCTACACCTCACGGTCGAAGGTCACCCGCGGTCGCACGCGGCTGCCTCTTATGAGACTCTGCGTCAGCAAGCGCGTCAATCCCTCCCGCACGACTTCTTGACCCCCCGGTAAGAAGCGTGTGAACCTGCCAACGGCCCGGTCGGCACAGGGCGTTCGGCCGGCCGAGGAGGCGTCGGTGACGATCCGCGAGCTGTACGTACAGGACCCAGGCGACTCCCTGTGGAGCGTGCCGGCCGCCGGTGCGGCCCGCTTCACCTGGGAGTACGACGACGGGCGCGACCGGCTGCTGGCCCTCTACCAGAAGGGCAAGGACAAGCAGTGGGACGCCACCACACGCATCGACTGGGACCTGGAGGTGGACCCCAAGGACCCGCTCGGCACCCCCGACGAGTCGATGGCCCTGTACGGCACCCGGTACTGGGACCGGATGTCCGCCGAGGACCGCGGCACCCTCCGACAGCACTTCGCGGCCTGGCAGCTCAGCCAGTTCCTGCACGGTGAGCAGGGCGCGATGGTGTGCGCCGCGCGGATCGTCACGTCCGTCCCCGACCTCGACGCCAAGTTCTACTCGGCCACCCAGACCATGGATGAGGCGCGGCACGCGGAGATCTACGGCCGCTTCCTCAAGGACAAGGTCGGGATGCTCTACCCGGTCGACGACAACCTCCAGGCGCTCCTCGACGACACCCTCTCCGACGCCCGTTGGGACATGCCCTACCTCGGCATGCAGGTCCTCATCGAGGGGCTGGCCCTGGCCGCCTTCGGCATGATCCGCGACACCACCACCAAGCCGCTGCCGCGGCAGATCCTCGCCTACGTCATGCAGGACGAGGCCCGGCACGTGGCCTTCGGCCGGATGGCGCTGCGCGACTACTACCGGCAGCTCACCGACGCCGAACTGCGCGAGCGCGAGGAGTTCGTCATCGAGGGCTGCTACCTGATGCGCGACCGGCTGCGCGGTACGCAGGTGCTGGAGAACTTCGGCATCCCGCCCCACGAGGCCGTCGAGTTCACCGAGCGCTCGGAGTTCCTCCAGCTCTTCCGGAAGCTGCTGTTCAGCCGGATCGTCCCGTGCGTGAAGGACATCGGCCTGTGGGGCGAGCGCCTCCAGCGGGCCTATGTGGACCTCGGTGTCTTCGACCTGGGCGATGCCAACCTCGATCTGCTGATGACCCAGGACGAGGAGGTCGCCGAGCGGCTGGACGCCGAGCGGTTCGCCGCGGAGGAGGCGGCCCGCACGGCCGAGGTCGCCGACACCGTCGCGCGGGGCGCGGAGGGCTGACCGGCCGGTGGAGTGCCGGGAGTTGGGCGCGGGGTGACGTGGCGGCCGGGGCCGTCTCGTTGGCTGCCGTCTGCCGTCTGCCGTCTGCCGTCTGCCGTCTGCCGTCTGCCGTCTGCCGTCTGTCGTCTGTCGTCTGCCGTCTGCCGTCTGCCGCTCGCCGTCCCGGGACGGTCACCTCGGCTCCCTCGGCTCCCTCGGTCACCTCGGCCCCCTCGGCCCCTCAGTCCGTCAGGAACTCCGCCAGCCGCCGGTCCAGTTCCGCCGACCGCAGTTCCGGCAGCGCATGGTGCCCGGTCTCCGGCAGCGTCGCGACCCGCGCCCCGGGCAGCGCCCGGCCGGCCGCCGCGGCGACCTCCGGTACGTCGTGCGCCCTGCTGCGCCCGGCCAGCAGCACCAGCGCGGGCGGCGCGGCGGACCCCAGCCGGGCCGCGTCCGGCCGCGGCCCGGTGACCGGCCGCACCCCGCGGAACTCCCGGCCGCCCACCCCCGTCAGCCGCACCAGCTCCGGCGCCACCGCCGGACCCCCCGCGGCACTCCCACGCCAGGAACCGCCGGGCCGCGGCCTCACCGGGGCGGACGAGCAGCGGTACCGCCCGCGCCAGATACGCCGCCCGGTAGCCGGCGAAGCACTGCGTCGGATCGAGCAGCGCCAGCCGGTCCACCCGGTCCGGGGCGTGCACCGCGTACCCCAGCGCGATCCAGCCCCCGTACGAATGCCCCAGCAGCGCG
This sequence comes from Streptomyces sp. NPDC093097, assembly GCF_044754325.1. Classification (NCBI taxonomy): domain Bacteria; kingdom Bacillati; phylum Actinomycetota; class Actinomycetes; order Kitasatosporales; family Streptomycetaceae; genus Streptomyces; species Streptomyces sp. NPDC093097. The sequence goes on from NZ_JBIVOW010000008.1 coordinate 236,656, forward strand.
ACCCGGTCGGCCCCCAGCCCGTCCAACAGGCCGTCCAGCCAGGCCATCAGATCGGCCGGGCGGCGCAGCGGCCGTCCGCCGGGCGCGCTCAGCCCCGGTGTGCGCGGTACGTCCACCGCGTGGACCCGGTGCGTACGGGCGAGGGCGGCGGCCCGCGCGTACCAGACGGCGGAGGTGGCCCCGCCGCCGCCCAGCAGCACCAGCGGCGGCCCCCCGGCCGGCCCGCAGGCGTTGATCCGGGTGGTGCCGAACTCGCCGGTCTGCTCGATCGGTTCGACCGGCACCGGCCAGAGCGCCAGGGCCCGCCCGTAGGCGGTGCGGAACGCGGCGGACGCGGAGGGGGCGGGCGGCGTGGGCGTCGCGGTCACGGTGCGCCTCCGGGGCGGGGAAGACGGACGGCTGCGGATGCCTCGTCCGCCAAGTAGCCGGTCGGACAGGGCAGTTGGGGATCGTACGCCGCTCGTCGGGCGCGCCCGCGCTCGGTACCCGTCAGGCGTTCAGCACGTCACCCGGCCGGCTCGTCCAACCCCAACAGCCCCCGCATCCGGGCGTACTTGGCCGTCAGCCGCTTCCGGGTCGGTGCGTCCAGGACGGCCAGCCGCGCCGGGTCCGCGTTGTGCGCCAGGTCCGCCTCCTTGACCAGCAGGGCGCCGGGCGTGGCCAGGATGCGCGCGGCGTACTCCTCGGCCGGCTCGCCGGGCCGCTTGGTGACCGCCACGACGATCGCCCTGGTCGCCCCGTCCAGCGCCGCGCCGGCCAGCCACTCGGCGCTCACCGCCCCGTCCTCGACCGCGTCGTGCAGCCATGCCGCGGCGATCTGCGCCGCACTGCCGCCGCGCGCCCGCACCCCCTGTGCGACCGCCGCCAGATGCTCGGCGTACGGGCGGCCCGCCTTGTCGGTCTGCCCCTCGTGCGCGCGCCGGGCGAGCGCCGCCACCTCGGCGAGGGTGAGCCGGGGCGGCACCGCGGGCGCCGGGGACGATTCCGCTGCACAGGCCATGGCGCCATTGTGACGGCCCGCCGGACCGCGCCGGTACGCCGGGCCCGCAGCCCGCCCGCAGCCCGCCCGCGGCCTCACCGCAGCCCGGCCGCCAGCACCGCCCGCGCGACCGGCCCGGCGCTGCCGCCCCCGCTGATGTCCTCGCGCACGCCCTCCGCGTCCTCCACGACCACCGCCACCGCCGCCACCGGCTCCCGGCTCTCCCGCTCCCGCACCCAGGCGAGGAACCAGGCGTACGGGGTGCCCTCGTTGCGGACGCCGTGCTGGGCCGTGCCCGTCTTGCCGCCCACGGTGAACCCCTCGATGGCCGCGGTGTGCCCGCTCCCGTGCTCGACGACCTCGGCCATCAGCTCCTGGAGCTGCTGGGCGGTGGCCGGATTCATCACCTGCCGGGTGGGCCCCCTGGCCCCGGTGCCGACCGTCACCCCGTGCGCGTCGGTCACCCGCTCCACGAGGTACGGCGGCGTCAGCTGGCCGTCGTTGGCCACCGCCGCCGCCACCATGGCCATCTGGAGCGGCGTCGCGGCGGTGTCGTACTGCCCGATGGCGGACATCGCCAGCTGCGCCGGGTCCATCCCGGTGTCGAAGGTGCTGGGCGCGACGGGCGAGGGCAGCCGCAGCCCGGCGTCGTTGAACCCGAACCGCCGCGCCGTCTCGGCCATCGCGCGCACCCCGACACCGACCCCCAGCCGCGCGAAGACGGTGTTGCAGGAGAGCCGGAACGCCTCCCGCAGGCCCACGTGTTCACAGCCCTCGGACGGATTGCCCAACCGGGTCCGGGTGCCCGGCAGGGTGTACGGGTCGGGCACGTCCAGCGGGGCGTCGAGGTCCTTGACCAGACCGGTCTCCAGCGCGGCCGCCGCGGTGACGACCTTGAAGGTCGAACCGGGCGGATAGGTCTGCCGCAGCGCCCGGTTGAGCATCGGCCGGTCCGCCGCCCCGTTGAGCCGACGCCAGGCGGCGGTCACCGACCGGCCGTTCCCGGAGAGCACGCCGGGGTCGTACGACGGCGAACTGACCAGCGTCAGCACCCGCCCGCTGCGCGGCTCGACCGCCACCACCGCGCCCTTCCGGCCGGCCAGGGCGCGGTACGCGGCGCGCTGCATCGCCGGGTCGACGGTGGTCTCGACCCGGCCGCCGGGCGGCCGGCGGCGGATCAGCCGGTCCCACCACGGGAACCCGGCCAGCCGGTCGTCGGTCCCGGCCAGGACGCCGTCCTCGGTCCGCTCCAGCAGCGAGGTGCCGTACGTCTGCGAGGCGTAGCCGGTGACCGGCGCGTACAGCGGGCCGTCGGTGTAGGTGCGCTCGTAGCGCAGCCGCCCGCCGCTGTCCCGGGAGCCGGTGACCGGGCGGCCGCCCACCAGGACGGCGCCGCGCGGCTGCGCGTACCGGGCGATGACGTCCCGCCGGTTGGCCGGGTTCGCGGTGTAGTCGTCCGCCTCGAAGACCTGCACCCGGACGGCGTTGACCAGCAGCGCGGCCAGCAGCAGGAAGGAGAACACGGCGGTGTGCCGGATGCCGCGGGTCACCGGGCCGCCCCGACGGCGTCCGGCGCGGACCGGGGCGGCCGGACGGGGGCGGCCGGCCGCGGCCCCCGGGCCCGGTCGCTGATCCGCACCAGCAGCGCGACGATGATCCAGTTGGTGACCACCGACGACCCGCCCTGGGCGAGGAACGGCATCGCCATCCCGGTCAGCGGGATCAGCCCCATCACCCCGCCGGCGATCACGAACACCTGGAGCGCGGGCAGCGCCGCCAGCCCCACCGCCAGCAGACTGCCGAACGCGTCGGGCAGCCCGAGCGCCGCCCGGTACCCGCAGACCGCCGGCAGCGCGTAGAGCAGGAACAGCGCGCACAGCCCGACCAGTCCCAACTCCTCGCCCACCGTCGCCAGGATGAAGTCGGACTTGCGGGCGAACCCGATCAGCGAGGAGTGCCCCTGCCCCAGCCCCGTCCCCCACGTCCCGCCCGCCGCGAACGCGAACAGCGACTGCGCCAGTTGCCCCGCCCCCCGGCCCTCCGTGATCCCCGCGAACGGATGCAGCCAGTCCGCCACCCGCCCGTGCACATGCGGCTCCAACATGCCCACCGCCGCCGCCCCGGCCGCCGACAGCAGCACCCCCACCGCGATCCACCCGGTCCGCCCGGTGGCCACGTACAGCAGGACCACGAACACCCCGAAGAAGAGCAGCGAGGTCCCCAGGTCCCGTTCGAGGACCAGCACCCCGACGCTCACCAGCCAGATGGCGACGACCGGCGCGAGCACCCTCCCGGCCGGCAGCCGCAGCCGCCACACCACCTTCCCCGTGTGCGCCAGCGCCTCCCGGTTGGCCGCCAGATACGCCGCGAAGAACACCGTGATCAGCACCTTGGCGAACTCGGCCGGCTGGAGCGAGAATCCGGCCACCCGGATCCAGATCCGCGCCCCGTTGACGGCCGGGAAGAGGATCGGCACCACCATCAGGGCCAGCGCCAGCCCCGCGCACCCGTAGGCGCGGTGCTGGAGCACCCGGTGGTCCCGCAGCCCCGCCACCACCGCGATGAACAGCGCCACGCCCACTGTGGACCACACCAGTTGCGCCGGCGCGGCCCGGTGCGCCGCCGTCTCCAGGTCGAGCCGGAAGATCAGCACCAGCCCGAGCCCGTTGAGCAGCACCGCGGTCGGCAGCAGCAGCGGATCGGCGTGCGGGGCTCCGAACCGCACCGCGAGGTGCGCCAGCAGCGCCAGCCCGCCCAGCCCCGCCGCGTACCGCAGCGCCCCGCCCGGCACCGCGTGCGCCGTGGCCACCCCCACCACCAGATAGCCGCAGAAGCTGATGAGCACCGCGCCTACGAGGAGGGCCAGTTCGACGCCCCGCCGCTTGGGCCGCGGCACCGGCGCCGCTCCGTCCCCCGCCCGCACCTCGGCCGCATCCGCCCCGTCCGCCACATCCACAGCGGCAACGTAGCAAGCAAATCAGTGCATTTCGGGCAAGTTGCCCGTCCCGCTCGCCCCTCCCGCCCTACGGAACACGGGTGGCCGAAAGTGCGCCCTGTCCCCTAGGGGAAGAATCAGGGCCCCGTGGGGGCCGGTCGGCCCTGTTCCGTGAACCCGTCCCAACGGCAGTTTGTAAACTCGGGCACAACGAAAAGCAGAAGGCCGAGCTCGTCACGCTGATGCGGACGACCGATCGCACCGGTCGACGCCATGGACATGTGCCATGGCGCCGCACGCGAGGGGCTGTGGCGTATGACACCGAGCACGCCAGAGAAGGTCCCGCGCCGTTTCGGCCCACGGGGGCGGCCGAGCGCGGGTGTCCGTCCCCCGCGACGAAAGGCAGTATGAGCGCCATGACGACCCTCCGTTCCCGGATCTTCGCCTGGGCCGGTCGCCTCTACCTGGCGAGAACGCGCAAGAAGGGCTTCGACCTCTCCCGGATGTCCTTCCTGCCGGACTCCGTCCTGATGCCGCTGCGTCGCGACGGACTCGATCCGGTGCCGGACCTCGCCGCCGTCCGCGAGCGCGAGCCGATCAGCAAGCTCCCGGTGCCGATAGCCGCCAACGTCTGGCTGGTCACCGGCTACGACGAGGCCAAGGCGGTCCTCGGCAAGGGCGACGCCTTCAGCTCCGACTTCACCAACCTCGTCGGCAAGGCCGGCGCCGGCGCCGAACAGAACCCCGGCGGCCTCGGGTTCGCCGACCCGCCGGTGCACACCCGCCTCCGCCGGCTCCTCACCCCCGAGTTCACCATGCGCCGCCTGAGCCGGCTCACCCCCCGCATCCACGACATCGTCGAGGAGCGGCTGGACGCCATGGAGCAGGCCGGCCGCAACGGCGAACCGGTCGACCTGGTCGCCGCCTTCGCGCTGCCCATCCCCTCCCTGGTCATCTGCGAACTCCTCGGCGTCCCCTACGAGGACCGCGCCGACTTCGAGCGGCTCAGCGCCGCCCGCTTCGACCTCTTCAGCGGCGCCAACGCCTCCTTCGGCGCCATATCCGAATCGCTCGACTACTTCCGCGAGGTCGTCAAGAAGCAGCGCGCCAACCCCGGCGACGGCCTGCTCGGCATGATCGTGCGGGAACACGGCGACTCGGTCTCCGACGAGGAACTGGCCGGCCTCGCCGACGGCGTGCTGACCGGCGGCTTCGAGACCACCGCCAGCATGCTCGCGCTCGGCGCCCTGGTCCTCCTCCAGGACCCGGAGCACTTCGCCGCCCTCAAGGACGGCGACGACGTCGTCGACCGCTACGTCGAGGAACTGCTGCGCTACCTCACCGTCGTGCAGGTCGCCTTCCCCCGCTTCGCCCGCGAGGACCTGGAGATCGGCGGCGTCCAGATCGCCGCCGGCGACGTCGTCCTGTGCTCCCTCAGCGGCGCCGACCGCGACGGCGCGCTCGGCCCCGACCTGGAGCAGTTCGACCCGCACCGCGCCAAGGTCCCCTCGCACCTCGCCTTCGGCTACGGCATCCACCGCTGCGTCGGCGCCGAACTCGCCCGCATGGAACTGCGCGCCGCCTACCCGGCCCTGGTCCGCCGCTTCCCCTCCATGCGCCTGGCCGTCGGCCCCGAGGACCTGGCGTTCCGCAAGCTCTCCATCGTCTACGGCCTGGACTCGCTGCCGGTCCGGGTGGACGGCTGACCGGCGCTCGGCTGCGGGGCGGCCGCCCGGTCCGATATCCGGCCGGCCGGCCGCCCGCGCCGGGAGCGGTTGAAGATCCGCCGACGGGCAGCGGCACGGCCCGTCGGCGAGTCGACGGGCAGACGAAAGATCCCCTGACCGGCATCCCACCGGCCAGGGGATCGCGTGCTCAATGCGAAAGCGCGGCGCGCGAAGGCGAAGAAGCGCGGCGCACGAAGGCGAAGAAAAGCAGCGCGCGAAGGCGAAGAAGTGCGGCGCACGAAGGCGAAGAAATACGGCGCACGAAGGCGAAGAAAAACGGAAGAAAAGGGCCGTCCGCGGCGCAGGCGTACCCGGCCCCTCGGGGCCGCGCCCGCGGCGACGCGCGGGGGCCCCGGCCCGGCGGCCGGTCTCCGGTGGGGGCGGAACGGGCAGCGCCTCCCCCGTGCACGCTGCCTGTTCCGCCGCGCCCATGACCGCACGCCGCGCGCACGGCGCGGAGTCCGGCCAGGTCCAACCGGTGTGCTCGACGAAGGGCGGACAGCGGTGCCAGCGCACCCGACCGTCCTCACATCGGCAAGATTGAAGTTATCCCGATTCGATGAACTGATCAAGTCGTCGATTCAGGCACCGGTGGCTAGAGTTCCGTTGATCGGAACCAAGCCCGTCGCCAGGAGTGCCGCCATGCCCGCTCGTCGATTCGACGGCCGCCGTGTACGGGCCGTACGCCGGGCCGCCGAGCTCGTCCAGAGCCAGGTGGCGCAGGTGGTCGGCGTACGGGACACCGCCGTCGCCAGCTGGGAGACCGGGTACAGCACCCCGCCCCCGGAGAAGCTGCCGGCGCTCGCCCGCGCCCTCGGGCAGGACCTCGACGAGCTGTTCCCCCGGGACGGCCTCCCCGATCTCGCCGATCTGCGCGCCGACGCCGGCTACGCGCAGCGCGACACCAGAGCCGTCACCAAGACCAAGAGCACCGGCGCGGTGGCGAACGCCGAACGCGGGCGCCGACGCCTCAGCGACGCCTTGGTCCACCCCCTGGCCACCGCCTACGGGGTGCGCGTCGAGGCGCTGCTGGCCGCGCAGGAGCGCTCGTTCGGCCATGAGATCCCCGAGCCGCAGACGGGCCGCAGGGCCCCCGCGGCCGCCGAACCGGCCGCGGCCCGGCAGCCGCGGTCGATCGCGGAGAAGATCGCCGACCTGCTGGAACTCTCCGCGCCCGACGCCCGGCCCACCCACGCCGAGATCGCCAGGCGCGGGAACGAGCGGTCCGGCAGCCCCGTACTGACCGAGCGCCTGGTCGCCGAACTGCACGCCGGAACGCGGACCGCGGCATCCCCCGAAACCCTCAAGGCCCTGGCCCTGGCCCTGGACGCCCCCGAGCTCTTCTTCTCCACCGACGACCGCGAGGTGGAGCGGATCGTCAGCGGCATCCGGCTGGTCAAGGACGGCTTCAGCGGTATGGCGGCGCGCGGCCGCGACGGCGGCCTCCCGGCGGAACTCATGGACTACATCAGCGGGGTGTTCCAGCAGATCCGGCGCACCGAACTCCCGGACCACCCCGCCAAGGGCCCCGAGGAGACTTAGGGCGCCTGATGACGGATCTCCGCGGCGCCGCTACCGCACCGCCACCTCGACATAGCGCGGCTGCCCGTCCGCGCGCGCGGCCAGCGCGGCCTCCCAGGCCGCGGACATCGGCGCCGGAATCAGCTCGGGACCGATGTCCTGCGGCGCCACGAAGCGGTGCTCCGCCAACTCCTCGGGCTGCAACGCGATCGACTCCGACCGGTCCCGGGTGAGCGTCCCGCCGTCGAAGACGTAGTAGGCGTGCGAGCCCCGGCCGGGCACGGTCACCCACGCGCTCACCAGGAGCGGCCCCACGGCCTGCTCGATCCCCAGCTCCTCGCGCAGCTCCCGCGCGCAGGCCGCCCGCGGCAGCTCCCCCTCGTCGATGTGCCCGCCCGGCAGGTTCCAGCCCGGCTTGTAGGTCGGCTTCACGATCAGCACGCGACCGTCCTCGTCGCTGACGACGGCCCCGGCCGAGGCTCCGACACGGGCGTGAGCGGCGCTCATGAGTGACTCCTGCATCTGTCGTTGGTCGATCATCGGGACCCGTCCGCCCGGCCCTCGCCGACGGCGAAGGCGGCGGGCGGCGGGACGGTCAGGCCGGTGTCGCCGCCCCCAGCAGCCGGACGGCCGCGGTCGGGTTGGCCCGCGCGTAGGCGTCCGCCACCTTCAGCAGCCACGGCACCTCCGCGGCGAGACTCTCCCCGCGGCCGGCGGGGAACGGGACGGGCGAGCCGACGGGACGGTCGGCACTGGCCATGGCGGCCCGGATCCAGTACGCCTCGGCCACGGCGTCGGCCGGCTGGCCGTCCGACTCGGCCGCCGCCAACTCCCGGGCGTGCCGGTACAGATCCTCGGGAGCGCGCCGGCGCAGCTCGTGGATCGCGTCGCGGATCTCCGTGACGTAGCGGCCGAGCCGGATCTGCGGGGACGCGTCGTGCGCGAACATGTCCCGCGCCGTGTTGAGCGGCGCCGCGAGCCGGCTGCCCGGCAGGATGCGGCTCGGCGGGTACAGGACCAGATCGGGCACCACGAAGGCGAGGTCCCGCCAGAGCCGGTGGAGCGCCCTGATGGCCGCCAGGGTCCGGTAGCGGAAGACCGCGACATGGATCGTCGGGGCGATCACCCCGATCGCCCAGAGGAGGAACGCCGCATACAGCAGCGTGTCGGTCACCGCCTCCTGGACGGCGTTGGGCCCCGGGGCCGCCGGGATGACGGAGTTGACGACCGCGCAGACGGCGCGCACGACGGAGTAGAGCGTGCCCACGACCATGCCCGCGGCCATCAGCCACAGCCCGACGCGCAGCGTGCGCCGCGGCGCGTGCCGGGCCTTGCTGCCCCACTGGTATCCGCACAGGGCCGTCACGGCACCGCAGTAGACGTAGAACAGGCCCATGTAGACGGCCAGCCCGGCCTCGCCGGCATGCCGCTCCATGAAGTACACCGACGTGGGGACCTCGGTGCGGTGCAGCCAGCACAGGAAGATCCCCGCCATCGCGGCGATCGTGACCGCGCATGCCCAACGGGCGTGACGGTGCACCGCCGCCGTGACGCGGATGCGGCGGCTCGGCTGCGCCCCCGACGCGATCTCGCCGGCGTCGACCGCCGTGAGATACCGCAGCAGCGCGCACATCGCCGCGATCGCGAGGGTGTGCTTGAGCAGCGTCGCCAGGTCGGCCACGCCGAGGTCGTCGACGAGGTACCTGCCGAGCGTGGTGCGCATCAGCCAGGCCAGCGCCAGCGCGCTGAACGTGCCCCACAGGGAACGCTCACGGGCCCTGCCCCGCAACGCGGCGGGCGCCCGCCAGAGTGCCTGCACCAGCAGCAGACCCACGATGGTGTAGGCGATCGCATCAGTCACGGGGGCTCCTGCCTGGGTGGGTGAGGGTGTCGTCCAGCGCCCGCAGCGCGCCGTCCTCGATGAACTCGTCCGTGTACGCGATGTGGTGGATGAGGTCGGCCACGGTCTCCGCACGGGCCTCCACCCGCGTGCCGAAGCGCCGGCGGGGGGCCGCCTGTCCGCGCCCGATCAACTGGCCGACCAGCTCGGCGGACGGATCGCCCACCACCTCGTCCATCACCTGCGTGGTGACCCCGTCGGCGTCGTCACACCACAGATGCCCCAGCTCGTGCAGGATGATCTTCTCGCGGTGGAAGCGCGTGGTGCTCTCGACATGGAGGATCAGATCGAGCGGCAGGGTCTCGTGCTTGAGCCACAGGCCGCACAGTCCCGTACTCCCCAACAGCCGGTCCGGCAGCGGGACGAGCCTGATGTCCCGGCCGCGCACCGCGGCGATGTTCGCCACCAGTGCGTCCAGATCGAACGGTCGGGGGACCGGCATCTCCCCGACGATCCGCCGGGCCTCCTTGCGCACCGCACGATGGTCGATCGCCGTCCCGTCCCCCTGGCGACGCCACCTCCACCGCATGGACTGGTTCCTCTACCCGTAAAGACCTGCAAAACCCGGAAGGCCCGAAAGACCGCGATGACGCGGAATCAGTGGATCGCCACGTTTCCGACGTGCCGTCCGGTCCACTCGATGAGTCGAAGCGACATTAGGCGATTTGTGGCTGTTCTTGTCAAGTGCGGGGTCAAATCCGGCGAATGCCTTGAAATCCCAGGTCAAGCGGCTTCCCAACCATGCCACCCATCGAGCCCGTGCCCACCCGGAAACGGCGCGCGCGACGCCATTTCGAGCGGCCCGGCGGCCCGGCGGCCCCCCGCGACACCGGGCACCCATGAACACCTCGCGCCCATCCGAACGGGCCCGCCCGGCCGCCGACTTGTCCGCGCACCCGGCCATCCCGAGCCTTCCGGTGGAGGAACGTGCACTCTCCGAGAGCCACCCAACGGGCAGGCACCCAGGGTCAGTTGGGGGCGGCCGCGCAACGGCCAGTCGTCCAGGGCTGCCTGCCGCGGTGGAGGTGATGGGGAGTCGGGAGGTGGGACGGAGGCGCCCGCGCCCTCGCGTCGAATCCGCGTCGAGGGCAAAGCAAAAGAGCCGGACTCGACTGAGTCCGGCTCTTTCGTCAGGCACCTGCGCCGATCAGCGTCGTGATCACGTCGATTGCGGCGAAGTGCCCCCGGCAGGATTCGAACCTGCGCACACGGCTCCGGAGGCCGTTGCTCTATCCCCTGAGCTACGGGGGCTTTGTCGCCGCTCGTTGCGGCGACGGGTAGAACATTACCAGCTCCGCCGGGGTGGTCATGAACGTTCCGGTGACCGGGGCGGGAACCGGCGGTCAGCTGGGAAAGGAAGGGCGCCCTTACCGCATGCGGGAGGGGCGCCGGCGGCGGTCGCCGAAAGGTCCCCCGCACGGGGACGGAAGTGGGTAAAACCGGGACGCAGCCGCAGATGGACACCTAGTCTCATGGTGTGCCTGGCTTGTCCGGTCGGATCCTTGTGGTCGATGACAACAAGGTGATTCGGCAGTTGATCAGGGTCAACCTTGAGCTGGAGGGCTTCGAGGTCGTGACCGCGGCTGACGGTGCCGAGTGCCTGGACGTCGTGCACCGGGTCAGACCGGACGTGGTGACCCTCGACGTGATGATGCCGAGGCTGGGCGGACTGCACACCGCGGCCCGGCTGCGTTCCGACCCGCGGACGTGGGACATCCCGATCGCCATCGTGAGTGCCTGCTCCCAGGGCGAGGTGGACAACGGGGAGTCGGTGGGCATCGACGCCTTTCTGGCCAAGCCGTTCGAACCGATGGACCTGGTGCGCACGGTGGGGATGCTGGTGCGCGAGGGACGGCAGCGGGAGCGCAGGGGATATGGCGATCACGCGGAAGGGGTCAGGGAACCGGGCGACGAGCGGTCCGGCGGCGCCTGGGGCAGGGGGAGCGACGGCGGGCCGTGGGGCGGGGCGCCGCGGGACGGTTTCGGGGGCGGTACGGAGAGCGGTGAGCCGGGGAGCGGGGGCGGTCGGGCCGCCGGCTGAGGGCCGGGCGGGCGGCCGGGAGACGTCCCTCGTCGCAGGGGGTGGGGAGGCCGGGCGCCGAGCCCCTGTCCACAGGACGAAACCCGTTCGCATGGAGACCCCCCTCCTCCCATACGCTGGTGCTGTGACCCCGGCAGAGCTCTCCCGCACCGTCCTGCGCTCCGTGCGCAGCGCCGTTGAGGAGCGCGAGCTTTCCGTGCCGGTGCCGGCGCGGATCGTGGTGCAGCCGCCGCCGCGGCCCGGCTGCGGGGACTACGCCTCCAACGTCGCGTTGCAGCTCGCCGGCCAGGCGGGGCTGCCGCCGCGCGAGGTGGCCGAGATCCTGCGCAGGCGGCTGGTGGGATGCCCCGGCATCGCACGGGTGGAGATCGCGGGGCCGGGCTTTTTGAACTTCCATCTGGGCGTCGGGGCGGCGGCCGGTCTCGTCGCGGACGTCCTGGCCCGGGGCGAGCGCTACGGCGAACCGCCCGCGCCCGGAGCGGCCGGTCCCGGACGGACCGGCGGACCCGCGCGCTATACGGGGGAGTGGGCGCGGGCCCGGCAGACCGTCGTCGGCGAGGCGCTGGCGCGGCTCGGGCGGGAGGAGGCGGTCCGCACGCAGTCGGCGGCCGCCCCCGACGGCGACGGGGAGCTGGCCGACCTGGTCGCGCGGCTCGGCGGCGACGAGGCCCGGTGGGTGCTGCTGCGGCCCGCCGCGCACGACCCGGTGCGGGCGCCCCGGCGCCCCGTGCAGCACGAGGACAACCCCCGCTTCCGGGTGCAGTACGCCTTTGCGCGCACGCGCGCGACGGTGCGGAACGCCGGCGAGTTGGGGTTCGCCGGCGAGCCGGGCGACGTGCTGGGGGAGCCGTCCGCGCACCCCGGGGACGCGCCGCCCCACCGGGCCGCCCCGCGGACGTCCCAGGCACCCCGGGCCCCGCAGACGCTCCAGGCACTGGAGACCTGCCTGGGCACGTACCCGACGGCCACCGCGACCGCCGCACGCCGGTGTGCGCCGGACCGGGTGGTGCGCCATCTGGAGGCCACCGCGGACGCCTATCTGCGCTGGCAGGAGGAGTTCTGGCCGCTGCCCGTCGGCGAGCAGAAACCCTTGGCCGTGCACCGCGCCCGGGTGGCCCTCGCCGAGGCCACGGGGACGGTGCTGGGGAACGGCCTGCGCCTGCTCGGCATCTCTGCTCCTGAACACGTCTGATCCGAGGACCTCCGATGCATCCGCCCGACGTCGTGCGAACCGCACCGGTGGCCGCCCCGCTCAGCGCCTCTGAACGATCTTGAGGGGACCGTTTCCGTTATGAGCCGTTCCGCGCATCCCGCAGGACCCCGGCATGGCGACGTACTGCCCGACGGGCACTACGCCGGACCGCCCGCCGACCTCAACTCCCTTGACCCGCAGGTCTGGTCCCGTACCGTCCGGCGCGACGCCGACGGCGCGGTGACGGTCGGCGGGCTGTCCGTGACCGCGCTCGCCGAGGAGTTCGGCACGCCGGCGTACTTCCTGGACGAGGACGACTTCCGGGCGCGCTGCCGGGCCTGGAAGGACGCCTTCGGGCCGGACGCCGACGTCTTCTACGCGGGCAAGGCGTTCCTGTCCCGGGCCGTCGTGCGGTGGCTGGCCGAGGAGGGACTCAACCTCGACGTCTGCTCCGGCGGCGAACTGGCCACCGCGCTGGACGCCGGCATGCCCGCCGAGCGGATCGCGCTGCACGGCAACAACAAGAGCACGCAGGAGATCACCCGGGCCGTCGAGGCCGGGGTGGGCCGGATCGTCCTGGACTCCTTCCAGGAGATCGTGCGGGTGGCGCACATCGCCGAGCGGCTCGGCAAGCGGCAGCGGGTGCAGATCCGGGTCACCGTCGGCGTCGAGGCGCACACCCACGAGTTCATCGCGACCGCGCACGAGGACCAGAAGTTCGGCATCGCGCTGGCCGGCGGCCAGGCCGCCGAGGCGGTGCGGCGCGCGCTGAAGCTGGACGGCCTCGAACTCACCGGCATCCACAGCCACATCGGCTCGCAGATCTTCGACATGGCCGGCTTCGAGGTCTCCGCCCGCCGCGTGGTGCAGCTGCTCGCGGACGTACGGGACGAGCACGGGGTGGAGCTGCCGGAGATCGACCTCGGTGGCGGGCTCGGTATCGCGTACACCTCGGACGACGACCCGCGCGAGCCGCGCGAGATCGCCGCGGCGCTGCGCGACATCGTGGGCCGCGAGTGCGAGGCGGCCGGGCTGCGGGCGCCGCGGATCTCGGTCGAGCCGGGCCGGGCGATCGTCGGCCCGACCGCCTTCACGCTCTACGAGGTCGGCACGGTCAAGGAGCTGGAGGGCCTGCGCACCTACGTCTCCGTGGACGGCGGGATGTCCGACAACATCCGCACCGCGCTCTACGACGCGGAGTACAGCGTGGTGCTGGCCTCCCGGACGTCGAACGCCGAGCCGATGCTGTCGCGGGTCGTCGGCAAGCACTGCGAGAGCGGCGACATCGTCGTGCGGGACGCCTTCCTGCCCTCCGACGTGGCGCCCGGGGACCTGCTCGCGGTGCCGGCCACCGGCGCCTACTGCCGGTCCATGGCGAGCAACTACAACCACGCGCTGCGGCCGCCGGTGGTGGCGGTCCGGGACGGTGCGGCCCGGGTCGTCGTCCGGCGGGAGACGGAGGAAGATCTCCTGCGGTTGGATGTCGGGTAGGGGCGGATCGTCGGGGCCGGGCCCGGTGATGAAATAAATGTCTCGGCATCCGGACGCACGGCGGAAACCGCCATCCGGTGCGTGAGACTGGTGCGTGACCAGGAAAACTGGTGCATGACCGAGCATGAAACCGCTGGATCGAAGAAAAGACGAGGTCGAATGATGCGTACGCGTCCGCTGAAGGTGGCGCTGCTGGGCTGTGGTGTGGTCGGCTCAGAGGTGGCGCGCATCATGACGACGCACGCCGACGACCTCGCCGCCCGCATCGGTGCGCCCGTGGAGCTCGCCGGGATCGCCGTCCGCCGCCCCGAGCGGGTGCGCGCCGGCATCCCGGCCGAGCTGATCACCACCGACGCCACCGCACTCGTCAAACGCGGTGACATCGACGTGGTCATCGAGGTGATCGGCGGGATCGAGCCCGCCCGGGGGCTGATCACCACCGCCTTCGAGCACGGCGCGAGCGTGGTCTCCGCCAACAAGGCGCTGGTCGCGGCGGACGGCGCCGCGCTGCACGCGGCAGCCGAGAAGCACAACGCCGACCTGTACTACGAGGCGGCGGTCGCCGGCGCGATCCCGCTGGTGCGGCCGCTGCGCGAGTCGCTCGCCGGCGACAAGGTCAACCGCGTCCTCGGCATCGTCAACGGCACCACCAACTTCATCCTCGACAAGATGGACACCACCGGCGCCGGCTACACCGAGGCCCTCGACGAGGCCACCGCGCTCGGTTACGCCGAGGCCGACCCGACCGCCGACGTCGAGGGCTTCGACGCCGCCGCCAAGGCCGCGATCCTCGCCGGGATCGCCTTCCACACCCGCGTCACCATCGACGACGTGCACCGCGAGGGGCTGACCGAGGTCACCGCCGCGGACATCGCCTCCGCCAAGCGGATGGGCTGCACCGTCAAGCTGCTGGCCATCTGCGAGCGGGCCGCGGACGGCGCGTCGGTGACCGCACGGGTGCACCCGGCGATGATCCCGCTGAGCCATCCGCTGGCCTCCGTGCGCGAGGCGTACAACGCGGTCTTCGTCGAGGCCGACGCGGCCGGCCAGTTGATGTTCTACGGACCGGGCGCGGGCGGTTCGCCCACCGCCTCCGCGGTCCTCGGCGACCTCGTCGCGGTCTGCCGCAACAAGCTCGCCGGTGCCACCGGGCCGGGGGAGTCGGCGTACACCGCGCTGCCCGTCAGCCCGATGGGTGAGGTCGTCACCCGCTACCACATCAGTCTCGACGTGGCCGACAAGCCCGGCGTCCTCGCGCAGGTCGCCACGGTCTTCGCCGAACACGGCGTGTCGATCGACACCGTCCGCCAGCAGGGCAGGGACGGCGAGGCGGACCTCGTCGTCGTCACCCACCGGGCGACCGACGCCGCCCTGTCGTCGACGGTCGAAGCGCTGCGCGGGCTGGACACCGTCCGCGGTGTCATCAGCATCATGCGGGTCGAAGGGGAGTAAAGGAACCCATGTCTGCCAATTCCACCGTGACCACTGCGAACGGCCAGTGGCGCGGAATCATCGAGGAGTACCGCGACCGGCTGCCGGTCAGCGACACGACCGAGGTCGTGACCCTCCGGGAGGGCGGCACGCCGCTCGTCCCCGCCCAGGTGCTGTCCGAGCGCACGGGCTGCGAGGTGCACCTCAAGGTCGAGGGCGCCAACCCCACGGGGTCGTTCAAGGACCGCGGGATGACGATGGCCATCACCCGCGCCAAGGAGGACGGCGCCAAGGCCGTCATCTGCGCCTCCACCGGCAACACCTCCGCCTCGGCCGCCGCCTACGCGGTCCGGGCCGGGATGGTCTGTGCGGTGCTGGTCCCGCAGGGCAAGATCGCGCTCGGCAAGATGGGCCAGGCGCTGGTGCACGGCGCCAAGATCCTCCAGGTCGACGGAAATTTCGACGACTGTCTGACCCTGGCCCGGGGCCTCTCCGAGAACTACCCGGTCGCACTTGTGAACTCCGTCAACCCGGTGCGCATCGAGGGCCAGAAGACCGCCGCCTTCGAGATCGTCGACATGCTCGGCGACGCCCCGGACATCCATGTGCTGCCCGTCGGCAACGCCGGCAACATCACCGCCTACTGGCGGGGCTACCGGGAGTACGCGGCCGACGGCATCGCCGCGCGCACCCCGCGGATGTGGGGCTTCCAGGCATCCGGCAGCGCCCCGATCGTGCGCGGCGAGGTCGTCAAGGACCCGCACACCATCGCCACCGCGATCCGGATCGGCAACCCCGCCTCCTGGGAGTTCGCCGAGCGCGCCCGGGACGAGTCCGGCGGCCTCATCGACGCTGTGACGGACCGTCAAATCCTAGCCGCCTACCGCCTGTTGGCCGCCCAGGAGGGCGTCTTCGTGGAGCCCGCCTCGGCCGCCTCGGTCGCCGGCCTGCTCAAGGCCGCCGAGGAGGGCAAGGTCGACCCCGGCCAGCGGATCGTCTGCACGGTCACCGGCAACGGCCTGAAGGACCCCGACTGGGCGGTGGCCGGTGCGCCGCAGCCGGTAACGGTCCCGGTCGACGCCGCGGCCGCCGCCGAGCGCCTGGGCCTGGGCTGACCGTCGCGGACCTCCCGGGAGCTGCGCAGGAGTTCGGGGGAGGGCGGGCCGGCCAGCCGCCCGCCCGCCCCCGAACCGCACATTGCGCAAACCCTCTCGCAAACGCTGCAAAGACGGCGTTGAGGCATGCACTGGCGCGCGACACGCATCGTGCGCCTCCTGTGCGCCCTATGTCGCGACAGAACCTTCCTTCGATAGGCTGGCACCCAACTCCCCTCCCCACGGCATAACGCAGTGGTGCGCAGGGCAGGTCAGAACAGACCCCACGAGCCGTCCGGGCACCTCGGTGCAGCGGTGCTGCGCTCGGGGGCAGTACCGCAGCATCAATCAAGGAGAGTCATCGAGCGATGGCCGGTCCCGCGTTCCGCGCCGCCGCCGTCCGGGTGCGCACCCCCGCTACCAGCGCCAATCTCGGCCCCGGCTTCGATGCCCTAGGGCTTTCCCTGGGGCTGTACGACGACGTCGTGGTACGGGTCGCCGACTCCGGTCTGCACGTCGACATCGCCGGCGAGGGCGCAACGACGCTGCCGCGCGACGAAAGCCATCTGCTCGTCCGGGCCATGCGCACCGCCTTCGACCTGCTCGGCGGGCAGCCGCGCGGCCTGGAGATCGTCTGCGCCAACCGCATTCCGCACGGCCGGGGGCTCGGCTCCTCCTCGGCCGCCATCTGCGCCGGCATCGTCGCCGCCCGCGCCGTGACCATAGGCGGCGAGCAGAAGCTCGACGACACCGCGTTGCTGGAACTCGCCAACGAGATCGAGGGCCACCCCGACAACGTCGCCGCCTGTCTGCTCGGCGGATTCACCCTCGCCTGGACGGACACCGGCACCGCACGGGCAATCCGCATGGATCCGGCCGATTCCATCGTTCCGGTGGTCTTCGTGCCGGGAAAGCCGGTACTGACCGAAACCGCCCGCGGACTGCTGCCGCGCACCGTCCCGCACGTGGACGCCGCGGCCAACGCCGGTCGCGCCGCACTGCTCGTCGAGGCCCTGACCAGGCGCCCCGAGCTGCTGCTTGCCGCGACCGAGGACCGACTTCACCAGGACTACCGCGCCCCCGCGATGCCGGAGAGCATGGGCCTGGTGAACCGACTGCGCGCGGACGGCGTCCCTGCAGTCATCTCCGGTGCGGGCCCGACGGTGCTCGCGCTGGTCGAAGAAGCGGCGGCCGACAAGGTCGCGGCGCTGGCGGGCGAGGGGTGGGCGGCCAACCGGCTGACCCTCGACGCGGCAGGCACCTGCGTGCTGCCGCTCGCCGGGTGATCACACCGAGTGATCGACGATCGCCGGTCTTTGAGAGGGGGAATGTTTGTTGGATCCGGTAGTGTTAACCTCAAGTCAGTACTCGACGCCAGAGGGCGCGGTGCTTCGTGTCCCCCATCGGGACCACTTTCTTCCGGGAGCCTCCCCAACTGCTTGGAGCTTTTGTCCTGAGCAGGAGTGAGCATGCTCCGGAATCGGCGTGACGACGAAAGCCTCATCCCAGATCTTCACGCCGGAGCCATGAATTGATTTCTCCGCCGAATCAGGCGGGTCCACCGCCCCGGCCCGGTCCGTTAGACCAAGGACCCGGCCGGACAGCACAACCGGTCGCCGAGCCAGACAGGCCGACGCCCGCTCCAGGGAAGGACCCTTCGTGAGCGACACCACCGATCTGATGGGCGCGCGCACCGATGGCAGTGCCGCCACGCCCGCCACGGACGCTCCCGCCGCGCCTGCCACCACGCGACGCCGCCGTTCCGGCACCGGCCTTGAGGGCATGGTCCTGGCGGAGCTGCAGCAGGTTGCCTCCGGCCTCGGTATCAAGGGCACCGCGCGGATGCGCAAGAGCCAGCTGATCGAGGTCATCAAGGAGCGGCAGGCCGCCGGCTCCGGGGCCGCAGCCAAGGCCGACGCGCCCGCGGCCGACACCGAGACCAAGCCCAAGCGCCGTACGACCTCCAAGGCCCGCACCGGCGAGGACGGTGCCGAGTCCGCCAAGGCCCAGAAGACCGCCAAGTCGGCCAAGACCGCGGAGAAGTCGGGGGCGCAGCAGCAGATCGACATCCCCGGCCAGCCCTCCCCCAAGGTCTCCACTGGGGTCGACCAGGGAGGTGCCCCCATCGACGAGGCTCCGGCCGGCGAGCGTCGCCGGCGTCGGGCCACCGCCCCCGCGGGCAGCCCGGACAACGGTGCCGAGGCCAAGGCCGAGACCGCCACCGCGGTCAAGACCGAGGCCCGGACCGAGACCGCCCCGCAGGAGGCCGGCGAGGGCCGGACCGCCAAGGGCGGCGAGCGCCAGGAGCGCGGGGACCGTCAGGAGCGCGGCCAGAAGGGCGAGCGCGGTCGGCGTGACCGCGACCGCGACCGCGACCGTGACCGTGACCGCCGCAAGGGCGACGCGGGCGACGGCGGCCAGGGCGGCAGCCGTCAGCGGGACCGCCGGGACGGCGACGACGAGGACTTCGAGGGCGGCCGGCGCGGTCGGCGCGGCCGTTACCGCGACCGCCGCGGACGCCGTGGCCGCGAGGAGTTCGCCAACGAGCCGCAGGTGGCCGACGACGACGTGCTGATCCCCGTCGCGGGCATCCTCGACATCCTCGACAACTACGCGTTCATCCGGACCTCCGGCTACCTGCCCGGCCCGAACGACGTGTACGTCTCGCTCGCCCAGGTCCGCAAGAACGGTCTGCGCAAGGGCGATCACGTCACCGGTGCGGTCCGTCAGCCCAAGGACGGCGAGCGGCGCGAGAAGTTCAACGCCCTGGTGCGGCTGGACAGCGTCAACAGCATGGCGCCCGAACAGGGCCGCCAGCGTGCGGAGTTCGGGAAGCTGACGCCCCTTTACCCGCAGGAGCGGCTGCGCCTGGAGGGCGAGTCGGGCGGTCTGACGACCCGGATCATCGATCTGGTCACGCCGATCGGCAAGGGCCAGCGCGGTCTGATCGTGGCCCCGCCGAAGACCGGCAAGACCATGATCATGCAGGCGATCGCCAACTCGATCACCCGCAACAACCCTGAGTGCCACCTGATGGTCGTCCTCGTCGACGAGCGTCCGGAAGAGGTCACCGACATGCAGCGGTCGGTCAAGGGCGAGGTCATCTCCTCGACCTTCGACCGCCCGGCCGAGGACCACACCACCGTCGCCGAACTCGCCATCGAGCGCGCCAAGCGCCTGGTCGAGCTGGGCCACGACGTGGTCGTCCTGCTGGACTCCATCACCCGCCTGGGCCGCGCGTACAACCTCGCGGCGCCCGCCTCCGGCCGCATCCTGTCCGGTGGTGTCGACTCGACCGCGCTCTACCCGCCGAAGCGCTTCTTCGGTGCCGCGCGCAACATCGAGGACGGCGGTTCGCTGACCATCCTGGCCACCGCGCTGGTCGAGACCGGCTCGCGGATGGACGAGGTGATCTTCGAGGAGTTCAAGGGCACCGGCAACCTGGAGCTCAAGCTCGACCGCAAGCTCTCCGACAAGCGCATCTTCCCCGCGGTGGACGTCGACGCGTCCAGCACCCGCAAGGAGGAGATCCTGATGGGCAGCGACGAGCTGGCCATCGTCTGGAAGCTGCGCCGGGTGCTGCACGCGCTGGACCAGCAGCAGGCCATCGAGCTGCTGCTGGACAAGATGAAGCAGACGAAGTCCAACGCGGAGTTCCTGCTCCAGATCCAGAAGACGACGCCGACCACGGGCAACGGCAACGACTAAGCGCCCGCGGCCGCGCCGCACCTCCACCGGGCCCCTCACCCCTTCCGCGGGTGAGGGGCCCGGTGCATTCCCGGGGCCTTCCCGGTGCGCGGCGCTCCACGGTGTGACGCGTGCCGCGCGGGGCCGTGACCCGCTTGAGACCTTTCGCACAGATCGACAGCGCCTGCGCCGTTTCGGCCGGAGTGTGCCGCGCGGCGTAACCCCTGGTGAGAGCGGTATCGAAGGTTCCGCGACGGTTCCTCGCGGCCCGTCCTTCTAAGAAAGCGCCCGTACCGCGCTGTGCAACCCTTCCGGACGGCCCCCCGTCTGACTGGGCAGTCCAGCGCTCACGGCAGGAGACGGCGAGGGGCAGTCGACCCACGAAGGACTGAGGAACAGATGGCACAGAGCGACGGGACCGCGCAGACGGCCGAGAGCCGGGGCCGCTCCATACGTGCCACCGGCCGGCGGCGCAAGGGCCCCACCCGGGGGCGCAAGGTCCTCACCCGCACGCTGTGCACGCTGCTCGGGGTGGGCGTGCTCGGCGGCGCCGGACTCGGCTACCTCTACGTCAAGTTCAACGGCAACCTCAAGGGCGTCGACATCAACGCCGTCCTCGGCCACGACCGGCCCAAGAACATCGACAACGGCTCGATGGACATCCTCGTCATGGGCTCCGACTCCCGGGCCGGCAAGAACGGCTCCTACGGCAAGGACGAGGGCGGGGCGCGCTCCGACACCGCGATGGTCGTCCACGTCTTCAAGGGGCACAAGAAGGCCGGCGTCGTCAGCATCCCCCGCGACACCCTGGTCACCCGGCCCGAGTGCGCCAAGGACGGCAAGACCGTCCCCGGGCAGCAGCGGGCGATGTTCAACACCGCCTTCGAGGTCGGCGGCCCGGCCTGCGCCGTCAAGACCGTCGAGTCGATGAGCGGGATCCGCATGGACCACTTCGTCGAGGTCGACTTCACCGGCTTCAAGAAGCTCATCGACGCCCTGGGCGGGGTGGACATCACCACCACCAAGGCGATCGACGACAACTACAGCCACCTGCACCTGGCGCCCGGCAAGCACACCCTGGGCGGCGAGGACGCCCTCGGCCTGGTCCGCACCCGGCACGGCGTCCCCGGCGGCGACGGCAGCGACCTGGGCCGCATCCAGCTCCAGCAGACCTTCCTCAAGGCGCTGATGAAGCAGGTCCGCAGCGTCGGCGTGCTCTCCGACCCGACCAGGCTCTACGACGTCGCCGACACCGCCACCAAGGCCGTCACCACCGACACCGACCTCGACTCGGTGACCGCGCTGACCGGCCTGGCCAAGGAGCTCGGCGGCATCCCGACCGACCGCATCGACATGATGACGCTCCCGGTGGCCTACGACCCGGTCGACCCCGACCGGGTGCTGCCGCTCGCCGCCCAGGGCCGCAAGGTGTGGGACGCCCTCCGCCACGACCAGGACGTTCCCAAGTCCGCGATCAAGGGCTCGGCGGGTGACAAGGGCGGCACGTCCCGCTACGTCAAGTAGCCGCCCCCGCGCCGGCGCCGCCCGGGAATACCGGAGGCCGCACCCCGGTTTTGGGAGATGCGGTCAGTGCTGGCAAACTGGACCGTCGGCCCCGGTTCACGTGACGCAATCCGCGCCACGACCCGGTGCACTCCCGAACCTAGGAGAATCCCTTGAAGCGCGACATCCACCCGGAGTACGTCGAGACCCAGGTCAGCTGCACCTGTGGCGCCTCGTTCACCACCCGTAGCACCGTTGCCGGCGGCACCATCCGCGCCGACATCTGCTCCGAGTGCCACCCGTTCTACACGGGCAAGCAGAAGATCATGGACACGGGCGGCCGTGTGGCCCGCTTCGAGGCCCGCTTCGGCAAGTCCGCCCAGGCCGCCAAGAAGTAGCGACCCGCAAGGCGCCGGCCTCCGGTCGCCCCTGGAGAGGGGGGATCGGACCGGCGTCTTTGTCGTCCGCACCCTCTGCCTCCCGGCCGAGGGCCGGCCCGCCGCACCGCGGCAACGGGGCGCAGCGCCCCGGAAAGCCACACCAGTCAGTCAGCAGAGGAACACACGATGTTCGAGGCGGTCGAGGAACTGGTCGGCGAGCACGCCGACCTCGAAAAGCGGCTGGCCGACCCAGCGGTCCACGCGGACCAGCGCGAGGCCATGCGGCTCAACAAGCGCTACGCCGAACTGACCCCGATCATCACCACGTACCGCGCGTGGAAGCAGACCGGCGACGACATCGGGACGGCCCGCGAACTGGCCGCCGACGACCCGGACTTCGCGAGCGAGGTCAAGGACCTCGAAGCCAGTCGCGAGGAGCTCACCGAGAAGCTGCGCCTGCTGCTCGTCCCGCGCGACCCCAGCGACGACAAGGACGTCATCCTGGAGGTCAAGGCCGGAGAGGGCGGCGAGGAGTCGGCGCTGTTCGCCGGCGACCTGCTGCGGATGTACCTGCGGTACGCGGAGCGGGCCGGCTGGAAGACCGAGATCCTCGACGCCAACGAGTCCGACCTCGGCGGCTACAAGGACGTCCAGGTCGCGGTGAAGACCAAGGGCGGCGGCGGGGCCACCGAGCCGGGCCAGGGTGTCTGGGCGCGGCTGAAGTACGAGGGCGGGGTGCACCGCGTCCAGCGGGTGCCCGCCACCGAGTCGCAGGGCCGGATCCACACCTCCGCGGCCGGTGTGCTGGTCACGCCGGAGGCCGAGGAGGTCGAGGTCGAGATCGTCGCGAACGACCTGCGGATCGACGTCTACCGCTCCTCGGGGCCGGGCGGCCAGTCGGTCAACACCACCGACTCCGCGGTCCGCATCACCCACCTGCCCACCGGCATCGTGGTCTCCTGCCAGAACGAGAAGAGCCAGCTCCAGAACAAGGAGCAGGCGATGCGCATCCTCCGCTCGCGGCTGCTGGCCGCGGCCCAGGAGGAGGCCGAGCGGGAGGCCTCGGACGCCCGGCGCAGCCAGGTGCGCACCGTGGACCGCTCGGAGCGCATCCGCACGTACAACTTCCCGGAGAACCGGATCTCGGATCACCGGGTGGGCTTCAAGGCGTACAACTTGGACCAGGTGCTCGACGGCGAGCTGGACCCGGTCATCCAGGCGTGCGTCGACGCCGACGCGGCGGCCAAGCTCGCCGCCGCCCAGTAAGACTGCAAGACCCAGGACGGATCGGCTGGAGGACCAGTGAACCTGCTGCTCGCGGAGGTGGCCCAGGCCACCCAGCGGCTGGCCGACGCCGGCGTGCCCTCCCCGCGCTTCGACGCGGAGGAGCTGGCCGCGCATGTGCACGGCGTCAAGCGCAGCCAGCTGCACACGGTCCCCGACGCGGACTTCGACGCCCGCTACTGGGAGGCCATCGCCCGCCGTGAGGCGCGTGAACCCCTCCAGCACATCACCGGACGGGCGTTCTTCCGCTACCTCGAACTCGCCGTCGGGCCAGGGGTGTTCGTGCCCCGCCCGGAGACCGAGTCGGTGGTCGGCTGGGCCATAGACGCGGTGCGCGCCATGGACGTCGTGGAGCCGCTGATCGTCGACCTGTGCACCGGCTCGGGGGCGATCGCCCTCGCCCTGGCGCAGGAGGTGCCGCGCTCGCGCGTGCACGCCGTGGAGCTCTCCGAGGAGGCCCTGGCCTTCGCCCGCAAGAACGTCGAGGGGTCCCGCGTCGTTCTCCACCACGGCGATGCGCTCTCCGCGCTTCCCGAACTGGACGGGCAGGTCGACCTGGTGATCTCCAACCCGCCGTACATCCCGCTCACCGAGTGGGAGTACGTCGCCCCCGAGGCCCGTGACCACGACCCGGAGCTGGCGCTGTTCTCCGGCGAGGACGGCCTGGACACCATCCGGGGCATCGAGCGGACCGCGCACCGCCTGCTGCGGCCCGGCGGCGTGGTCGTCATCGAGCACGCCGACACCCAGGGCGGACAGGTGCCGTGGATCTTCAACGAGGAGCGGGGCTGGGCGGACGCGGCCGACCACCCCGACCTCAACAAGCGGCCCCGCTTCGCCACCGCGCGCCGGGCGACGCCATGAACCGCCCCGCTCCGGCGCCCGATGCAGCCGATGCATCCGAAGTATTCGTTCCGCACGAGGAGGACCGCTAATGGCACGGCGATACGACTGCAGCGACGCGACCGACCGCGCGACCGGCCTGCGTGAGGCCGCCTCGGCCGTCCGGCGCGGCGAGCTGGTCGTGCTGCCGACCGACACCGTCTACGGCATCGGCGCGGACGCCTTCAGCCCGGAGGCCGTCGGCGACCTGCTGGAGGCCAAGGGCCGCGGCCGGGGGATGCCCTCCCCGGTCCTGGTCGGGTCCCCCAACACCCTGCACGGCCTGGTCACCGAGTTCTCCGAACAGGCCTGGGAACTGGTCGACGCGTTCTGGCCGGGGGCGCTGACCCTCGTCGCCAGGCACCAGCCGTCGCTGACCTGGGACCTGGGCGAGACCCGCGGCACGGTCGCGGTCCGGATGCCGCTGCACCCGGTCGCCATCGAACTGCTCACCGAGTTCGGCCCGATGGCCGTCTCCAGCGCCAACCTCACCGGCCACCCCTCCCCGCAGGACTGCGACGCCGCCCAGGAGATGCTCGGCGACTCGGTCTCGGTCTACCTCGACGCCGGGCCGACCCCCGCCGCCGTGCCGTCCTCGATCGTGGACGTCACCGGCAAGGTGCCGGTGCTGCTGCGCGAGGGCGCCATCAGCGCGGAGGAGCTGCGCAAGGTCGTACCCGAGCTCGAGGTGGCGCATTGATGCCGCCGCCGCAGGGACGTGGCATAGCGGGACCAGGCGCCGACCACTTCTCCGCCCCGGCGGAGAACCCGCCGTGTTTCCGCATCCTCCACGTCAGCACCGGCAACGTCTGCCGCTCGCCGATCACCGAACGGCTGCACCGGCACGCCCTCCAGGAGCGGCTGGGCTCCCCGCACGCGGTCCTCGGCTGCGGGCTGCTCGTGGAGAGCGCGGGCACCTGGGGTCATGAGGGCGCCCCGATGGAGGCGCACGCCGCGACGGTGCTCGCCGACTACGGTGCGGACCCCGCCGGCTTCATCGGCCGGGAGCTGCTCGACGAGCACGTCATCCGCGCCGACCTGGTGCTCACCGCGACCCGCGACCACCGCGCGCAGGTCATCTCGATGGGGCACTCCGCGGGGCTGCGGACGTTCACCTTGAAGGAGTTCAACCGCCTGGTTCGCGCCATAGATCCGGCCACTTTGCCGGCGCCCGACCCGGACCTGCCGGACGGCGGGCTGGTCGAGCGCGCCCGCGCGCTGGTCGGCGCCGCCGCCGCGCTGCGCGGCTGGCTGCTGGCGCCCAACCCGGAGTCCGACGAGGTCCACGACCCCTACGGCGCACCGATCACGTTCTTCCGCTCCATCGGCGACGAGATCAACCGTGCGCTCGACCCGGTCGTCACCGCCCTCACCGGGGTCCCGGCACCGGCGTAACGCACCGGCGCACGGCGGCACGGGCGCGCCCCCTGGCCCAGAAGGCCCCGGGAACGGCCCTGACGGCCTCTCTACGGCCCGCTGCCGACCCCGGGACCCGATCGGACCCGGCACGCCGCGCCCGATCCCTGTGCCGCGCCTACATTGGGATTGGGCCCTGCCGGGCGAGCAGGGCCGGACGGGCCCCGAGGGCACGTGCGACGTGCCCAGGTCCCCGCCGAGGCCCGGAGCCAGCGATGCCCGCCACCACCGCGTCATCCCGCCGCACCTCACCGGCCGGCCGCGCCCCGGCCGCCGACCCCCGGGCCGCAGCGGCGGCCGAGACCGCCGGGCAGCGGGCCAGGGACGCCGCCCGCGCCGAGGTCACCCGGCCACCCGGCTCGCCCGACTTCGCCGCGCTGCTGCGCCAGGACCCGGAGATCGCCGGCGTCCTGCTGGCGGAGAGCGGCCGGCAGAGCGACGGGCTCCAGCTGATCGCCGCCGAGAACTTCGTCTCGCCCGCGGTCCTGGCCGCCCTCGGCTCCCCTCTGGGCAACAAGTACGCCGAGGGCTATCCGGGCGCCCGGCACCACGCCGGCTGCGAGATCGTGGACCTCGCCGAGCGGATCGCGGTCGAGCGCGCCAAGGCCCTGTTCGGTGCCGAGCACGCCAACGTCCAGTCCCACTCGGGGTCTTCGGCCGTGCTGGCCGCCTACGCCGCGCTGCTGCGCCCCGGCGACACCGTCCTGGCGTTGTCCCTGCGGGACGGCGGCCACCTCACCCACGGCTCACCGGCCAACTTCTCCGGCCGGTGGTTCGACTTCGCCGGCTATGGCGTCGACCCGGCGAGCGGGCGGCTCGACCACGAGGCGATCCGCGCGCTGGCCCTGGAGCGCCGCCCCAAGGCCCTGGTCTGCGGCTCGATCTCCTATCCGCGGCACATCGACTACGCCGCCTTCCGCGACATCGCCGACGAGACCGGCGCCTACCTGATCGCCGATGTGGCGCATCCGATGGGGCTGATCGCCGGCCGCGCGGCGCCCAGCCCGGTCCCGTACGCCGACGTGGTGTGCGCCACCACCCACAAGGTGCTGCGCGGGCCGCGCGGCGGGATGATCCTGTGCCGGGCGCGGCTGGCCGAGCGGATCGACCGCGCGGTGTTCCCGTTCACCCAGGGCGGTGCCCAGATGAACGCGGTCGCCGCCAAGGCCGTGGCCTTCGCGGAGGCCGCGACGCCCGCGTTCCGGGCCTACGCCCAGCAGGTCGTCGCCAACGCCCGGGCGCTGGCCGACGGACTGGCCGCGCAGGGCCTGACGGTCACCACCGGCGGTACCGACACCCATCTGATCACCGCGGACACCGCCCCGCTCGGCCTGGACGCGCGCACCGCCCGCGGCCGGCTGGCGGCCGCCGGGATCGTGCTGGACACCTGCGCGCTGCCGAGCGCGAAACCGCCAGCGGGCGCGGCCTGCCCGACCGGAATCAGGCTGGGCAGCGCCGCGGTGACGACGCAGGGGATGGGCGAGGCCGAAATGCACCGCATCGCCGAGCTGATCGGGGCGGCGCTGCGCGAGGACGGTGCGGTGCGGGCCGCGATCGCCGGCCTGGTCGGCCGGTTCCCGCCCTACCCGGACCAGGGCTGACCTCGGGCGCGGGCGGTGCCGGAACCGCCCGCGGGGCGGCTGTCGTCCTCCCCGGTGTTCCCCTGTGTTCACGGCCAGGGTCCGGACACGCATAAGGTGTGGGGCTGTGATGGCCAGCTATCTCGATGGGGCAGCCCGTGCGTGAATACCTGCTGACGCTGTGCGTCACTGCCGCGGTGACCTACCTGCTGACCGGTCCGGTGCGGAAGTTCGCGATCGCGGCCGGTGCGGTGCCGGAGATCCGCGCGCGTGACGTGCACCGCGAGCCGACCCCCCGACTGGGCGGGATCGCGATGTTCGGCGGGCTGTGCGCGGGACTGCTGGTGGCCGCGCACCTGACCAACCTCAAGAGCGTCGCCGAGACCAACGAGCCGCGGGCACTGCTGTCGGGCGCCGCGCTGATCTGGATCCTCGGCGTGCTGGACGACAAGTGGGGCGTGGACGCCCTGGTCAAGCTGGGCGGCCAGATGATCGCCGCGGGCGTCATGGTCCTTCAGGGCCTGACGATCCTGTGGATCCCGATCCCGGGCATCGGCACCGTCTCGCTGACGCCGATGCAGGGCACGCTGCTGACCGTGGCGCTGGTCGTCATCACCATCAACGCGGTGAACTTCGTCGACGGCCTGGACGGTCTGGCGTCCGGCATGGTCGGCATCGCCGCGGCCGCGTTCTTCATGTACACCTACCGGCTCTGGTTCGGTTACGGCATCGAGGCGGCCGCGCCCGCCACCCTGTTCTCGGTCGTTCTGATGGGCATGTGCCTGGGCTTCCTGCCGCACAACATGCACCCCGCCCGGATCTTCATGGGCGACTCCGGATCCATGCTGATCGGCCTGGTGATGGCCGCCGGCGCGGTCTCGGTGACCGGCCAGGTCGACCCGGACCTGCTCAACCAGAAGGCGGGCGGTCTGCGCGAGGCGACCCACGCGATGGTGCCGGTCTACATCCCGCTGCTGCTGCCGCTGACGATCATCGCGGTGCCGGTCGCGGACCTGATTCTGGCCATTGTGCGGCGGACCTGGAAGGGCCAGTCGCCGTTCGCCGCGGACCGCGGGCACCTGCACCACCGCCTGCTGGAGATCGGCCACTCGCACAGCCGCGCAGTGCTGATCATGTACTTCTGGTCCGCGCTGATCGCGTTCGGCGCGGTGGCGTACTCCGCGAACGACGCCAGCATGTGGATCGTCCTGGGCATCGTGCTGCTGAGCGCCGTCGGCCTGGTGCTGCTCCTGCTGCCGCGCTTCACCCCGCGCGCCCCGATGTGGGCCCAGCAGCTGGTCCCGCCGCGCTACCGGCGGGTCCTGGACGGACCGGTGCAGACGACGGACACCGCGGCCGCCGGCACCGCCGAGAACGCGCCCTCAAAGGCCCCGGGGGAGGAGCGCCGACCGACGGTTCCGCCGGGCATCCACGGCGCCACGGCGATCGGCGACCGCTCACGTTTCGTGGAGCGCCGGAAGGCGGAGAGTCATCGCTGACGCCTCGTCAGGTCGCTCGAACGGGTGTCAAGAATCGGGATGGTTGACCCCATACCAGACAATCGACGGGTCGTCAGTGCACCGATGGGCGCGTTCACTCTCACGTGTGACAGGATCCACACGGGCGAGGTAAAGACCTCATCAAATAGTTTGTGATACGGTTCACGAGACCCGGCGATAGAGTCGAAGGACCGTAGTGCGACGGTTCCTTGGCCTGAAGGTTCTTCCGTCGGCCGGGTCTACGCTCGTCCCTGACGACACCACCCCCACCCAATGCCGGAGCGCCACCATGCAGTCGAATGACGCCCGACTACTTCTCCACGCCGTTGTGCCCACCATTGCCGTCGGCGCCGTCGCCACCGCCGTGAGCGGTGTGATGGCGGGCGCCACGGGTGCGCTCGGCGCAGTGGTCGGCACCGTGCTCGTGGTGCTGGTGATGGGGGCTGGACTCGTCGTCCTGCAGCAGACGGCGAAGAAACTTCCGCAGCTGTTCCAGATGATGGGCCTGTTGCTCTACACGGTGCAGATCCTGTTCGTGGCGGTGTTCCTCATCGCCTTCAAGGACACAACTCTCTTCGACACCAAGGCCTTTGCGTTCGCTCTGCTCGCAGCCACCCTCGTGTGGATCGCGGCTCAGACCCGCGGCCACATGAAGGCGAAGATTCTGTACGTGGACCCCGACTCCGTGAAGCCCAAGGCGGCGGAGACGGCGGGGTCGCCGACGTGACACGTAGGGCCGAGATAAGCGGCCTCATGCGGGCCTGCTATCGTCCGGTGCCAACTGCGGCGCTGCTGGCACAGGCGGCTGAGCTCCCGGAGTCCACGAGATGGAACGGGAAGTTCTCGCGGCCGATGCCTGTGCTCCGGACCGGCCTCGTGCCGGCCCGCCGCCCCCTAATCCGTAAGACCAGTCCAGTGCCGCTCCGTGGCTCAACGCCGCGCCGACACAACGAGGTTGCCGTACCTATGCGCCACGCTGAAGGAGCTCGCGGTGAGTGCTGAAACGATGCTCGCCTTCGAGACCGACTGCCACATCTTTTCCGGGTGCGGCTTCGATGCTCCCGGGCTTCATAACTTCGTCTTCCAGCCGCTCTTCACCATCGGCGGCTTCGAGTTCAACAAGCCGATGCTGCTGGCTCTGCTCAGCACGGTCGTCGTGGTGTGGTTCTTCTGGGCTGCATTCGGCCGGGCCAAGGTTGTTCCCGGCAAGCTGCAGATGATCGGCGAGGCGGGCTATGACTTCGTGCGCCGCGGTCTCGTCTATGACGCGCTCGGGAAGAAGGAGGGCGAGAAGTACGTCCCCTTCATGGTCTCGCTGTTCTTCTTCGTGTGGATCATGAACCTCTGGTCGATCATCCCGCTCGCCTCCTTCCCGGTGACGTCGGTGATCGCCTTCCCCGCGGGTCTCGCCGCGATCGTCTACATCCTGTGGGTCTTCCTGACCTTCAAGAAGCACGGCTTCGTCGGCGCCTTCAAGAACTTCACCGGCTATGACAAGTCGCTCGGCTGGGTCCTCCCGCTGCTGATGGTCATCGAGCTCTTCTCGAACCTGATCATCCGGCCCTTCACCCACGCGGTGCGGCTCTTCGCGAACATGTTCGCGGGCCACCTGCTGATCCTGATGTTCACCGTCGCCAGCTGGTACCTGCTGAACGGGATCGGCTTTGTCTACGCCGGCGCCTCGTTCATCATGACGATCCTGATGACGGCCTTCGAGCTGTTCATCCAGGCCGTCCAGGCGTACGTCTTCGTCCTTCTGGCCTGCAACTACGTCCAGGGCGCGCTCGCCGAGCACCACTGAGCACCCCGGCCTCCCACCACAACAGCTGTCCGGTGGCCAACCCCCACCGGTACGTGAAACGAGAAGGAAGTAACGGCATGTCCGCTGCTCTCGAGATGGTCAACCACCTCGCCGCCGCCGGCGACTCCGCCAAGACCACGGTCGTCGGCAACGTCGCCGCCATCGGTTACGGCCTCGCCGCCATCGGCCCCGGCGTCGGCGTCGGCATCATCTTCGGTAACGGCACCCAGGCCCTGGCCCGCCAGCCCGAGGCCGCCGGCCTGATCCGCACCAACCAGATCATGGGTTTCGCCTTCTGTGAGGCGCTCGCCCTGATCGGCATCGTCATGGGCTTCGTCTACAAGTAAGCCGAAGCCGCATCGACTATCCATTCAGACGGAAGGCACTGATGTGAACGCCCTGAACTTGGCGGCGGAGGTTCCTGAGAACCCCCTCGTCCCGCCGATTCCAGAGCTGGTCATCGGCCTGATCGCTTTCTTCATCGTCTTCGGCTTCCTCGCCAAGAAGCTCCTCCCGAACATCAACAAGGTTCTGGACGAGCGCCGGGCGCAGATCGAAGGCCGTATCGAGGATGCCGAGGCGACTCAGGCCGAGGCGCAGCAGGTTCTCGCGGACTACCGGGCCCAGCTCGCCGACGCCCGCCACGAGGCGGCGCGCCTGCGCCAGGAGGCGCAGGAGCAGGGCGCGACGCTCATCGCCGAGATGCGCGCCGAGGGCCAGCGGCAGCGTGAGGAGATCATCGCCGCCGGCCACGCCCAGATCGAGGCGGACCGGAAGACGGCCGCCCAGGCACTGCGCCAGGACGTGGGCAAGCTCGCCACCGAACTGGCCGGCAAGCTCGTCGGCGAGTCCCTTGAGGACCACGCCCGGCAGAGCCGGACCATCGACCGCTTCCTCGACGACCTTGAGGCGAAGACGGCGTCGGACGCGACGAAGGCTGAGGCCGGCCGATGAATGGAGCGAGCCGCGAGGCACTCGCCTCCGCACGCGAGCAGTTCAACGCGCTGACGGACAACACCTCCGTCGACGCGGCGAAGCTCGCCGAGGAGCTGGCTGCCGTCACCGCTCTGCTCGACCGCGAGGTGTCGTTGCGTCGGGTCCTCACCGACCCGGCGCAGCCCGGCGAGGCGCGGGCCGAGCTGGCCCGGCGGCTCCTCGGCGGCCAGGTCGGCGAGGCCACTCTCGACCTGGTGGGCGGCATGGTCCGCTCCCGCTGGTCGCGCTCGCGTGACCTGCCGGACGCGATCGAGGAGCTGGCCTACAGCGCCGACCTCGTCGCGGCGCAGCGGGACGGCCGCCTGGACGACGTCGAGGACGAGCTGTTCCGGTTCGGCCGGATCATCGCCGGCAGCGGTGAGCTCCGCCGTGCACTCACGGACCGGAACGCGACGGCGTCCGCCAAGACGGAACTGCTGCACACACTGCTGGGCGGCCGGGCCAACCCGGTCACCGAGCGGCTGGTGATCCGCCTTGTCGCACAGCCGCGGGGCCGTAGCCTGGAGGCAGGGCTCGACGCCCTCTCCAAGCTGGCGGCTGCCCGCCGGGACCGTATGGTCGCGGTGGTCACCTCCGCGGTGCCGCTCAGCGAAGGACAGCGGCAGCGCCTCGGCGCGGCGCTGGCCGAGCTGTACGGCCGGCAGATCCACCTGAACCTCGACGTGGACCCTGAGGTCCTCGGCGGCGTCCAGGTCCGGATCGGCGACGAGGTCATCAACGGGACCGTCGCGGAGCGCCTCGACGAGGCGTCCCGGCGGATGGCCGGCTGACCCAGCCACCAACTCAAGAGCTGCACACCCGGCGGCCGACACCGGACCCGCCGGACCGAAAGGTCCGGCCGCGGTCCGGAACGACGCCCCGGAGAACAGCACAAGCACCACGGCGGCCCGAGTTGGGCCGTAAGCGGAATCCGCTGGGGGAGACGCCCCCAGTACCCCCGCATGTAACTTCGGGCCCAACAAGGAGAGCAGGGAACCCAGATGGCGGAGCTCACGATCCGGCCGGAGGAGATCCGGGACGCACTGGAGAACTTCGTCCAGGCGTACAAGCCGGACGCGGCCTCGCGCGAAGAGGTCGGGACGGTCAGCGATGCCGGCGACGGCATCGCACACGTCGAGGGTCTGCCCTCGACGATGGCGAACGAACTGCTGAAGTTCGAGGACGGCACGCTCGGTCTGGCGCTGAACCTGGAAGAGCGCGAGATCGGTGCGGTCATCCTCGGTGAGTTCAGCGGCATCGAGCAGGGCCAGCCGGTGCAGCGCACCGGTGAGGTGCTCTCGGTCGCCGTGGGCGAGGGCTACCTCGGCCGCGTCGTCGACCCGCTGGGCAACCCGATCGACGGTCTCGGCGAGATCGAGACCGAGGGCCGCCGCGCCCTGGAGCTGCAGGCCCCGGGCGTCATGGTCCGTAAGTCGGTGCACGAGCCGATGGAGACCGGCTACAAGGCCGTCGACTCGATGGTGCCGATCGGCCGCGGTCAGCGTCAGCTGATCATTGGCGACCGCCAGACCGGCAAGACCGCCCTGGCCGTCGACACGATCATCAACCAGCGCGACAACTGGCGCTCGGGCGACCCGAAGAAGCAGGTCCGCTGCATCTACGTCGCCGTCGGCCAGAAGGGCTCCACCATCGCGTCCGTGCGCGGCGCGCTGGAGGAGGCCGGTGCCCTGGAGTACACCACCATCGTCGCCGCCCCGGCGTCCGACCCGGCGGGCTTCAAGTACCTCGCGCCCTACACCGGCTCGGCCATCGGCCAGCACTGGATGTACCAGGGCAAGCACGTCCTGATCATCTTCGACGACCTCTCGAAGCAGGCCGACGCCTACCGCGCCGTGTCCCTGCTGCTGCGCCGCCCGCCGGGCCGTGAGGCGTACCCGGGCGACGTCTTCTACCTGCACTCGCGTCTGCTGGAGCGCTGCGCCAAGCTCTCCGACGACATGGGCGCCGGTTCGATGACCGGTCTGCCGATCGTCGAGACCAAGGCCAACGACGTCTCGGCGTTCATCCCGACCAACGTCATCTCCATCACCGACGGCCAGTGCTTCCTGGAGTCGGACCTGTTCAACGCCAACCAGCGTCCGGCGCTGAACGTCGGTATCTCGGTCTCCCGCGTCGGTGGTTCGGCCCAGCACAAGGCCATGCGCCAGGTCTCCGGCCGTCTGCGCGTCGACCTCGCCCAGTACCGCGAGCTGGAGGCGTTCGCCGCCTTCGGTTCCGACCTGGACGCGGCCTCCAAGCAGCAGCTGGAGCGCGGTAAGCGCATGACCGAGCTGCTCAAGCAGGACCAGTACGCCCCCATGGCCACCGAGGACCAGGTCGTCTCCGTCTGGGCCGGCACCAACGGCAAGATGGACGACGTGCCGGTCGGCGACATCCGTCGCTTCGAGCGCGAGCTCCTCGACCACCTCCACCGGGAGAAGAAGGACCTGCTGACCAGCATCCGCGAGGGCGCCAAGATGTCGAACGACACCATCGGTGCCATCTCGGACGCGGTCGACGCCTTCAAGCGGCAGTTCGAGACCTCGGACGGCAAGCTGCTCGGCGAGGACACCCCGGCCACCGGCAAGTGACGACGGAAGGGACCTGATCCATGGGAGCCACGCTCCGGGTCTACAAGCGTCGCATCCGCTCCGTCTCCGCGACCAAGAAGATCACTCGGGCGATGGAGATGATCGCCGCCTCGCGCGTCGTCAAGGCGCAGCGTCAGGTGGCGGCATCGACGCCGTACGCCAGTGAACTGACCCGCGCGGTGACCGCGGTTGCCACGGGTTCGAACACCCAGCACCCGCTGACGACCGAGGCGGCAAAGCCCGTCCGGGCCGCGCTGCTGCTCATCACGAGCGACCGCGGTCTGGCCGGTGCCTACTCCTCCAACGTCATCAAGGCCGCGGAGCAGCTCACCGAGCGGCTCAAGGCCGAGGGCAAGGAGGTCGACGCCTACATCGTCGGCCGCAAGGGTGTGTCGTACTACGGCTTCCGCGAGCGGAAGGTCGTGGAGTCGTGGACCGGCTTCACCGACAGCCCGACGTACGCCGATGCCAAG
The DNA here is from genome assembly GCF_044754325.1 of Streptomyces sp. NPDC093097. NCBI lineage: Bacteria > Bacillati > Actinomycetota > Actinomycetes > Kitasatosporales > Streptomycetaceae > Streptomyces > Streptomyces sp. NPDC093097. Next base: position 271,038 of record NZ_JBIVOW010000008.1, read on the forward strand.
ATGATCGCCGCTCCGCTGATCGAGGCTGTCCAGAAGGACACCACCGACGGCGGGGTGGACGAACTCCACATCGTCTACACCGAGTTCATCTCGATGATGACGCAGAACGCGCTGGACGACCGTCTGCTGCCGCTCTCCCTCAAGGGAGCGTCGGAGGACGGGGCCGAGGAGCAGTCCAAGGGCGAGATCCTGCCGCTCTTCGACTTCGAGCCGTCGGCCGAGGACGTCCTGGACGCCCTGCTGCCGCGGTATGTGGAGTCGCGGATCTACAACGCGCTGCTGCAGGCCGCCGCCTCCAAGCACGCCGCCACCCGGCGTGCGATGAAGTCGGCGACCGACAACGCCGAAGAGCTCATCAAGTCGCTCTCGCGGCTTGCCAACGCGGCCCGCCAGGCCGAAATCACCCAGGAAATCAGCGAGATCGTCGGTGGCAGTGCCGCACTGGCCGACGCGACCGCGGGGAGTGACTGACAACTATGACCACCACTGTTGAGACGGCCACGGCGACGGGCCGCGTCGCGCGGGTCATCGGCCCGGTCGTCGACGTGGAGTTCCCCGTCGACGCGATGCCGGACATCTACAACGCCCTCACCGTCGAGGTCATCGACCCGGCCGAGAAGGGCAAGACCAAGACCCTGACGCTGGAGGTCGCGCAGCACCTCGGCGAGGGCCTGGTCCGGACGATCTCCATGCAGCCCACCGACGGTCTGGTCCGCCAGGCCACGGTGACCGACACCGGCAACGGCATCACCGTGCCCGTCGGTGACATCACCAAGGGCAAGGTGTTCAACACCCTCGGCGAGATCCTCAACAAGCCCGAGGCGAACGCCGAGGTCACCGAGCGCTGGGCGATCCACCGCAAGGCCCCGTCCTTCGACCAGCTCGAGTCGAAGACCGAGATGTTCGAGACCGGCGTCAAGGTCATCGACCTGCTGACCCCGTACGTCAAGGGCGGCAAGATCGGTCTGTTCGGCGGCGCCGGCGTCGGCAAGACGGTGCTCATCCAGGAGATGATCTACCGCGTTGCCAACAACCACGACGGTGTCTCCGTGTTCGCCGGTGTCGGCGAGCGCACCCGTGAGGGCAACGACCTCATCGAGGAGATGACCGACTCCGGCGTCATCGACAAGACCGCGCTGGTCTTCGGTCAGATGGACGAGCCGCCGGGCACCCGTCTGCGCGTCGCGCTGGCCGGCCTGACCATGGCCGAGTACTTCCGTGACGTCCAGAAGCAGGACGTGCTGTTCTTCATCGACAACATCTTCCGCTTCACCCAGGCCGGTTCCGAGGTCTCGACCCTGCTCGGCCGGATGCCCTCCGCGGTGGGTTACCAGCCGAACCTGGCCGACGAGATGGGTCTCCTCCAGGAGCGCATCACCTCGACCCGTGGTCACTCGATCACCTCGATGCAGGCGATCTACGTCCCCGCGGACGACCTGACCGACCCGGCGCCGGCGACCACCTTCGCCCACCTCGACGCGACGACGGTTCTCTCCCGTCCGATCTCGGAGAAGGGCATCTACCCGGCGGTCGACCCGCTGGACTCGACGTCCCGGATCCTGGACCCCCGCTACATCTCGCAGGACCACTACAACTGCGCCTCGCGCGTGAAGTCGATCCTGCAGAAGTACAAGGACCTCCAGGACATCATCTCCATCCTGGGTATGGACGAGCTCAGCGAGGAGGACCGGCTCACGGTCTACCGCGCCCGTCGTATCGAGCGCTTCCTGTCGCAGAACACCCACGTGGCGAAGCAGTTCACCGGTGTCGACGGCTCGGACGTGCCGCTGGACGAGTCGATCGCGGCCTTCAACGCGATCGCCGACGGCGAGTTCGACCACTTCCCGGAGCAGGCGTTCTTCATGTGCGGTGGTCTTGAGGACCTGAAGAAGAACGCCAAGGAGCTTGGCGTCTCCTGACCCCGTGCTCCCGGACCGGGGGCGGCCTGGCCGTCCCCGGTCCGTACGACCACTAGTATTTGACCCAACATCTGCCACACCAGGCAGGTGGAGACCCGAGGAGCCATCGTGGCTGAGCTGCACGTCGAGTTGGTCGCCGCGGACCGGCAGGTCTGGTCCGGCGAGGCCAGCCTGGTCGTCGCGCGCACCTCGTCGGGCGACATCGGCGTCATGCCCGGACACCAGCCGCTGCTCGGCGTGCTGCAGTCGGGCCCGGTGACGATTCGCACGACCGGTGAGAGCGGGGACGGCACCGTCGTCGCCGCGGTGCACGGCGGCTTCATCTCGTTCGCCGACAACAAGCTGTCTCTGCTCGCGGAGATCGCCGAGCTGTCGGACGAGATCGATGTCCAGCGCGCGGAGCGGGCTCTGGAGCGGGCGAAGTCGGAGGCCGACGCGGCCGCCGAGCGCCGCGCCGACGTCCGACTGCGTGCGGTGGCGGGCGTCCACTAAGGCTCCGCCACCGTCGAGATCGATCCTCAGCCGCGGGCTGCCCGGAGTTCCGGAGCGGTCCGCGGCTGAGGCAATGCAGGTGCGTTTCTTCGAATACATGGCGAGGAGGTCGGTCGAGATGGTCCTCGCTCTGCTTGTGAGCGGCGCGGTCGTGCTGCTGGTGCTGCTGGGGCTGTTCGTCTTCGGACTGAGGCGGCGGCTCATCCAGCGCTCCGGTGGCACCTTCGACTGCAGCCTGCGTTGGAACGTGCCGGAGGACGAGCCCAGCGGCAAGGGCTGGATCTACGGGGTGGCGCGGTACAACGGTGACCGGGTCGAGTGGTTCCGGGTGTTCTCGTACGCGCCCCGTCCCCGTCGCCTGCTGGAGCGCTCCGCCGTCGAGGTGCTGGAGCGCCGCACCCCCCAGGGGGAGGAGGAGCTCGCGCTGCTCTCCGACTCCATCGTGCTGGCCTGCGCCCACAACGGCACCCGGGTGGAACTCGCGATGAGCGAGGACGCCCTCACCGGTTTCCTGGCGTGGCTGGAGGCGGCGCCGCCGGGGCAGCGGGTCAACGTGGCCTGAGCGGAGTGCGGGGCGGGGGCTTGATGCTTGCCGGTCGTCCGGTGCTGCTTGGGCCTTGTTGCTTGCTTTTCGTCTTTCGTGCCTCGTGTCTCGGTGCTCGTTCCTCGTTCCGCGTGCCTCGTGCCTCGTCGTTCGTCTCTCCCCGTCGCCGGGTGTTGTGTCGTGAGGCTGCCGGGGTGGGCGCGGCGCGGTGACGTTCGTCCTGCTCGGTGCGGGAACAGCCGCCGTCTCGCCGTTGTTGTGGCCCCGCAGGGGGCGTACGTGCCCCCTACGGGATCCGTTCGAGCCTCCCCTACGGGGCCGGTACCCCCAACTCCTGTGCCAGGACGGCCGCTTGGACCCGGCTGCGCAGTGTCAGCTTGGCCAGGAGGCGGCTGACGTGGGTCTTGACGGTGGCCTCGGCCATCGCCAGCCGCAGCGCGATGTCGGCGTTCGACAGTCCCTGGCCCAGGCAGCCCAGCACCTCCCGTTCCCGCGGGGTCAGCGCGTCCAGCACCGTCGGGTCGGGCGTCCTGCGGTCCAGCGGCGGGCGGCCCGCCGGGCGCGGGCGGGCGAACTCGGCGATCAGCCGCCGGGTCACCGCCGGCGCGATCAGCCCCTCGCCGGCCGCCACCGTGCGCACCGCGGTCAGCAGCGCCGGCGCGTCACTGTCCTTGAGCAGGAAGCCCGCGGCCCCCGCCCGCAGTGCGCCGAAGACGTACTCGTCCAGGTCGAAGGTGGTCAGCACCAGGACGTCGGCCAGTTCCTCCGCGGTGATCCGGGCGGTGGCCGAGACCCCGTCCAGCCGCGGCATCTGAATGTCCATCAGCACCAGGTCGGGACGTAACGCGCGGGCCTGGCGGACCGCCTCCTCGCCGTCCATCGCCTCCCCGACGACATCGATGTCGGGCGCGGAACGCAGGATGAGGACCAGCCCGGCCCGTACGGCGGACTGGTCCTCGGCGACGAGGACCCGGATCGGCTGGGTGGCGGCGCCTGTCATCGTTGTTCTTCCTCTCCGGTGGCGGGCAGCGCTGCCCGGACCAGCCAGACTCTTCCGTCCGGCCCGCCTGCCGGGCCGGCTTCGAACTCCCCGCCCAACAGGGCGATCCGCTCCCGCATGCCGACCAGGCCGGCCCCGGAACCGGGCGCGCGGGGGCCCGGCCGGTCGCCGTGGGGACTGCGGACGGCGACGGTGAGCGCGCCGCCGGGAGCGTGGGCGAGCCGTACCAGGACCTCGCCGGGCGCGGCGTGTTTGAGCGCGTTGGTCAGTGACTCCTGGACGATCCGGTACGCGGCCAACGCCACCGGTGCCGGCGGCTTTCCGTCGTCCGGGCCGTCCGGTCGCCGGGCGTCGTCCAGGGCGAACGTCAGGCCGCTGGCGGCCCCGTTGGCGCGGGCCTGCTCGACCAGGGCCTCCAGGCCGTCGAGGGTGGGTGTGGCGGCCGGCTCCTCGCCGGTGGTGGCCTCGGGGTCCCGCAACAGCCCGATGAGGCGGCGCATTTCGGCCAGGCCCTGGACGCTGTTCTCGCGGATCACGGCGAGGGCCGCGCGGGTCGCGGACGGGTCGTCGATGGTCTGCGCCGCGGTGGTGTGGATGGCGATCGCCGAGAGGTGGTTGGCGACCAGGTCGTGCAGTTCCCTGGCCATGCGGGCGCGTTCGCCGACGATCGCCTGGGTGCGGTCCATCTCGGCCAGCAGCGCGGTCTGTTCGGCCCGCAGCCGGGCGGTCTGCGCGGCGTCGCGGTGGTCGCGGGTGATCACGCCGGTCCAGGCGGGCGCCATGGTGACCATCGCGATGCCGATGCCGATCAGCACCACCTGCGGGTCGGGCCAGGCGGCCGCGGTGGTGACCGTGGCCAGCACCGTCACCAGCACCGTGTAGACCGGGATGCGCCGGGCCGCGGCCGGCGATCCGTACAGCACCGCGGCGTACAGCACGTCCGTGAACATCAGGACGGTGGCGACCAGGGTGCCGGTGCAGACGTCCAGGGCCAGCGCCGGTACCGCGAGGGCCAATGCAGCCAACGGGGCGGTACGGCGCAGGAGTTCGGCCACCGCCGTCACGGCGAGCGCGACCAGGGTCAGCGAGGCGGGCAGGCCGAACAGCGGGGGACCGCCGTGCAGATCGAGCACCCACAGCAGCACTCCGGTGCACAGCCCGCCGGTCGCGAGGAGCACGTCGAGGCGGTGCGGACGGCCGGGCGCGGCGGGATGGTGGGCGGTCACCCCTCCATCAAACACGGCGGCGGGGCCGGGCGCCGCCACCTCGGGACTTCCGGCTACGCCGTGCCCGGTCCGCGCACGGGCCGTCTCCCCCTCACCGTGGCATGCCTACATCGAAAGATGCAGCGGGAGATCGTCGCCGGCGACGACGTACCGGGCGCTGCCGGCTGGAAGCCTGGGTGGGAACGCTCGGCCCGCCGGGAGCACCGGAACCGCCGGGACGCGGAGCGGCCGGAGAGGAGAGATGCCGTGGTCGTCGCCCTGATCATCGCCTGCGAGGTGGGCTTCTGGGTGCTGCTCGCCGCCGGCCTGGCACTGCGCTATCTGGCGCGGATGCCGAAGACCGGTGCGGCGGTGCTGCTGCTGGAGCCGCTGCTGGAGCTGGTGCTGCTGATCGTCACCGCGATCGATCTGAAGAACGGCGCCACCGCGGACTGGAAACACGGCCTGGCCGCCCTCTACATCGGCTACACCGTCGCCTACGGCCACTACACGATCAAGTGGGTCGACGGGCACGTCGCCCACCGCTTCGCCGGCGGCCCGCGCCCGGTCAAGCGCTACGGCATGCAGCGCTTCGTCCACGAGGCGAAGCTGTGGGTGCGCACGGTGCTGATGGCGGCGGTGGGGGCCGCGCTGCTCCAGGGCGCCATCTGGTACGTCGGCAAGGACGGGGATGTGTCCTCGCTGCGGGACTGGCAGGCAACGGGGCTGCGCATCGTGATGATCCACGCGGTGATCGCGCTGACCTACCTCATCTGGCAGAAGAAGGACCCCAAGGGCCGGACCGCGCCGGAGGGCGAGGCGCAGGGCCGGCCCCGCGAGAAGTCCCTGAACTAGGCGTTACCGCCCCGCCGTTGCCCGCAGGGCGGCCCCGGGGAACCCGGTCAGCGCTCGCCGCCCGGGACCCAGAGCACGTCCCCGACCTCCTTGTTGGCCATGCGGGCCAGGATGAACAGGAGGTCGGAGAGGCGGTTGAGGTAGGTGGCGGCGAGCGGGTTCATGGTCTCGCCGTGCTCCTCCATCGCCGCCCAGGTGGCGCGCTCGGCCCGGCGGACGATCGTGCACGCCTGGTGGAGCAGGGCCGCGCCGGGGGTGCCGCCCGGGAGGATGAAGCTGCGCAGCTTCTCCAGCTCCGCCAGGAAGCGGTCGCAGTCCGCCTCCAGCTTGTCGATGTAGGACTGTTCGACGCGCAGCGGCGGGAACTCCGGGTTCTCGACCACGGGCGTCGACAGGTCGGCGCCGACGTCGAAGAGGTCGTTCTGCACCCGCAGCAGCACCGCGGCGACCTCCTCGGGCAGCGCACCGAGCGCCAGCGCCACGCCGATCGCCGCGTTGGCCTCGTTGGCGTCCGCGTAGGCCGAGATCCGGGTGTCGGTCTTGGCGGTCCGGCTCATGTCACCGAGCGCGGTGGTGCCCTTGTCGCCGGTACGGGTGTAGATGCGGGTCAGATTCACCATACGAGCGAGACTACGCCGCGGACCGGCGGAAGGCGCGGGTGCACAGCGCCATCGACAGGGCCGTGAGACCGGCCGCGACCAGGGCGCCGCGCAGCACCACCGGCGAGGCGTAGGCACCGGTGAACGCGGCCCGCACCGCGTCCACGAGATAGCGCAGCGGCATCAGATGCGACAGCGCGTCGAGCCAGCCGGGGGCCAGCGCCATCGGCAGCATCAGCCCGGACAGCAGCATCGCGGGCATGGTGACGGCGTTGACCACCGGCCCGAACTCCTGCGGCATCCGCACCCGCAGGGCCAGCGCGTACGACAGCGAGGCCAGCGCGATGGTCAGCACCGCGACGAAGGCGAGCCCGACGAGGATGCCGCCCAGCGGCGCGCGCAGCCCCATGGCCACGGCGACGAGCACCAGCAGCACGGACTGGAGGACCAGCAGCGCGGCGTCCCGGAGCACCCGCCCCAGGAGCAGCGCGGAGCGGCTCACCGGCGTCACCCGCATCCGTTCGAGCACCCCGTACTGCTTCTCCACGATCAGCCCGAAGCCGCCGAACGACGCGCCGAACAAGGCGAGTTGGAGCAGCAGTCCGGGCACCAGCACCTGCCAGGAGTTGCCCGTGGACGACAGCGGCAGCCCGGTCAGCAGCGGGCCGAAGAAGAGCAGGTAGAGCAGCGGCATCAGGACGCCGAAGAGCATCTGGAGCCGGGAGCGCAGGGTCTGCCGGGCGTACCGCCCGAAGATCAGCGCGGTGTCGGAGAGGAAGGCGCGGGCGCGGGGGACGGGGGAGGGGAGGGACATGAGGGCACTCCTTTGCGGCGCGACGACCGAGCGGAGGCCGGCCGTCGAGCCGGGCGAGGGACGAGGGAGGCGGACGGTCACACGGCGACGGGTGCGGTCTCCTGAGGCGCGGGGCCGCGCCCGGTGAGGGCGAGGAAGGCGTCCTGGAGGGAGGCGTCGGCGGAGCCGGCGTGCGCCTGCTTGAGGGCGCCGGGGGTGTCGTCGGCGACCACCCGGCCCCGGTCGACGACGACCAGCCGGTCGGCGAGCGCATCGGCCTCGTCGAGGTAGTGGGTGGTCAGGAAGACCGTGGTGCCGTGGGTGTCGCGCAGGTGGCGGACCAGGTCCCACAGGTCGGCGCGGCTGCCGGGGTCCAGGCCGGTGGTGGGCTCGTCGAGGAAGAGGACGGCGGGGCGGTGGACGAGCCCCATCGCGAGGTCCAGCCGGCGCCGCTGGCCGCCGGAGAGCGCGGCGGTCCGGCGCTCCAGCAGCTCGGTGAGACCGAGGTCCGCAGTCAACTCCTCGGCACGCAGCGCCGCTTGACGTGCCGTCAGGCGGTAGAGGCGGGCCTGGGTGAGGAGTTCCTCGCGGACCGAGAGGGTGGGGTCGGCGCCGCCGGACTGGGCGACGTAACCGGTCACCCGGCGCACCCCCACCGGATCGCGGGCCAGGTCGTGGCCGGCGACGGTGGCGGTGCCGCCGGTGGGCGCGAGCAGCGTGGTGAGCATCCGCAGGGTGGTGGTCTTGCCGGCGCCGTTGGGGCCGAGGAGGCCGAGGATCTCGCCGCGCTCGGCGGTCAGGTCGATACCGCGGACGGCGTCGACGGGGCCGTGCTTCGTCATGAAGGTCCGGGTCAGGCCGGACGCGCTGAGGACGGGCATGGCCACAGAAAAACAGAGTCCATGAAAAATTGCAATGCCTCCAAGATTTGATGAACCCCAACGAAGGGTAGGGTGGGGGCATGGCAGAGGGGCTCAGGGAGCGGAAGAAGCGGCAGACCCGCCAGTACATCTCGGACGTGGCCACCGGGCTGATCCTGGAGCGCGGCTTCGACGCGGTGACCATCGCGGAGATCGCCACGGCGGCGGACGTCTCGGTCAACACCGTCTACAACTACTTCCCGGCCAAGGAGGACCTCTTCCTGGACCGGAGCAAGGAGCTGATCCAGCGGCTCTCCCGCTACGTCCGGGGGCGCGCCGCCGGGGAGTCGGCCGCCGCCGCGGTGCTGCACCAGCTGCGCGCGGAGGTGGAGAGCGTCTCGCCCAGGGTCGGGCTGATGGTCGGCTATGCGCGCTTCATGGAGGTCGTCCAGGGATCGGCCGCCCTCCAGGCGCGCATGTGGCACATGCAGCGCCAGCAGTACGAGGACCTGGAGGCGACCCTCCGCGAGGAGACCGGCGCCGCCGAGGACGATCCGCTGCCCCGCCTGATGGCCGGCCAGATCACCTGGCTCCATCAGATGCTGACGGTCGCCATCGCCCAGGCGATGCTGGCCGGCCGCGAGCCCGTGGAGGTCTCCCGCGAGGCGCTGGTGCTGCTGGACGAGATGGAGGAGCTGCTGGGCGAGCGGGTCCTCAACTACGCCGTGCGGACGGGCGGCTGACGGTCCCCCGGCGGCCGGCCGGGCGCGCGGGTGTGATGTCGGTCATTCCTCGCGTGACGCGCATCTCTTCCTGGCCAAACGATCGTGATCGACCGCTAACGTCGCTCAGGACCGTCAAATGCACAGGGTGTGAGGGGACAGCAGTGGCAAAGAAGCTGGCCGTCATCGGCGCCGGACTGATGGGTTCCGGTATCGCGCAGGTCTCGGCCCAGGCGGGCTGGGACGTCGTCCTCCGCGACGTCACGGACGAGGCGCTGGCCCGCGGCAAGAGCGGAATCGCCGCCTCCTACGAGAAGTTCGTCGCCAAGGGGAAGCTGGAGGCCGCCGCCGCCGAGCAGGCGCTGGCCCGCATCACCACCACCACCGACCTGGACGCGGTCGCCGACGCGGACCTCGTCGTCGAGGCCGTCTTCGAGAAGATCGAGGTCAAGCGCGAGATCTTCCAGGCGCTGGACAAGCTCGCCAAGGACGACGCGGTGCTGGCCTCCAACACCTCGGCGATCCCGATCACCAAGATCGCCGCGGCCACCTCCCGGCCCGAGCGGGTAGTCGGCACGCACTTCTTCTCGCCGGTGCCGATGATGCAGCTGTGCGAGCTGGTGCGCGGCTACAAGACCAGTGACGAAACCCTCGCCACCGCCCGGGAGTTCGCCGAGTCGGTCGGCAAGACCTGCGTCGTGGTCAACCGCGACGTGGCCGGCTTCGTCACCACCCGGCTGATCTCGGCGCTGGTCGTCGAGGCCGCCAAGCTCTACGAGTCCGGGGTGGCCACCGCCGAGGACATCGACACCGCCTGCAAGCTCGGCTTCGGGCACGCCATGGGCCCGCTGGCCACCGCCGACCTGACCGGCGTCGACATCCTGCTGCACGCCACCGACAACATCTACACCGAGTCCCAGGACGAGAAGTTCGCCCCGCCGGAGATCATGCGCCGCATGGTGGACGCCGGCGATATCGGCCGCAAGAGCGGGCAGGGATTCTACGCACACTGATGCCGCGTCAGGGCTGCACTCCAGCGGGGTCACCCCGCGGGGTGATTTCGGTATCGGTTCGCTTACAGACGGCAACTTCGCCGTGGGAGAGGCAGTCAGATCGGTAGACGACAATGCACCACAACCCATGACATCGGGGAGCGCATATGCACATCAGGGGCGACCACGCCGAGCTGGTCGTCGGGGGCCGCCTCGACGTCCGCAGCGCGGCGGACGCCCGTACGGTCCTGCACACCGCCGTGGACGCCGGGCGCGGTGATCTGGTGCTCGACCTGACCGAGCTGGACTCCTGGGACGCCACCGGCCTCGGCGTGATCATGGGTGCGCACCGACGGGCCGGCCGCCACAACCGCCGGCTCGTGCTGCGCGGGGTGCCGCCGCAGATGCAGCGCCTCCTGGTCGCCACCCGGCTCCATCGCATCCTCGCGATCGAGGGCGGCATCGAGGCGGGTTCGCTTCCCCGGGTGTGAGGCCGGGGTCATGGTGTGGTCGCGGCGGCCGCGGCCCTGGGGTGGGGCAAGTCGGGCGAATCGCATATCTCGCCTGATCTGGGGTCGTTTCCGTCAAGGTGGCACCCCGGCTGTGCCCCCGTACCGGGGCCGGGTCTATGGTTCGGTTGCCCGCCGTGTGCCATCATCCGCGGCGGGGTACCGGACCAGACGCGACGGCTGAGGACAATCGCCGGAGCCGGGGGAGTGCGGACGGCCGGAAGCACCGACGGCACGCACACCTGGGAGCTTGCAGCATGGACCCGAACACCCACCCGGGGCCCGAGGAGTACGGCGAGCAGGACGGCCCGGACGGGCCGCCGGCCACCGAGCCCGCCGGCCGGCCGGGCGGAACCGACGGCCTGGCGCGCGTCGTCCGCCTGGTCTCCGGCCCCTACCTGGTCACCGTCAACCCCGTCGACGGCTGTGAGATACAGCCCTGCCCGCCCGGCGAGCGCCCCGCCCCGCCGGAGAAGCGCGACCCGCAGGAGCGCGCCGAGGAGGCCCGCGCCGCCCAGCCGCCGGCGCCCACCGGCCCGCTCTCCTTCGCCGGCCACGAACTCCCCCTCGAAGAGCGCGACGAGGACATCGCCCGGCTGGTGCGGCTGCTCAGCCGCGGCCGCTCGGTCCGGGTCACCGGCCCCCCCGGCTCGGGCCGCACCCGGCTGCTGGACGCCGTCGCGAGCGGCGTGGCCGACCTCGCCCCGGACGGCGTGGTCCGGCTCTCCGGCTACCACCGCAGCGTCACCGACGTCCTCCACGCGCTGTTCGCCGCGGTCTACCGGGCGCCGCAGCACCGCCCGGAACGGCCCGAACTGCTGCGCCTCCTCGGCGGCGTCGGCGCGGTCGTCGTCCTCGACGACCTGGAGTTCGGCGGCGCCGCGCTCGACGAACTGCTCGCCGCCACCCCCGAGTGCGCCTTCCTCCTCGCCGCCACCCCGGACGTGCCCGCGCCCAGCGCCGAGGCCCACCTCGAAGAGGTCTTCGTCGGCGGCATCGGCAAGGACGCCGGCCTGCGGCTGCTGGAGCGCGCCCTGGAGCGCCCGCTCACCCAGGACGAGAAGAACTGGGCCGCCGACCTGTGGTTCGAGTCCGAGGGGCTGCCGCTGCGGTTCGTCCAGGCCGCCGCCCTGCTGCGGCAGCGCGACAAGGTCCGGACCGAGCCCGGCGCCCTCGACGACGGTTACGGACTCTTCCCCGAGGAGGGCACCGCCGCTCCGGTGGACCCGGCCGCCCGCGAGGTCCCGCTGCCGGCCCTCGACGAGGCCGCCGCGCCCGCCCCGCTGCTCGCCTCGCGGCTCGGCGCCGCCGCCCAGGAGACCCTCCGCCTCGCGGTCGCCCTCGGCGGCGAACTGCCGCACCAGGCGCACCTGCCGGCCCTCACCCAGGACACCCACGCCGACGCCGTCCTCGGCGATCTGCTCGGCTGCGGTCTGGTCAGCCCGGTCGGCGGCCACTACCGCCTGGCCGCCACCGTCCACGACCAACTGGCCGCCGCCGGCTACGCCGAGGACGCCACCGCCCGGGCGCACGCCGTCGCCCAGCACTACGCCTGGTGGGCCGGGCACCCCTCGGTCACCCCCGAGCGGGCCGCCGTCGAGGCCGCCGCGGTGCTGGCCGCCATGGCCGTGCTGACCGGCAGCCGGGACAACGGCCACCCGGCCGCCGCGGTGCTGCTGGCCCGTACCGCCGCGCCCGCGTTCGCCGCGGCGCTGCACTGGAGCGCCTGGGAGCGCAGCCTGCGGCACGGCCAGGAGGCCGCCCGGCTGGCCGGCGAGGTCGCCGAGGAGGCGTACTTCCACCACGACCTGGGCGTACTGGCGCTGTGCAGCGGCAACATCGACCGGGCGCGCGCCGAACTGGAGGCGTCCATCGGGCTGCGCGGGGTGCTCTCCGACCGGGACGGCGCCGTCGCCGGACGACGGGCCCTCGCGCTGGTCATCGACCGCGCCCGGGCCGCCTCGGCGGACGCGCCGACGACCCTGATGGCCTCCGTCGGCCCGGCCGCCACCGCCGCCGTCCCGACCGCCGAGGCCGCGCCTGCGGCCCACGAGACGTCCGCAGGACCGGCCGACGCGGCCTCGCCCGACGTGGTGTCCACCGCCAAGCTCCAGGCCGTCGCCCCGCCCCAGGGGCCCGCCACCGCGGCCACCGCCCGCCTGGCCGGGGCCACCCCGGCGGCCGGGCAGCCGGCCGTCTCGCCGACCGAGACCACCGCCGCCCTCCCGTCCGCCAAGGCCGCAGCCAAGGCCGCCGGGAAGCCCGCGGCCAAGAGCCCCGCCAAGGCCGCCGCGGCCGGTGGCCTTGGCGCCACCGGGGGCCTGCGCCACGGCATCCGCCGTGCCAGCCGCCGCAACCTCATCGGCGCCGGCGCCGGAGTGCTGCTGGCCGCCGTGCTCGGCACCGTCGTCACCCTCGGCATGACCTCCGACAGCAGCACCCCGCACGACGACAAGATCACCACCGAGCAGTCCCCGACGTCCGGCGACGACACCCAGCAGCCGACCCTGGACCCGAACACCGGCCTGCCCGTCACCGAAGACGGCAGCACCCGGCCCGGCCACCCCGGCACCCCGAGCCAGAAGCCCACCACCTCGCCGTCCGCGCCCGGCGCCACTGGCGCCCCCACCGACCCCGGCACCCCGACCGGCCATCCCACCTCCGGCACCCCGACCGGCCACCCCACGTCCCCCACCGGCCACCCGACCCACCCCACGCACACCCCGACCGAGAAGCCCACGGACACCCCCAGCGAGCCGACCGGTTCGCCCACGGACCCCACCCCGCCCCAGAAGCCCACGGACACCCCGACCGGTCAGCCGCCGACGACGCCCGGCGGCTCCTCCGGCGGCAGCCCGTCGGGCGGCAACTCCGCGGTGGCGCCCTCCCTCAGCAACAGGAACACCACGGGCACCACACCGTCGTCATCCGGCCAGGCGTCTTCCAGCCAGTCGGCATCCGAGGGCACCCCGGCCGGCTGACCCCCGGGGCCCCAGGCGCACCGCCCGGCCCACCCGTACACGCCGGAACGCCACGACGGCCCGGTACGCACCGCCCGCCACCAGGCGGACGGGTCGCGTACCGGGCCGTCGTCGTACGGTCGGTGCGGCGGGGTCAGAACAGCCGCAGCTTGTCGTCCTCGATGCCGCGCAGCCCGTCGTAGTCCAGCACCACACAGCCGATGCCGCGGTCGGTGGCCAGCACCCGGGCCTGCGGCTTGATCTCCTGAGCTGCGAAGACGCCCTTCACCGGGGCCAGATGCGGGTCGCGGTTGAGGAGTTCGAGATAGCGGGTGAGCTGCTCGACGCCGTCGATCTCACCGCGCCGCTTGATCTCGACGGCGACGGTCTGGCCGTCGGCGTCCCGGCACAAGATATCCACCGGGCCAATGGCAGTGGGGTATTCACGCCGAATCAGCGAGTAGCCCTCGCCCAGTGTCTCGATCCGGTCGGCGAGCAGTTCCTGGAGGTGGGCCTCCACCCCGTCCTTGATGAGCCCGGGGTCCACGCCCAGCTCGTGCGAGGAGTCGTGGATGATCTCCTCAAGGGTGATGATGAGCTTCTCGCCGCCCTTGTTCTCCACCGTCCAGACGCTGCCGTCGCCCTCCTTGAGGGTGCAGGGCGGGGACATCCAGTTGAGGGGTTTGTAGGCCCGGTCGTCCGCGTGGATGGAGACGGAGCCGTCCGCCTTCACCAGGATCAGGCGGGGTGCGGAAGGGAGATGAGCGGTGAGCCGCCCCGCGTAGTCCACGGAGCAGCGGGCGATGACGAGACGCATGGTGCGCCACGCTACTCGAAGCCGGGGCACCGGCGCGATTCGCCCCCGCTCCGGAGGCCCTTTACGGCGGAAACCGCCGCACCCCCGGCGCCCGCGCATGGCCGGTTGTATGTCCAATCTCCTGGTGCGGGCCCCATGCGCGGCATACCGTTGACGCGGGGGGTCGCGGGGCGAACACGCTCTGTCGCGAATTCCCCTTGTCCCGACCCGTCAGGCCCCTCCGCCCCGGCGGGGCCGCGAGAGGAGAACCTCATGTCGCTCGACGTCTCACCGGCCCTCCTCGAACAGGCCGAGCGAGGCGAGGTCGACGAAGCCGCGTTTGTCGACTGCGTCCGGACTTCCCTGCCCTACGCATGGGGGATGATCAGCTCACTGGTGGACCGGCTGAAGGCGGACGGCGGAGAGTTCGCCGACAACCAGACGCCCCCGCCGGACGAGCAGGCGCGCGGCCAGCTGCTGCGCGCACTGGCAAGTGACGCCATCCGCGGCTCGCTGGAACGTCACTTCGGTGTGCGCCTCGCCTTCCAGAACTGCCACCGGGTCGCGGTCTTCCCGCTCGACCCGGCCGTCGACCAGCGGCTGGCCCGATTCACCTCGGTCCGCGGCCAGTTGCTGAACCAGTCGCCGCAACTCCGCGACTGCTGATCGGAGTTGCTGCCGCTGAGCCGGCCGGCCGGAGCCCCCTTCCGGCGTCGGACACCGGCGGCAGCACCACCGACCAGCCGCGCCCGCGCCCGTGGCCCCGTCGTCCGCCGCCGGCGGGGTCACACCAGCTGCGGCAGCACCTCGGCGCCCAGCCGCCGGACGTTCTCCTCGGTGGCGGCGAGGTCCCCGGAGCCCTCCACCAGCAGCGCGAACCGCCGGATGCCGGTGCGCTCCGACGTCGCCGCCAGCCGGTCCACACACCACCGGGGCGGGCCCACCGGGTGCAGCGCGCACAGCAGTTCCGCGTACGCCAGCGGATCGCGCATCGCCCGATACCGGCCGTCGACCGTCACATGCGCCCCAAGACCCTGCCGCAGCCAGCCCGGCATCGCCTTGGTCAGCGTCTCCCTGGCGGCCGCGCGATTGTCGGCGACCTGCACCACCCCTGCCGAGACATGCTCGGCCGCGGCCACGTCGGCGGGGTCGCGCCCGGCCTGGAGCGCCGCCGCCCGCCACAGCGCGACCATCTCCGCCTTCTCCTCGTCGCCGCAGTGCATCCCCAGCAGCATCGGCAGCCCGCGCGCGGCGGCCAGCCGGACCGAGGACGGCGAGGTGCACGCCACCACCACCGGCGGCCCGGCCGTCAGCCCGTCCGGATCGTCCGGGTCGGTCAGCGCCTCGGCGGACCGCGGCACCACCGCCACCTCCCGGAAGGCGTACCGCTCGCCGTGCGCACCCACCCGCGGCTCGCGCAGCCAGCGCAGCAGCAGGTCCAACGACTCGGGGAAGCCGCGGTCGTAGGCGGCCAGGCCGGAGCCGAACACCTCCAGATCCACCCAGGGCCCGCCCCGCCCGACGCCGAGCGTGAACCGGCCCTCGGACGCCAGGTGCAGCAGCGCCGCCTGCTCGCCGAGCGCCACCGGATGCTGGGTCGGCAGCACGCTGACCGCCGTCCCCACCCCGATCCGCCGCGTCCGGCCCAGCAGCAGCGCGGCCAGCGTCGCGGCCTGCGGACACACGCCGTACGGGACGAAGTGGTGCTCGGCCAGCCAGACGTCGTGGAGTCCGGCCTCTTCCGCGACCAGTGCGGAACGCACCGCGCGGTGCAGTGCTTCCCCCTGTCCCTGACCGGGGAACTGGGCGGCCAGGATGAACGCCCCTACGCGCATCGCTCTCTGCCTCCTTGCAGCCGACGCGACCTCCCCCCTCACCCCGCAACAACGTGCGGCGCCTGCCCAGGGCACGGCCTGACGCGAAATTTCCAGATCATCGCAGAAATGTGACGGCGGGCTTTTGCCCCTGACCGCGCCGCGTACGCTGGTGACAGCCCTCCCCCAAGCTCTCCACTCCGCCTCCACGCCCGGCGACGTTCGTGCGGGGACGGCCGTGGGCAGGGGGACTCCTCATCCCGTCGACCCTGCCGAGGTGTTCTGTGTCTCCGCGTCGAAACCGCCAGCGCGGTGCGAAGCCCGCCGACCGCACGGGGGCCGGCCGCTACGGCCTGGAATCCACCGAGGAGTGGCGCGGGGAGGACTGGGTGGTCCGGCAGGTCGGCGGCTCCGGAGCGGTCAAGCACTACCGCTGCCCCGGCTGCGACCAGGAGATCCCGCCCGGCGTCCCGCACGTCGTCGCCTGGCCCCAGGGCGGCGACGTCGACGACCGCCGGCACTGGCACCGGGCCTGCTGGAACGCACGGGACCGCCGGAGCGCACGGCTCCAGCGGTCCCGGAACGCCCCCCGCTACTGAGGCGCCAAGCTGACGACACGTCCTAGACGTCGCGCTGCTCCTGGACGAGGAAGGCGGCGCCCAGCACCACGCCGGCGACGACGGTCAGGATCAGCAGCGGGGTCCAGCCGTGCGGGCCGGAGTCGAGGAACGACATGCCGTACAGGGTCGCCAGGGAGTTGGGGATCGAGTAGTTGATCAGGCCCTCGGTGAGCCACCGCATGCTCGGTGCGCCGAGCATGAAGACCGCGAGCAGCATCGGCAGCAGGACCACCCCGAACATGGCGCTGATGGCGCCGGCCGAGTGCCGCAGCAGGGAGCCCAGCGCCAGGGACAGCAGGCCGAGCATGGAGACGTACAGGCCGGCGCCGACCGTGGCCCGCAGCCATTCGTCCACCGACGGCATCCGGCCGCCGGCGATGCCGGCCATGGCGAGTGCCACGATCGTGGTAGCGAGGGTGGTGACCACGAAGGCGAGCAGGAAGAAGACGATCGCCTTGGCGCCCAGCACCCGGGCCCGGCTGGGGCAGGCGGTCATGGTGGTCCGGATCATCCCCGTCCCGTACTCGGAGGAGACCACCAGGACGCCGAGCGGGATGATGCACAGGGTGCCCAGCATCACGCTGAAGAAGCCGAAGGCGATACGGGGGTTGACCGTGACGTCCGACAGGGCGGCGGCGGCGAGCAGGCCGACGCCGACGATCAGCGCGACCATCACGCCCAGCGTCCACACCGTCGACCGCACCGACCGGATCTTGGTCCACTCGGCGGCCAGCGCATGGCCCAGGTGGGTCGGGCGGACGGGGAGGGGGGAGACGTAACCGGCCATGGGGAGCTGGTGGTTGAGGGGGGCGGGCGGCTGCTGCGGGGCCGGTGCCTGCGGGGGCTGCGGGCCCGGCGCGGGCGCGGCGGCCTTGAGCAGCATCGTGCCGCCGCCGGCGCTGCCCGGTCCGTGGGCCGACAGCGGCCGCGGCTCGGGGTGCTCGCCGGCCGGGGGCTGGGCCGGGGGGAGCGGCTGCGCCTTGAGCACCATGGTGCCGGCCTCCTGCGCGGGTGGGGGCGGCTGCGGTGCGGCGGGCGGCATCGGCCCGGCGCCGGGCGCGGGGGAGGACGGCATCGGCTGCGCACCGGGCTGCGGCTGGGGCTGCGGCTGCTGAGGGCTGGTCATCGGGCGTCCTGGGGGTGCGGCATGGGCTGGTCGGCGGGGGCGGCGGGGGCCGGCGGCACCGGCACCGCGGAGGGCTGCTGCCCGTACGGGTGGGGCGCACCGTACGGGCCGGGTGCCCCGTACGGGTGACCCTGCTGCGGGGGCACCGGGGCGGCGCCGGCGGCCTGGGCGTACGGAGCGGGCTGGGCGTACGGGTTCGGCTGGGCGTACGGGTTCGGCGGTGCGGCCGCCGCGGGCGGCAGGTGGCCCGGCACGGTCGGTTGGCCCGGCGCGTGCTCCTGGGGAGCGGCGCCCGGCGGCAGATGTCCGGCGGGCGCCGGCTGGAAGCCGGAGCGCCGGTCGTCGCTGGAGCGGTAGTCGACGGAGCCCTGCGTCATCTGCATGTACGCCTCCTCCAACGACGCCTGGTGCGGCGACAGTTCCCACAGCCGGACGTCGGCCGCGTGCGCCAGATCGCTGATCCGGGGCAGCGGCAGCCCCGTCACCCGCAGCGCGCCGTTCGCCTCCGGCTCCGCCCGGCCGCCCGCCTCGGCGACCGCCGCGGCCAGCTTCGCGCGCTGCTCCGGCGCGTCGTCCGGCGTCCGCACCCGTGCGAAGTCCGCGGAGTTGGCCGAGATGAAGTCCTTGACGGGCATGTCCGCGAGCAACCGCCCCCGGCCGATCACGATCAGGTGCTCGGCGGTCAGCGCCATCTCACTCATCAGGTGCGAGGAGACGAAGACCGTACGGCCCTCGGCCGCCAGCTGCTTCATGAGGTTCCGCACCCACAGGATGCCCTCCGGGTCCAGGCCGTTGACCGGTTCGTCGAAGAGCAGCACCTGCGGATCGCCGAGCAGCGCCGCCGCGATCCCCAGCCGCTGCCCCATCCCCAGCGAGAACCCGCCCGAGCGCCGGTGGGCGACGTCCTGCAGACCGACCACCCCCAGCACCTCGTCGACCCGCTGCGCCGGAATCCCGGAGAGCTGCGCCAGCGACAGCAGATGCGCCCGCGCGCTGCGCCCGCCGTGCACCGCCTTGGCGTCCAGCAACGCGCCCACCTGGCGCGGTGCGTTGGGGGTCCGGCGGAACGGGCGGCCGCCGATCGTGGCGTACCCCGACGTCGGGGCGTCCAGCCCCAGGATCATCCGCATCGTCGTCGACTTGCCGGAGCCGTTGGGCCCCAGGAACCCGGTCACGGTTCCCGGACGCACCTGGAACGTCAGGTCCTGCACGGCCGTCTTGGGCCCGTAGCGCTTCGTCAGGCCGACTGCCTCGATCATTCTCCGCCCCTCGCACGATGGTCGGGGCAGAGCCCCCACGTGCCCCCGTCAGGGGTATGAGGCTATCGGGATGTTGACGGTTCCCGTCGGTACGTCCGCTCGGCCGGCGCACCGGCCCCGCGCTCAGGCGTCCCGCCGCCGCAGCAGGACGAAACCGGCGATCAGCGCGGCCGCCGTCCATGCCGCCATGATGCCGAAGCCGCCCCACGGCCCGTACGGCGCCGCGTCGTTGACCGGCGCGACGACCTGCATGATCTTCGAGCCGGCCTGGTCCGGGAGGTAGCGGCCGATCTTCTGGGTCGACGAGACGTTGCTGAGGATGCTGGAGATCAGGAAGAAGAACGGCATCAGGATGCCCAGCGACAGCATCGGACTGCGCAGCATCGTGGCCACCGCCATCGAGAACAGCGCGATCATCGCCATGTACAGCCCGCCGCCGACCACCGCCCGCAGCACCCCCGGATCGCCGAGGTGCGCCCGGTGCGCGCCGAGCGCCGTCTGCCCCGCGAAGAACGCCGCGAAGCTCGTCGCCAGCCCGACCACGAAGACCAGCGCGGTGGCCACCAGCAGCTTGCAGAACAGGAACACCCCGCGCCGCGGCACGGCACCCAGCGAGGTGCGGATCATTCCCGTGCTGTGCTCGTTGGAGACCACCAGCACCCCGAAGACGATCATCGCCAACTGCCCCAGCCCCATCCCCGCGAAGCTGACGTTGGTCGGATCGAAGGCGAGCCGCCGCTGGTCCGGCAGCGAGGCGAAGTCCCGCCGCACCAGCGTGCAGATCAGCACGCCCAGCGCCACGGTCACCACCAGCGCGGTGCCCAGCGTCCACACCGTCGACCGCACCGACCGGATCTTGGTCCACTCCGACCGCAGGACCTGCCCGACGACAGCCATCCGTCAGCTCCTCTTCCGTTGCTGCCAGTTCGCGCCCCAGCCGCCCGTCGCCGCCCCGCCCGACAGCGCCCCCTCGGGCACCGCGGACGGCGCCGGCGCCCCGTCCTCCACCGCCTCCGCCGGCTCGCCGTCGTGCGCGTGGTACTCCACCGCCCCGGCCGTCAGCTGCATGAACGCCTCCTCCAGGGAGGCCTGTTGGGGACTGAGCTCGTGCAGCACCAGATGGTGCGCGGCGGCCAGTTCCCCCAGCCGCTCGGCCGGCACCCCGTCGACCTCCAGCGCCCCGCCCCGGCCCGCGGACGCCTCGATGCCCTCCCCGTGCAGCACGTCCAGCAGCCGCTCCCGCTCCGGGCACCGCAGCCGCACATACGACCGCGAGTTCTCCGCGATGAACTCCGCCATCGAGGTGTCCGCCAGCAGCCGGCCCTGCCCGATCACCACCAAGTGCTCGGCGGTCAGCGCCATTTCGCTCATCAGATGGGACGAGACGAACACCGTCCGCCCCTGGGCCGCGAGGTTCTTCATCAGATTGCGGATCCAGTGGATGCCCTCCGGATCCAGCCCGTTGACCGGCTCGTCGAACATCAGGATCCGCGGATCGCCCAGCAGCGCCCCCGCGATCCCCAGCCGCTGGCCCATCCCCAGCGAAAAGCCCTTGGCCCGCTTCCGCGCCACCGAGGTCAACCCGACCAGGTCCAGCACCTCGTCGACCCGTCTGCGCGGGATGCCGTTGCTCTGCGCCAGGCACAGCAGATGGTTGGCGGCAGTGCGCCCCCCGTGCATCGCCTTGGCGTCCAGCAGCGCCCCGACGTAGGTCAACGGGTCCTTCAGCTGCGCGTAGTGCCTGCCGTCGATCCGGACCGTGCCGGCCGTCGGATTGTCCAGACCGAGCACCATCCGCATGGTGGTGGACTTCCCCGCGCCGTTGGGACCGAGGAAGCCGGTGACGGTCCCCGGCCGTACGTCGAAGGTCAGCTGGTCCACCGCGACTGTGTCCCCGTAGTGCTTGGTCAGCCCCTTGAGCTCGATCATGTAGAGCACGCTAGGGGCGCGGTCAGGGCCCCGCCACCGGGGCGCTGCCGCCCGGAGGACCCGCCCCGCATCCCCCGGCACACGACTGCGCCCCCGCTCCGCCACAGCGGCGGTACGGGGGCGCGGACGCGCTCTGTGGAACTCTCCGACGGATTCCTCAGCGGCTCTGCTGGGCCGGCACACCGCGGGAGGTGGACTCCTCGTCGCCCGGCGCACCGGCGGCGGCCACCGCGGCACCCGTCAGCGTCGCCAGCATCTCGCGGACGTTGGTCAGCTGCGCGTTGATCGAGTCGCGGCGGTTGGTGAGCGCCGC
This sequence comes from Streptomyces sp. NPDC093097, assembly GCF_044754325.1. NCBI lineage: Bacteria > Bacillati > Actinomycetota > Actinomycetes > Kitasatosporales > Streptomycetaceae > Streptomyces > Streptomyces sp. NPDC093097. Next base: position 292,345 of record NZ_JBIVOW010000008.1, read on the forward strand.
CAGCTCGCGCTCCGATTCGCTGCGGATCCGGTCGGCCTTGGCGTTGGCGTCCGCCACGATGTCCTCGGCCTGCCGCTGCGCGGTCTCCACCGTCTGCCGGGCCCGGCGCTCCGCGTCCGTCCGCAGCTTCTCCGCCTCCAGACGCAGCTGCTCCGCCCGGTGCTCGATCTCCGCCAGCCGCTTCTCCGCCTTCGCCTGACGCGACGCGAGGTCCCGCTCGGACTGCTCACGACGCTTGGCGAGGTTGGTCTCGAAGTCCGCGGCGGCCTGCGCGGCCTTGGCGCGGGTCTCCTCGAAGAGGGCGTCCGCCTCCTCGCGCTTGGACTGCGCGTCCTTCTGTGCGTCGGAGCGCAGCGTGGCCGCCTCGCCCTTGGCCTTCTCGACGATCCGGGCGCCCTCGTCCTCGGCCTTCGCCTTGCGGTCGACCGCGAACTGCTCCGCGTCGTGACGAACCTGCTGGGCGGCCGACTCGGCCAGCTCACGGTGCTGCTCGGCGGCCCGGCGGGCCTCCTCACGCAGCTCCTTGGCCTCCTCCTCCGCGAGGCGGAGGATCTTCTCCACGCGCGCCCCGAGGCCCGCGTAGGAGGGCTCGGCGTCGGTGACCTGGGTCTGGGCGTTCTGCGTCTCGAGGTGCAGCTCCTCGATGCGCTTCTCCAGCGAGGTGATACGGGCCAGCGCACTGTCGCGATCCGCGACCAGTTTCGTAATGCGGTCATCCACCTGACCGCGGTCGTACCCACGCCGCACGAGCTCGAAGCCGAAGGGGGAGGAAGTGTCGCTCATGGGGTTCCTGTCGAAAGAGACCGGTGAGGTGATAAAGAGAATCCTAGGGGTCTTAACGGCGTGTCATCGAGTCATTGCGCGTTTGAAGTGGAGAATGACCCCTCATTTGAGTGGCTACCCTTCAGACTGCTTGCCACTCGAACGAGTTGTTCCCGCCCCCGCACCGGCCTTCACCGCACCGCCCTTGCCGTCCCCACCCCCCTGCGCCGGCACCTCGAACGACTCCAGCGCCTCCAGCACGTCCTGGACGCGGGAGATCTCGGCGTTGATGTCCTTCCGGCGACGCACCAGCACCTCCAGCTCGTGCTTGCCCTCCTCCACGAGCCGGGTCGCCTCCTGCTCCGCCTCGGTGCGCATCTTCTCCGCGTCGCGCACCGCCGCGGCCTTCTTGTTCTCGGCCTCCTTGATGAGCGCCTCGGCCTTCTTCACCGCGGCGATCCGGACCTTGCTGGCCTCGCTGTTCGCGTCCGCCATCAGCTTGTCGGCCTTCTGCTCGGCCGTCACCTGCTGCTCGGTGGCCTGCGCGATGAGCTTGTCGACCCGCTCGCCGGCGTTCTTCATCGCCTCCGACGACTCCCGGCGGGCCCGCTCGTGCAGCTCCTCGACCTCGGACTCGATCCGGACCCGCAGCTCCTCGGCCCGGTCCCTTATGGCCGTCGCGTCCCGCCGCGCCTCACTGAGCAGCGTGTCGGCGTCCGTACGGGCCTTCTCCACCCGCGCGTTGCCCTCGCCGGTCGCCTCCCGCACGATCCGGTCGGCCTCCTTGCGGGCCGCCCCGACCATCGTGTCGGCCTGCTCCTCGGCGGCGGTCGCCGCCTTCAGCGCCTCCTCCTGCGCCTTGGCGACCAGCTGATCGGCCTGCTCGGCCGCGTCACCACGGCGCTTCGCGGCGTCCTTGCGGGCCTTGTCCCGCTCCGCCTCGGCCTCGGCCTCGGCCTTCGCACGCGTCCGCTCGGCGGCCGCCTCGGCGTCCTCGCGGACCTTCGCGGCCTCCGTACGCGTCGCGTTGGCGTGCTCCTGCGCCGCGGTGACCGTCTCCGCCGCCTCGGCGCGCAGCCGGTCCGCCTCCGCCGTGGCCGTCGCCACCATCCGGTCGGCCTGCTCCCGCGCATCGGCGCGCGTACGGTCCGCCTCCCGCTCGGCGTCCGCGGTCCGCTCGGCCGCCTCCGACCGCAGCCGCTCGGCCTCGCCGGCGGCCTCCGCCACCAACTCGTCGGCCTGCGACGCGGCGCCCGCGCGCGTCTTGTTGGCCGCCGTCCGCGCCTCGTCGGCGGTCCGCTCGGCGTCCGTCCGGGCGCCCTCCAGGACCTCGTCCGCCTCGGCCCGCAACCGCTCCGCGGCCCCGGTCGCCTCCGCGACCATCTGCCGCGCCTGCTGCTCGCCCTCCGACCGCAGCCGCTCGGCGGCCTCCTGGCCCTCCCGGACCGTGCGGTCCGCGTCGTCCTGCGCCGAAGACGTCAGCTCCGTCGCCTCGTCGACGATCCGCTCCGCCTCGGCGCGCGCCTCCGTCAGCAGCCGGTCGGTCTGCTCCGCCGCCTCCGACCGCATCCGGTTCGCGTCGCTGCGCGCCTCCGCCCGGGCCCGCGCCGCGTCCTGCTCCGCCGACCCCAGCGCGTCCGACGCATCCGTCCGCAACTGCTGTGCCTTCGCGGTGGCGTCGGCGACCAGCTTCTCGGCCTTCGCCTTCGACTCCGCGCCCAGCTTCTCCGCCTCGGCGGTCGCCTCGGACACCAGGCGGTCGGCCTGCTCGGCGGCCTCGGTACGGGCGGTGCCCGCGTCCCGACGGGCCTCGTCGAGCACCCCGGCCGCCTCCGACCGCAGCCGCTCGCTCTCCTCGATGGCCTCCGAAACCGTCTGCTCGGCAAGCGACGCGGCTTCCTGAGACGCCTCCTGCGCCTCCTGACGCACCCGCGCCGCGTCCTGCGAGGCCCGCTCGCGCTCGGCGTACGCGTCCGCCCGGACCCGGTCGGCCTCCTCCTGCGCCTCGGACTTCGTACGCTCCGCGGCATGCTCGGCCGCCGAACGCAGCCCGGAGATCTCCTCGTTGGCCTGCTCGTGCAGCCCCGCGACCGCGTCCCGCACCTGCTGCGCGGTCTGCTCGGCCGCCGCCACCAACTCCGCCGCGCGCCGGTCCGCCTCCTCGACCAGCCGCTCGGCCTCCTCCTGCGCCTCGGCGACCCGCGTACGGGCCGACGCCAGCAGCTCCTCGCTCTGCTCCCGCGCGGACGTCCGCTCCTGGTGGGCCTCCTCGCGCGCCTCGCCCAGCAGCTGCTCGGCCTCCCGGCGCCGCCGCGCGGCCTCCTCCTGGGCCTCGGACAGCGCCTCCGCGGCCTCCGCGCCCGTGCGCTCGGCGGCGGCCGCCGCCTCCGCACGCACCCGGTCCGCGGTCTCCTGCGCCTCCGCCTTGAGCCGCTCGGCCTCCGCCGCCGCCTCGCTCCGCAGCCGCGCCGCCGCCGACTCCGCCTCGGCCCGCGCCGTCGACGCGTCCCCGGCGGCCTCCGCGCGCAGCCGCTCGGCCTCCTCCTCGGCCTGCTGCTGAAGCGACCGCCGCCGCTCGGCGGCCTCCGCCTTGAGCCGGGCCGCCTCCTCCTGCGTCTCCCGCCGCAGCTGCTCGGCCTCGGCGCGTGCCTCCCGCAGCGACTTCTCGGCCGCCGCCAGCTTCTCCTCGGCCTCGGTGCGCAGCCGGTCCCGCTCGGCCTGGGCCTCCGCGCGCCGCTCCTCGGCGGCCTCCTCGGCCTCCGCGCGCAGCGTCGCGACGCTCTGCTCCGCCTCGTCCGTCAGCTCCTCGACGGCCTGCTTGCCCTCGGCCAGCAGCTGCTCGGCATCGGTACGGGCCCGCTCCAGCGCCTCCTCGGCCTGCCGGCGCAGGGTCGCGGCCCGCTCGATGGCCTCCGTCCGCACCCGCTCGCTCTCCGCGACCGCGCCCGAACGGGTCTCCTCCGCATCGGACTTGGCCTTCGCCAGCAGCTCCTCGGCGGTCCCGGCCGCCTCCTCGATCTGCTGGACCGCCTCGCGGCGCGCCTCACCGCGGATCCGCTCGCCCTCGGCGACCGCGTCGGCCCGCAGCTGCTCCGCCTCACCGCGCAGCCGCCGCGCCTCCTCCTGGAGTTCGGCGGTCTTGGCCCGGTACTCCTTGGTGTCGTTCTTCGCCGCGCCCTTGAGCTGCTCAGCGGTGTCGTGCGCCTGCTCGCGCAGGCGGTCCGCCTCCGCCTCCGCCTCCCGGCGCAGCCGCTCCGCCTCCTCGACGGCGGTCTTCGTCGTGGCCTTGGCGTCCTCGGACGCCTTGGTCAGGATCTCCTCCGCGGCCCGCGCGGCCTTCGCCAACTGCGCGGCGGAATCCTCCGCGACCTTCGAGCGCGCGGTGTCCTGCGCCTCGGCGACCAGCCGCTCCGACTTCGCCCGGGCGTCCGCCCGCAGCTGCTCGGCCTCCGCCGTGACCGCCTCGGCCTTCTTGGTCGCCTCCGCGACCAGCCGCGCGACCTCCGCCTTCGCCGTCCGCGTGCGCTGCTCGTTCTCCGACTCCGCCGACGACAACCGCTTGGCGGCCGCCTGCTGCGCCTCCTCGACCAGCTTCTCCGACTCGGCCCGCGCCTCGCGCAGCGCGGACTCGGCCTCCTGCATCTGCGCCTCGGCGGCCCGCGTCAGCTCCGCGGCCTGCCGCCGCGCCTCGTCCGACTCCGCACCGGCACTGGAGCGCAGCTGCTCGGCCTGGTCGGTGGCCTCCTGGGCCTGGCTCGACGCCGCGTTCAGCAGCCGCTCGGCATCCGTGCGTGCCCGGCGCAGGATGGATTCCGCTTCGGCCCGCGCCTCCTCGGCGGCCGTGCCCAGCCGCTCCCGCGCCCGGTCGGCCAGCCGCTGCGCCTCGGCCCGCGCCGTCGCCAGCGCCTGCTCGGCCTCCGCCCGGGACTCCTCCAGCAGGCGACGCGCCTGCGACTCCGTACGGGCCCGCAACTGCTCGGCCCAGGCGACGTTCTCGTTGACGTGCGATTCGACGGTCTGGCGGCGCTCGTTGAGCTCCTCGTCCAGCCGCTGCCGACGCGCGACCGCCTCGGCATGCAGCTCGGCCTCCATACGGGCCTGCTGCTCCGCCGACTCCTGCAGCAGCCGCTGGGTCTGCGCCCGCGCCTCCCGCACCTCGCGCTCGGCGTCCGAACGCAGCTGCTCGGCCTGGATCTGCGCGGTGCGCAACAACTGCTCGGCCTGGTGGCTGAGGTTGTCGTAGGCAGGCCGGGAGGCGAGGTTGCGGCGCGCCTCATGGAGCTTGGCACGCAACACCTCGACCTGGTAGCCGAGGTCGTCGGCGTGCTGGACCGCCTTGTCCCGCTCGGTCTTCAGCCGCTCCATCTCGGCCTCGAACTGCGAGAGATGGTCGGCCTCAGCCCACTGACGATCCTGGCGCTCGTTGCCCCGCACTGCGCGGTCCCATCCGTCCCCTGGTCATGGCGGCGGCCGGCTCCGGCGCCGATCCCGTACACGTCGCCGCATACCGGAACTCGCGCCCTTCGGAGCTGACCCTTCCGAAGAAATGGTGTCAGATCATCGGCAGAGTATGGACGCAAGCCCCACTCCCGTACCCCGGCCGAAGCTGCACTCTACCGGCCGGGGAAGCGGAAGGTCAGTGGCCAGTCGCGTCGGGGAGCGCGGCGGTGACGAGTTCGGTCAGCACACCGTGGCAGTCCTTGGGGTGCAGGAAGGTGATCCGCGACCCCATCGAACCCCGCCGGGGCTCGTCGTAGAGCACTCGGACGCCCTTGTTCCGGATGTCCTCGGCCGCCCCGTCCACGTCCGCGGTGCCGAACGCGATGTGATGTACGCCCTCGCCGTTCTTGGCCAGCCACTTGCCCACCGCGGAGTCCTCCCGGGTCGGCTCCAGCAGCTGGAGGTAGGAGGCGCCGCCGTCCGAGGTCTCGTTGATCTTCAACATCGCCTCGCGGACACCCTGCTCCTCGTTGACCTCGGTGTGGAACACCTCGAAGCCATACGTGGCACGGTAGAACTCGACGGTCTTGTCGAGGTCGAAACAGGCGATCCCGATGTGGTCGATTCGCGTCAGCATGGTTCCAGTGCACCGCCCGCACGGCTGGTTACGCAACGTGCGCGCGATCACACCCGCTTCCCGGTGACCCGGCGTCTACCCCTCAGTACATTGACGGGAACCCTCGTTAACTTCCCTGCACAGGAAGGCCGCATCGTATGTCTGCAACGAACGGCACCACCTCCGTCATCGTGGCCGGCGCGCGCACCCCCATGGGCCGCCTCCTGGGGTCGCTGCGCAGCTTCTCCGGGGCCGACCTGGGCGGTGTGGCCATCAAGGCGGCGCTGGACCGCGCGGGTATCGGCGGCGACCAGGTGCAGTACGTGATCATGGGTCAGGTGCTCCAGGCCGGGGCGGGGCAGATCCCGGCGCGCCAGGCCGCGGTCAAGGCCGGCATCCCCATGGGCGTCCCCGCGCTGACCGTCAACAAGGTCTGCCTCTCCGGCCTGGACGCCATCGCGCTGGCCGACCAGCTCATCCGCGCCGGGGAGTTCGACATCGTCGTCGCCGGCGGCCAGGAGTCCATGACCAACGCCCCGCACCTGCTGCCGAAGTCCCGCGAGGGCTTCAAGTACGGCGCGGTGGAGATGCTCGACGCCATGGCGCACGACGGCCTCACGGACGCCTTCGAGGGCATCGCCATGGGCGAGTCGACCGAGAAGCACAACACCCGCCTCGGCATCGCCCGCCCCGAGCAGGACGAGGTCGCCGCGCGGTCCCACCAGCGGGCCGCCGCCGCGCAGAAGAACGGTCTGTTCGAGGCGGAGATCACCCCGGTCGAGATCCCGCAGCGCAAGGGCGACCCGGTGCTCTTCAGCAAGGACGAGGGCATCCGCGGCGACACCACCGCCGAGAGCCTGGGCAAGCTCCGCCCGGCCTTCGCCAAGGACGGCACGATCACCGCCGGTTCGTCCTCGCAGATCTCCGACGGCGCCGCCGCGGTCGTCGTCATGAGCAAGGCAAAGGCCGAGGAACTGGGCCTGGAGTGGATCGCCGAGATCGGCGCGCACGGCAACGTCGCCGGCCCCGACAACTCCCTCCAGTCGCAGCCGTCCAACGCCATCAACCACGCCCTGGCCAAGGACGGCCTCACCGTCGCGGACCTCGATCTGATCGAGATCAACGAGGCGTTCGCCGCGGTCGCCGTGCAGTCGACGAAGGACCTCGGGGTTTCCCCGGAAAAGGTGAATGTCAACGGTGGCGCCATCGCGCTGGGCCACCCCATCGGCATGTCCGGCGCCCGTATCGTGCTGCACCTCGCGCTGGAGCTGCGGCGGCGCGGCGGCGGGATCGGCGCGGCGGCGCTGTGCGGTGGCGGCGGCCAGGGCGATGCGCTGATCCTGCGCGTACCGGGCAAGTGACCGCTGGCCGCGCGCCGGCCGGGACCGGCGCGCGGCGCGGCAGCAGCGCGTACCAGCCAGTGAGTCGAGGTCGAAGGAGCCGAGCGCGATGGTGGACGTCCCCCAGCTGGTGGAACAGGCCCGGCAGGGCCGGCCGAGGGCGGTGGCCCGGCTGATCTCCCTCGTCGAGGGGGCGGCGCCGGAACTGCGCGAGGTGATGGCGACGCTCGCGCCGCTGACCGGCAACGCCTACGTGGTCGGCCTCACCGGCTCGCCCGGCGTCGGCAAGTCCACCACCACCTCCGCCCTGGTCACCGCCTACCGCAAGGCCGGCAAGCGGGTCGGCGTGCTGGCCGTCGACCCGTCCTCGCCGTTCTCCGGCGGTGCGCTGCTCGGCGACCGGGTCCGGATGAGCGAGCACGCCTCGGACCCCGGGGTCTACATCCGCTCCATGGCCACCCGCGGCCACCTGGGCGGCCTGGCCTGGGCCGCCCCGCAGGCGATCCGGGTGCTGGACGCCGCCGGCTGCGACGTGGTCCTGGTCGAGACCGTCGGCGTCGGCCAGTCCGAGGTCGAGATCGCCTCGCAGGCCGACACCAGCGTGGTGCTGCTGGCCCCCGGGATGGGCGACGGCATCCAGGCCGCCAAGGCCGGAATCCTGGAGATCGGCGATGTCTACGTCGTCAACAAGGCCGACCGGGACGGCGCCGACGCCACCGCCCGCGAACTGAACCACATGCTGGGCCTGGGGGAGTCCCGGGCGCCCGGCGACTGGCGGCCGCCGATCGTCAAGACGGTCGCGGCCCGGGCCGAGGGCGTCGACGAGGTCGTCGCGGCGCTGGAGAAGCACCGGGCCTGGATGGAGGAGCGGGGCGTGCTGGCCCAGCGGCGGCTGGCCCGCGCCGCCCGCGAGGTCGAGACGATCGCCGTCACCGCCCTGCGCTCCCGGATCGGCGACCTCTCCGGCGACCGCCACCTCGGCGCCCTGGCCGAACGCATCGTCGCCGGCGAGACGGACCCGTACCGCGCGGCGGACGAACTCGTCGCCGGCCTCACGAACGGCTCGTAGGGCCCACCCGGCGGAGCCGTCTCACCCCCGCGTCGCCCCCCGGGCCGGCGCGGGGGCGCTCCCGGGCGCATCCGGCCACGCGCCGGGCCGCACCCGGCTGCGCCCCCAGGTGCATGCTGAGGGGATCAGCCCCAAGGGAGTGGGTAATCGAAATAAGTGCGGGCAGGTCTGACCTCAAAATCCAGTCGACTTACCGTCATGTTTGACGGCGGGTTGGCCCGTAGCCTTGCCTCGATGTCATCCACCTGTTTGGTGTCCGTGCTGTCAGGCCCCTTTTGCTCGCACATGATTCGGTAATGGGCCTGGGAGAAATCGCTGCACCGCTTCCGCCAGAAGATTTCAATCAGGTCCGTCCTGTTGGCGGCCAGAATCTTGTCGTTGAACGTCGGAAGTACTCTTGTCGGCATTCCCGCGAGATTCTCCTGGACCGCTCCACTCGCCAGTTTGCTGAGCTTGCCGCTCAATTCCGACCCCATGTTGTAAAAGGCGAAGTTCACTTGAGTCACGGCACTCATGTAACCTGCCCACTGCCCATCGGTGTAGGGTACTGTCGATGCCTTCTTGCTGATAGCTGCAAGCGTCAGGGCGCGCGCATACGCCAGCTGTGATTCCAGCTCCTTCCACGTTTCACTGAGAAGCAGTGAAACGTCCTTCGACATGTTGTTTGTGACGTCGCTCAGGAGATTGTTCCAAGCTTTGTCGCGTGCCGTGTAAAGCTCCGTATAGACGCTACTTCTGAGTTGATTGTTGCTGATGATGATTGCGGCTATCGATACCAAGCTCTTGGCGATCGAGGCGCCGATGTTGGCCAGCGGGGCGACCATGACCGGCAGTGAAGAACTAATGACTCCGATCGCGAACTTCGCTATTTCGACGGCAAGGTCGACCCCGTACAATACGATGTTGGCGGTATTGCCGGCGTAAATCGCTTCCTTCAGCTTGATCGCGCTGGCCACCTCCGAGGAGATGGCTGACCCCATAATGCCGGCGACGGCCCTCGCGTCCCCGTTCAACCCGGCTTCCATGCCCCCCTTTATGGAATCGAAGAAAAGCCCCGAGTGCTGGTAGGACCGTCCGAAATCGGCGAGGAATCCGGCCGCGCCGAAGACCTGCCCCAGGAGGGGCGTGTAGGCCTTCCCTGGATTGTTGAGGGATTCTTTGAGGTCGTCGGTGACTCCTGCGCCCTTGAGGATTTTGTCGAACTCCTGGCGCGCGAGATCTGCGATCTGTTGGTCGGACATCTGCGCGAGCCCGTCTCGTGGCCCCGGCTGACTCTCGGGTCCCCCGGCCAACTGATTGACGAACTGTTGCGCCACTTGGAGCTGTTCGTTGTTCAGGCCCTTCTGATTGAGCTTGGACAGCATCTGCTGTCGCTGCGCTTCGGTGATGACGGCCCCACCGGCACGCGCGCTTGCCATCGACTTGACACTCGCAGATGAGGATCTGTCGAGGGCATGGGCTGCCGGGAGTCCGGAAACTCCCAGCATCGCGAGGCATATGGTGAGGGTTACGGTGGGTTTCGCCGCCTTGCGGGCGTACTTCATGAGAACTCATCTCGCTGAGTGAGAAGCATGGGAGATGTGGATCCCTGCTCACGGAACCGCAGCCCCGAGACCATCCCGCCGCCGACGGGGGAAAGGAATATGCGGGGCTGGAGTCACGACCCATACGTGGATCCTGACAAGTGGGCAGCAGGCAGCTTTCCGTGGAACAGGTTGCTGATTTACGGGAGGTGACGGACAGTCGGGAGGTGCCTGCCGATTCGGCCACCCGGGTCCGGTACGTGACTGTGCATGCACGGCAGAGCCGTTGTGGCATGAGGTGTGCGGACGGTGGAGTTCGGCGTACTGGCGCATTCGCCGTGGTGCTGCTGTGCAGAGGCATCCGCACGGGGGTCTCCGGCCGGAGACGTGCTCAAACGATGTGTGCAGACACAGGTTTGAGCGCGCTACACGTCGAGGCGGTGCGGTGCGGGAGGTTTGTGCAACTCGGCGGGTGATCCATGGATAACCGCCTCCTCCCGGCCGGGTGCATGCTTATCGTCGCGGAGGTCTCGGGAATCGAACCGCCGAGTAGGCCAGTCGCCTGGCCGCGCGACACGACAAAGTTAACAAGGTCATCAGCGAACGCACCGGGGACAAAGTCCCTGTCGTCCGGGGCCAAAGTCCCAAGGCGGAAGCACGGTTGGGGTCGCTCCGGGTGCCGTACACGGAGCGCAGGGACGAGGCGAGGAAGCGGCCGGTGGTGCTGACGGAGGCCGGTGCGATCGGCTGAGGAGCGTTGTTGAGGCGGCGGCGCAGCTCGACGACTGCTGCGTTCTCCGGGCGAACAGCTTCCGCAACTCTCCACGATGCTGCGCCCGATGGGTGGTCAAGACGGGAATCTGACGCGGCCCCAGGTCGGGCTCGATCCCCTCGGTCGGAGGATCGTCGATCCGTACTGACGGGCCGCCAAGCAGCCGTACGGCGCCCCCGGTAGTCAGCGGCGCACCGCGCGATGGCTCAGGTGTTGTGGATGTCTCGTCAGCCCGGCTGTTCTGTTGGCGTGTCCGGAGCGAGATCGCATAGCGGACCGGGCCGCACCCCGCCGACCGGGCCGCACTCGGCCACGCCGCCCGGGGGCGAGACCGCGCAGCCGGCCGGTACCGAGGCGGCGGGAATGTCGTCGACATCCCCTCCGCCCGCCGCCCACCGAAGGAAGGCGAGGATCCCTGGCCACCACGAAATCCGAAGCCAGGCAGTGCGGGGTGGCCACGGACAACCCACCCCGCCGCCAGGGCGAGCCCCCCAACGACAGGCCCCGGCGGAATGCCCGGCTCCCCGCACCGCAACGTGCGGCGTCGAAACTCAGGGGTTGCCGCGGTGCTCCCGGAGGTGCTCGGCGACCGGGGTGAGGGAGGCGCGGAAGGAGTCCAGGTCCTCGGGCGCGAAGAGGTCGATGAAGTGGCGGCGGACCGAGGCGACGTGGTGCGGGGCGACCCGGCGCATGGTGTCCCAGCCGGCCTCGGTGAGGACGGCGTAGAGGCCGCGGCGGTCCGACTCGCAGCTCTCGCGGCGCACCAGGCCGGCGTTCTCCATGCGCGTGATCTGGTGCGAGAGGCGGCTCTTGGACTGGAGCGTGGTGGCGGCCAGGTCGCTCATCCGCAGCCGGTGGTCCTCGGCCTCGGAGAGGTTGACCAGGATCTCGTAGTCGTTGTTCGTCAGGCCGAACGGCTGGAGATCGCGCTCCAGTTGGTGCATCAGCAGCCTGCTGACGTCCAGGTGGGTGCGCCAGGCACGCTGCTCCTGGTTGGTCAGCCAGGGAGTGTCGCTGTCGGTCGTCATGGATGAATTCTACCCGTGAAAGTTGAATAATGAATTAGTCATGGCGTGTGACATTGCGGTAGGCGGCCGGTCCGCGGCCCGCAGTTGTTCAGGCGTTCGACGTCACCGTCCGCAGACTACCGCTCACAGCCCGAAGCGGCGCTGGAGCCCCCCTAGGGCGCCCGACGGCTCCGGCACTTGTGAGCCACTTTCCTGTGGCGGGACGCCGCCGCCCGGGACGCCCTCCTCCGCCGGCAGCGCGCCGGTCGCCCGCTCCGGCAGCAGTTGTTCGGTGGATTGCAGCAGGACCGTCCCGGCGCCGGTGAACTCGAACTGGTGCTCCTCGCCGGAGGCACCGCCGATACCGGTGTGGGCGCGCAGTCCGCCGAGGAATCCGCGCAGGTAGTGGTGGTCGTAGTGGTGGCAGGGGGAGGGGCAGTCGGCCCAGCCCACCAGGGCCTGCGGGTCGACCCGGATCGGCGGTTCGACGAAGACCACCGGGCCGTTGGAGGCGGCGACGAACGTGCCGGTGCCGATGAGGGTGAGGAAGCCCGGGATGATCGACTGCTTCAGGGAGAGAGATGGCTGAAAGGCGAGCAAGTTGCCGGAGCGAATAGTGAGGTTGCCCTCGTCCAGGTCATAGGAGTTCACGTCGAAGGACCGGTCGGCCAGGAGCATTTTCCCCTGGCCCTCGGCGACCACCCAGTCCGCGGCGTGCAATGGCGAATGGAAACTCCCGGCGATGAGGCCGTCGAGGCGGCCGTACCCGATGCCGTGGAAGTCGATCTGCCCGTAGTAGGCGATCATCTTCCCTTTCTGGAGGAACCACCGGCCGTCGAGGGCGACGCTGAAGGCGTAGTCGTTGACGTTGCCGTCGGCGGGGAGGGTGAAGACGTCGTGGATGACGGGACCGGTCACAGTTTCTCCTCGGACGCCTGGACGTAGACGGTGCCCTGGCCGGACAGCTCCAGTTGGAACCCCTCGCCCGAGCCGCGGCCGATCATCTCGCGCCAACCGATGGCGGTGGACAGGCGGTTGCGGACCTCGCCGCGGTGGGCGACGTAGGCCTGGGGGTCGACGTGGACCGGGCGCTGCGGGGTGATCGGCAGCTCGATGACGCCGCCGTGGGCCATCACCGCGGCCGAGCCGTGGCCCTGGAGCGTGGTGGTGAACAGGCCCTGGCCGGTGGCCTGTCCGCGCACCAGGCCCAGCACGCCGCCCTGTTGGCCGAGGAACATCGTGCCCTGGTGGAGCGAGCCGTCGAAGGCCAGCAGCCGGTCGGCCTCCACATAGAGGGTGTCGCCGGTCAGATCGACGACATGGACGTGATGGCCGCCGTGACCGAACATGACTGTGCCGCTGCCGTCCACGGTCATCAGGGGCGTCGCCTCGCCGGCGATCCGGCGGCCGATCATGGAGCCGAGACCGCCCTGGCCGCCCTGGATGTTCGGGGTGAAGGTGACCTCGCCGCGGTAGGCGATCATCGCGCCGCGCTGGCTGAACAGCCGCTGACCGGGGACGATCCGGGCTTCCACCATGCGGGAGTTGAGGGCCGTGAACGGCATCAGACGTCACCGCCCGCGGTGTTGCGCTCGCTGGGCTGCACATAGACCAGCCCCTCGCCCTCGAAGCGGATCTGGAACGCCTCGCCCGAGCCCTCGCCGAGGAACGTGCGGAAGTTCACCCCGGATTCGAAGTGCTGCTTCAGCTTCCCGGTGTGCGCGATGTACGCGCCCGGGTCGACCTGGAGCGGGTACTGCGGGGTGACGCGCAGCACCACGGCCGGGCCGTCGGAGGTGATCGCGGCCTGCCCGTGGCCCTCGACGGTGGTGGTGAACAGGCCGTTGCCCTGCGACGCGCCGCGCAGCCCGGTGAACGTCGTACCGGTGTGCAGCGCCTCCTCGGTGCAGAGCAGGTTGGTCGCCTCCACGAACAGCTTCTCGCCCTGGAGGCGGACGAGGTTGATCTCACTGGCGCGGTCGGCGAAGTAGCAGGTGCCCTGGCCCTTCACCTGCATCACGGCCATCTGCTCACCGGTCAGCCGCCGGGTGACCATGCCGCGCAGCCCCTCACCACCGCCGGTCATCTTCTTGAACGTCATCTCGCCGTCGTAGGCGACCATCGCGCCGTTCTTCGCCTTGACGGCGTCGCCCGCCAGGTCGACGGCGAGGACCTTGCTTCCCTGGACCCGAAACTGTGCCACGCCCCAGACCGTAGTCGGCGGCGGCCGGGAGGGGCAGGGCTTTCGGTCCGGAGCCGGCCCCGGCCTCTCCCCGAGCCGGTCGCGGAGGCCGCTGCCGGCCGGTCCGTGCCGTGCGGCGGCCCCCGGCGCAGTGATCGCCGCGGCGGCTGTAACAATGGGGCGGACGCTTGTGAACTCTTGCACAAGCCAGTGACGCCTCCCCTCCGCCCGAACGAGGTTCCCGTGGACATCAAGACCGCCGCTGCCCTGCACCGACTGCGCCTGGCATCCATCCCGGAGGCGCTCTCCTTCCCGGCGCTGCTGATATTCGGCACGGGTTTCCGGATCTTCCTCGGCTACGACAAGCTCGTCATGCCGCTCGGCCTGCTGCACGGCGTCCTGTTCACCATCTACGTGGTGCTGCTGCTGGACGCCTGGAACCGCACCAAGTGGCCCGTCAAGCGCGTGGCGTTCCTCTTCGTCCTCGCGGTGCTGCCGTTCGGCGGCCTGTACGCGGACAAGGTGCTCAAGCGCGAGGAGGCGGCCGGCGTGATCGCCGCCCGCGCCCGCCGGGAAGGTACGGTGAACGCATGATCGTCGCCTTCTCCGTGAGCCCGCTGGGCGTCGGCGAGGACGTCGGCGAGTACGTCGCCGACGCCGTCCGGGTCGTCCGCGAGTCCGGGCTGCCCAACCGCACCGACGCCATGTTCACCTCCATCGAGGGCGAGTGGGACGAGGTCATGGACGTCGTCAAGCGCGCGGTGGCCGCCGTCGAGGCGCGCGCCGGACGGGTCTCGCTGGTCCTCAAGGCCGACATCCGGCCGGGCGTCACCGACGGCCTCACCGCCAAGGTGGAGACCGTCGAGCGCCATCTGGCCCGGGGGACGCAGGGCGCCTGACGGGGCCGGCCGGCAGGGCCCGCCCGGTGCCTCGGGTCGGGCAGTTCCTAGCCGCCGGTCGCCACGGCGATGCCCAGCGGCGTCCGCTCGTAGAGCACCTGGTGTCCGTGCCGGCGCGAGGTCAGCAGGCCGGCGTCGCGCAGCACGGACAGGTGCGCCGAGACCGACGAGGCGGCCAGGCCCAGCTGGTGGGCCAGCGTCGAGGTGGTCGCCGGTGCGTCGAGGGCCGTGAGCACCGCGGCCCGGTTGGGGCCCAGCAGCCGCGCCAGCGCCGGGCCGCCCGCCGGCCGCTGCCACAGCCCGCCGATACCGCGCGCCGGATAGATCACCGTCGGCTGCCACGGCGGATCGAAACCGCTGATCACGTCCGGCCAGACGAACGCGCTCGGCAGCAGGAGCAGCCCCCGCCCCTGAAGGTCCTGGAGCTGCGGGAAGTCCGTACGGGTGCGGACGGTCAGCGTGCCGTCGTCCGACCAGGACAGCCGGGGATGCAGATCGGCGAACAGCAGGCGCAGCCCGCCGCTCGCCAACTGGCGTGAGCGGTAGGCGATTTCCGCCTCCAGCAGGGCCCGCAGCCGGGGCCAGTCGGGCTCCAGCAGGGCCTCCCAGGCCCGTTCGGTGACGTCCGCCAGTTCCTGCACCGCCCGCGCCGGGTCGGCCAGCGCCGCCCGGCCGTGCGGCGAGTCCGCCGCCCCGGGGACGCAGGCCAGCGACTTGGCCATCTCGGCGCGGGCCAGCGCCGGATCGGTGGCCCGCAGGCGCGCCAGTTCCGCCGCGAAGTCGGCCAGCGGGACGTCCGGCGGGCGGCCCAGGAAGTCGGGGGTGTATCCGGGCCGCCGCCCCGGCATGAACAGCCACAGCGGGGAGAGGTCCAGCCCCGCCACCTTCTCCCGCATCCGCCGCAGCCACGGCAGGTGGTAGCCGTGCCGGTCGGTGCGCCGCAGGGTCCGCAGCGCCTCGTGGGTCTCGCACAGCGGCGAGATCGCGAACCGGATCCGCAGCAGGTCGTCCGCCCCGAAATGCAGCTCCAGCGGCATCGCCGGCCTCCCTCCCCAGGATTCGGCTGGAGCCGAAACACTACGGCCCGGCAGGCGGGCCCGGCAGCCTGACGCCATGCCGACGCCCACCGGGCCCGCACGACCGGGCCCCGCTCCCGCCTGTCCGCCGCCCGACACCGGACCGGAGGGCCCCCGCGAGGCGGCCGGGCCGTCCGGCGGCGGCTACCGCGCCGTCTTCGCCGTCCCCGAGTTCCGCTACGTCTTCGCCGCCCACCTCCTGTCCTCGCTGGGCGTGGTGGTCTGCGAGATCGCGCTGTCCGTCCTGGTCTACCGGCTGACCGACTCGCCGTTGCTCAGCGCGCTGACCTTCGCGCTCGGGCTGCTGCCGTATGTCGTCGGCGGCACGCTGCTGTCGGCCGTCGCCGACCGCTGTCCGGCCCGCCGGGTCCTGGTCGTCTGCGACACGGTCTGCGCGGCGGCGGCCGCGGCCATGGTGCTGCCCGGGACGCCGGTGGCCGTCCTGCTCGGGCTGCGCTGTCTGATCGCGGCGGTCGCGCCGGTCTTCGCCGGCACCCGGGCCGGATCGCTCGGCGAGATCCTCGGGGAGGGCGATCTGTTCGTCCTGGGACGCTCGGTGATCCGGATCGTCAACCAGGGGGCGCAGCTGGCCGGGTTCGCCGCCGGAGGGCTGCTGCTGGTCGCCGTCACCCCGGGGGCGGTGCTCGGCATCACCGCCGGGACGTTCACCGCCTCGGCGCTGCTGCTGCGGCTGGGCACGGTGTCCCGCCCGGCGCGGGGGGCGCGTCGACCCGGAGCGCCGTCCCCCGGCGGTGCGCTGCTGGGCGCCTCGCTGGCCGGCACCCGGCGGCTGCTGGCCGACCGGCGGGTCCGGGCGCTGCTGCTGCTCAGCTGGGTGCCGCCGGCGGTCGTGGTCGTCCCGGAGGCGCTGCTGGTCCCGTACGGGGGCCTGCTGGGAGTGGGGTCGGCGGGGCAGGGGCTGCTGATGTGCGGGATGCCGATCGGGGCGGTGGTCGCCGAGACGCTGGTGGGGACGTTCCTCGGGCCGCGCGCCCGGGCGCGGCTGACCTTCCCTCTGGGGATGTTCGCGGTGCTGCCCTCTCTCGGGTTCGCCGCGCGGCCGTCGCTGGGCTGGGCCCTGGTCCTGCTGGTGCTGACCGGCATCAGCATCGCGTACAACTTCGGCGTCGACCGGTGGTTCGTCGCCGCGGTGCCCGAGGAGCTGATGGGGCAGGCGATGACGGTGATGCAGGCGGGTCGGATGACGATCATGGGCTCGGCGATGGGGCTGGCCGGGGTGGCCGCCGAGTTCGCGCCGCTGCCGGTGGTGATGCCGGCCGGGGGCGTGCTGGGGGCCGTGGCGGTCCTGGCGGTGATCGCCGAGGTGCGGCGTTCGGGGGCGCGGGAAGCGGCGGCGGAGGAGACGGCGGCCGCGTGAGTCCCGGTGCGTCCCGCCGGACGGGCGGACCACTGGCCGAGACCGGAAGTTGAGACGGGGCTGACCAGCATATGGCCGCCCGGTAGGGTCAAGGACGTGCCGAAGCCGCTCAGCCTTGCCTTTGACCCCATCGCGCGCGCCGACGAGCTCTGGAAGCAGCGTTGGGGCTCCGTGCCCTCCATGGCCGCGATCACCTCGATCATGCGGGCCCACCAGATCCTGCTGTCCGAGGTGGACGCGGTGGTCAAGCCCTACGGCCTGACCTTCGCGCGCTACGAGGCGCTGGTGCTGCTGACCTTCTCCAAGGCGGGCGAGCTGCCGATGTCGAAGATCGGCGAGCGTCTGATGGTGCACCCCACGTCGGTGACCAACACCGTCGACCGGCTGGTGAAGTCGGGACTGGTCGCCAAGCGGCCCAACCCGAACGACGGCCGGGGCACCCTGGCGTCCATCACGGACAAGGGCCGCGAGGTGTGCGACGCGGCCACCCGGGACCTGATGGCGATGGACTTCGGGCTCGGGGCGTACGACGCGGAGGAGTGCGCGGAGATCTTCGCGCTGCTGCGGCCGCTGCGGGTGGCGGCGGCGGACTTCACCGAGGACTGAGCGTGTCCATGGCGGCCGACTGACCCGTTTTCCCAGGTCGGCGGGGTTCCCCGCGAGGCTCTTCCGGCGACGCTCCGTGGAACGGGGGGTGGCGAAGATCGCCCCTGAAGGGGCCGTTACGCTCTGGGGCATGAAGCGAAGCGTGCTGACCCGTTACCGGCTGATGGCCTACATCACCGCCGTGATGCTGCTCGTGCTCTGCGCCTGCATGGTGTTCAAGTACGGCTTCGGGATGGGCAAGGATCTGACCCTCGTCGTCGCCCAGGTCCACGGCGTGCTCTACATCATCTACCTGGTCTTCGCCTTCGACCTCGGCTCCAAGGCGCGCTGGCCGTTCGGCAAGCTGCTGTGGGTGCTGGTCTCCGGGACGATCCCGACCGCCGCGTTCTTCGTGGAGCGCACCGTGGTCCGCGACGTCGAGCCGCTGCTGGCGGACGCCGAGCCGGACCTGGTCAAGGCCTGACGGCGGGGCCCGGTCGCCGGGCGCTCGCGTACGCGCCTCTCCCGTTGCGGGAGGGGCGCGTCTGTGCGTTCCGGAGGGTTTCCGGCCGCGGGCGGTTTCCGGTCCGCGGGCGTGGGGCAGCCCCCGCCGGGGGGTTGCGCGGCCCCTAGGGGACGGCCCCCACCCGGAATCAGGGCCGTTTCCCATCGACAGATAGTTGGACGTCCTAGTAAATTCGAAGGCATGGACGCTGACGCGATCGAAGAGGGCCGCCGCCGCTGGCAGGCCCGGTACGACTCCGCCCGGAAGCGCGACGCGGACTTCACCACGCTCTCCGGCGACCCCGTCGAGCCGGCCTACGGGCCGCGCCCCGGCGACACGGTCGAGGGCTTCGAGCGGATCGGTTGGCCGGGTGAGTACCCCTTCACGCGCGGCCTGTACCCGACCGGCTACCGCGGCCGGACATGGACGATCCGCCAGTTCGCCGGCTTCGGCAACGCCGAGCAGACCAACGAGCGCTACAAGATGATCCTCAAGGCCGGCGGCGGCGGCCTCTCGGTGGCCTTCGACATGCCGACCCTCATGGGGCGCGACTCCGACGACCCGCGCTCGCTCGGCGAGGTCGGGCACTGCGGCGTCGCCATCGACTCCGCGGCCGACATGGAGGTCCTGTTCAAGGACATCCCGCTGGGCGACGTCACGACGTCCATGACGATCAGCGGGCCCGCCGTGCCGGTCTTCTGCATGTACCTGGTCGCCGCCGAGCGCCAGGGCGTCGACCCCGCGGTGCTCAACGGCACGCTCCAGACCGACATCTTCAAGGAGTACATCGCGCAGAAGGAGTGGCTCTTCCCGCCCGAGCCGCATCTGCGCCTGATCGGCGACCTGATGGAGCACTGCGCGCAGGGCATCCCCGCCTACAAGCCGCTGTCGGTCTCCGGCTACCACATCCGCGAGGCGGGCGCGACGGCCGCCCAGGAGCTGGCGTACACCCTCGCCGACGGCTTCGGCTACGTCGAGCTCGGCCTCTCCCGCGGGCTGGACGTCGACACCTTCGCGCCCGGCCTGTCGTTCTTCTTCGACGCCCATGTGGACTTCTTCGAGGAGATCGCCAAGTTCCGTGCCGCGCGCCGGATCTGGGCCCGCTGGATGCGCGACGTCTACGGGGCGCGCAGCGAGAAGGCGCAGTGGCTGCGGTTCCACACCCAGACCGCCGGCGTCTCGCTCACCGCCCAGCAGCCGTACAACAACGTCGTGCGCACCGCGGTGGAGGCGCTGGCCGCGGTGCTCGGCGGCACCAACTCGCTGCACACCAACGCCCTGGACGAGACCCTGGCGCTGCCCAGCGAGCAGGCCGCGGAGATCGCGCTGCGCACCCAGCAGGTACTGATGGAGGAGACCGGCGTCGGCAACGTCGCCGACCCGCTGGGCGGTTCCTGGTACGTGGAGGCGCTGACCGACCGGATCGAGGCGGACGCCGAGAAGATCTTCGCGCAGATAAAGGAGCGCGGGGCGCGCGCGGTGCCGGACGGGCAGCACCCGGTCGGCCCGATCACCTCCGGCATCCTGCGGGGCATCGAGGACGGCTGGTTCACCGGCGAGATCGCCGAGTCCGCGTTCCGCTACCAGCAGGCGCTGGAGAAGGGCGACAAGAAGGTCGTCGGCGTCAACTGCCACGAGGGGTCGGTCACCGGCGACCTGGAGATCCTGCGGGTCAGCCACGAGGTCGAGCGGGAGCAGGTGCGCCTCCTGGCGGACCGCCGGGCGGCCCGTGACGACGCCCGGGTGCAGGCCGCGCTGAAGGACATGCTGGCCGCCGCCCGCAGCGACCGGAACATGATCGAGCCGATGCTGGCCGCGGTCCGCGCGGAGGCGACCCTCGGGGAGATCTGCGACGTGCTGCGCGAGGAGTGGGGGCTCTACACCGAGCCGGCCGGCTTCTGACGCCGCCCGCCGCCCGCCGCCGGTCGGCTGCCCGTCACTCCACCCCCTCGGGAGGGTGCGGGGTGACGGGCAGCCGCAGGCGGAAGAGCGCGCCGCCGCCGGGCGCCCGCTCCGCGGTGAGCTCGGCGCCGTGCGCGCGGGCGATCTGGCGGGCCATGGCCAGGCCGAGGCCCGAGCCGGGGAGCGCCCGGGCGGCGCCGGCGCGGTAGAAGCGGTCGAAGACGTACGGCAGGTCGCCGTCGGCGATGCCGGGGCCGTGGTCGCGGACGGTGAGGTCCAACGCGCCCGCGACGGGCGTGAGTTCGGTCTCGACGGGGCCGCCGGGCGGGGAGAACTTGGCGGCGTTGTCCAGGAGGTTGGACAGCAGCCGGGTCAGCCGGGCCGGGACGCCGGGGAGGGCGGTGGTCGCGGCCTCGGGGGCGATGCGGGTGGTGAAGGCGACGTCCGGCCAGTGCTCGCGGGCCGCGCCCACCGCGTGTGCCAACAGGGCCGCGGGGCGGACCTGTTCGAGCAGCGGCGTCGGCTCCTCGTCCCGGGCGAGCTCGATGAGGTCGTTGACCAGGGTGGTGACCTCGCGCAGCTGACGGCCCAGGGCCGCCGCCGCCCGGTCCCGTTGGGCGTCGGTCAACCGGTCGGCGCGGGCGAGGAGTTCGGCGTTGGTGCGCAGCGCGGTGAGCGGGGTGCGCAGTTCGTGGGAGGCGTCGGCGACCAGGCGGCGCTGGGCGGTGACGGACTGCTCCAGCTCACCGAGCATGGTGTTGAAGCTGGCCGCGAGCCGGGTCAGCTCGTCCTCGCGGGCGGGCGGGCCGGCCGGGAGGTCGATGCGGTGCCGGGGGTCGCGGGTGGTGGCGATCCGCTCGGCGGTGGCGGTCAGCCGGGCGACCGGGGCCAGACCGGTGCGG
This sequence comes from Streptomyces sp. NPDC093097, assembly GCF_044754325.1. Lineage (NCBI taxonomy): Bacteria > Bacillati > Actinomycetota > Actinomycetes > Kitasatosporales > Streptomycetaceae > Streptomyces > Streptomyces sp. NPDC093097. The sequence continues at coordinate 313,303 of NZ_JBIVOW010000008.1, forward strand.
GAGACCCAGTAGCCCAGGCCCGCGGCGAACAGGACGCCCGCGCCGCCGACCGCGGCCAGAGCCCGGGCGGCCTGGCGCACCCCGCGGTCGACGGTGTCGGAGCGCAGCGCCACCTGGAGCGCCTCGTCCTTGCCGGGCAGCGGGGAGGTGTACATCCGCACCGGATACCCGGCGACGGTGAGGTCGGTGTAGAAGGGCGCGTGGCGGCCGGCGGCCACCTCGCGGGTGGTCGGGGAGACCGGCAGGGCGGGGGAGCGGCCGTGGGCGTCCCGCGCCGGGTCGGTGGGGACGACCTGGACGCAGGGGACGGCCTCGTAGCGGCAGGAGGTGTCGGCCGCGGTCGGGCCCCAGTTCCGGGTGCGGTGGGCGAGTTGGGCGGCGGTCTGCGCCAGGTTGAGGTCCATCTGGCGGGTCAGCTGGACCCGGAGGACGACGAACGCGGCCGCGCAGACGCCCACCGCGACCAGGGCCACCGCGGCGGAGGCGGCCAGCGCCAGCCGGGTGCGCAGCGGGCGGCGGCGGACCCAGCGGCCGCCCAGGCGGCGCCGGCCGGTCATGCCGCGGGCCCGTTCGGCCCGTTCGGCCCGTCCGGCTCGGACGTGCGGGGTGCGCGCCGCTGCGCGTGCGGGGTCATGCGCCCTCCGGACGGTCCAGGCGGTAGCCGACGCCGTGCACGGTGTGGACGAGCCGCGGCTCACCGCCGGCCTCCAGCTTGCGGCGCAGGTAACCGACGTAGACGGCCAGCGAGTTGGAGTCCGGGCCGAAGTCGCGGCCCCAGACCCGCTCCAGGATCGTCTCCCGCGGCAGCACCTGGCCGGGGTGGGTCAGGAGCAGTTCCAGCAGGGCGTACTCGGTGCGGCTGAACTCCAGCGGGCGGTCGGCGCGGTGGCCGGTGCGGGTGGCGGGGTCGACGACCAGGTCGGCGAAGGCCAGCCGGGCGGTGTCGGCGGCGCCCGCCGCGGCCCGCCGCAGCAGGGCGCGGACCCGGGCGATCAGCTCGTCCAGGGCGAACGGCTTGACCAGGTAGTCGTCGGCGCCGGCCTCCAGGCCGTCGACCCGGTCGCTGACCGCGTCCAGGGCGGTCAGGACCAGGATCGGGGTGCGGTCGTCGAGGGCGCGCAGCCGGCGGCAGACCGCCAGGCCGTCCAGCACCGGCATCATCACGTCGAGGACCAGGGCGTCCGGCTGCCAGCTGGCGACGGCGGAGAGCGCGGCCAGGCCGTCGGCGGCGCCGCGGACCGCGTAGCCCTCCACGGCGAGCCCGTCCGCGACGGCGGCGCGGACCTCCGGTTCGTCGTCGACGACCAGGATCCTGGGGGCTGCCGGGGGAGCGCCGGGGGCCGGCGTGGTGCGTGCGGTCATGCCTCCAGGCTGCCAAACGCCGTCTTAGAACGTTCTTAGAGCGGCCGCCGAGCGTGGCGGCCATGCGCACACCACTCTCGGTCGTGATCGGTGCGGGCGGCACCGGCGGCCATATCTATCCCGGGCTCGCCCTCGCCGACGCGCTGCGGCGGGCCGTCCCCGACGCGGTGGTCTCCTTCGTCGGGACCGACCGCGGTCTGGAGACGCGGCTGATCCCGCAGGCCGGCTACCGGCTGCACACCGTCGACATGATCCCCTTCGACCCCGCGCTCGGCGCCCGGCGCTATCTGCTGCCGGCCGCGCTGCTGCGCTCCGGCGCCCAGTGCCGGGCGATCCTGCGGGCCCAGGGCGCCCAGGTCGCCGTCGGCATGGGCGGCTACCCCAGCGCCCCGGTGATCCTCGGGGCCAGGATGGCCGGGCTGCCGAGCCTGATCCACGAGTCCAACGCGGTGCCCGGCCGGGCCAACCGGTTCGCCGCCCACCTCACCCCGCACCTCGCGGTGGCCTTCGACCGCAGCCGTCCGCACCTCGCGGGCGGCGAGCGGGCCGAGACGGTCGGGATGCCGTTGTCGGGGCCGCTGGCCGGGTTGGACCGGGCGGCGCTGCGGACGGCCGCCCGCCGAGCCCTGGGCATTCCGGAAGAGGCGCGGCTGCTGCTGGTCAACGGCGGCAGCCTGGGCGCCGCCCGGCTCACCGAGGCCGCCGTCGGGCTGGCCGGCCGCTATCTGGCGCGGCCCCGGCTGCGGCTGCTGATCAAGACCGGACCGGCCGCTCTGGACGCGACCCGGGCCGCCCTGCAGGCCAACGGCGGGGCCGCGGTCGCCGCGGCGGTGCCCTACCTGGACCGGATGGACCTGGCGTACGCGGCGGCCGACCTGGTGCTGTGCCGGGCCGGCTCGGCGACCGTCGCCGAACTCGCCACGATCGGGATGCCGGCCGTCCTGGTCCCGTACCCGCACGCGCCCGGCGACCACCAGACGCACAACGCCCGTGTGCTCTCCGACGCCGGGGCGGCGCTGCTGCTGCCCGACGCGGAGGTCACCACCGAGCGGCTGGACGCGACCGTCACCCCGCTGCTGGCCGATCCCGCGCGGCTGGCCGCGATGGGCGCGGCGGCCGACCCCGGCACGCACGCCCGGGCCGCGGACCTGCTGGCCGCCCGGACGCTGGCGCTGGCCGGCCACCCCCGCGCCCCCCACCTCACCACCACCCTGAAGGAGTCAGCATGAGCACGCAGAGCACTATGTCCCGGCCGTGGGCCGGGCGGAAGGTCCTGGTCACCGGGGCCGAGGGGTTCATCGGGTCGACGCTGGTCGATCTGCTGGTGGACGCGGGCGCCGAGGTGCGCGCCTTTGTGCACTACAAGCCGTACGCGGAGAAGGGGAACCTGGCCTGCTATCTGGAGCCGGGCAGCCCGGTCGAGATGGTCGCCGGCGACGTCCGCGACGCCGGCCGGGTGATGGACGCCGTCGCCGGCTGCGACACCGTCTTCCATCTGGCCGCGCTGATCGGCATCCCGTACAGCTACGACGCGCCGGGCGCGTATGTGCAGACCAACGTGGTGGGCACGGAGAACGTCGCGGAGGCGTGCCGCCGGCACGGGGTGCGGCGGATGGTGCACACCTCCACCAGTGAGGTCTACGGGACCGCGCGGACCGCGCCGATCGGCGAGGACCACCCGCTCCAGCCGCAGTCGCCGTACTCCGCCTCGAAGATCGGCGCGGACATGATGGCGCTGTCGCACTGGCACGCCTTCGAGCTGCCGGTGACCGTGGTGCGGCCGTTCAACACCTACGGGCCCCGGCAGTCCGCCCGCGCGGTGATCCCGACGATCCTGGCCCAACTGCACGCCGGCGCCCGGCAGATCAGGCTCGGCTCGCTCACCCCGACCCGGGACTTCACCTTCGTCACCGACACCGCGGCCGGGTTCCTGGCGCTGGCCGACTGCGACCGGGCGCTGGGGCAGGTCGTCAACCTCGGCAGCGGCCGGGAGATCGCGGTAGGGGAGCTCGCCGAGGCGCTGATCGCGGCCTCCGGGCGGGACGCCGAGGTGGTGGTGGACGCCGCGCGGCTGCGGCCGGCCGGCAGCGAGGTGGAGCGGCTGCTGTCGGACAACTCCCGGGCCCGCCGGTGGGCTTCGTGGGAGCCGCAGGTCTCCCTCAAGGAGGGGCTGGCGCGGACCTCTGCGTGGGTGGCGGAGCATCTGCACCTGTTCCGGGCGGACCGCTACCAGGTCTGACGGCGCCGGGGGCCGGGCCGGTGCGGGGGCCAGGGCGCTTCTGACGGATATCCGCGGAGATCCGTCAGAAGCGCCCTACGGCTCCAGCCCGGCCAGGCCCACCAGGAGCAGGGTGGTGAACCGCCGGGCCCAGGCGGCGTCCACCGGTTCGGCGCTGACCAGCAGCCGGTGCACCACGGCGCCGGCGATCACGTCGAAGGTCAGGCCCACGGTGCACTCGGCGGCCTGTTCGCCCTCGGGGCCGCAGGCGTCCGGCGGGAGTTCGCCGCGCGCCTGCGCGCGCGAGCGGCCCAGCAGCACCAGCCGCTTCTGCCGCTCGACGATGGCCTGCCGGATCCGTTCGCGCAGCGCGTCGTCGCCGGTGGACTCGGCGACCACCGCCATCAGCGCGGTCTTGGTCTCGGGACGGGCCAGCAGCGCGCCGAACTGGAGCACCACGCCCTCGATGTCGGCCTGGAGGGAGCCCCGGTCGGGGAGTTCGAGCTCGTCGAAGAGGACCGCCACGGCGTCCACGACCAGTTCGCTCTTGCCGGCCCAGCGGCGGTAGAGGGTGGTCTTGGCGACCCCGGCGCGGGCCGCGACCTCGCCCATGGTGAGCCCGCCCCAGCCGACGTCGACGAGCGCGGCGCGGGTGGCGTCGAGGATCGCGTGGTCGGTCGCGACGCTGCGGGGGCGGCCCGGGCGGCCCGGGCGGCCTTTCGGCGGGTGGGCGGACTGGTGCATGCGGGCGACCATACCGGCCGGTAGCACGGTGCGCGGCCGTGAGGGAGATCACTTGGAGACCGGCGGGAAGTGGGTGCCGGGCGGGGGCGGCCCCGAGTTACGCTACGACCCGTAGCGTAAGAGCGACACCACTGGCCGTGGGTGGGGACCCATGGCCGCGCAGACCGGCCCCGCGGGGCCGCCATCGGCCACCGCTCACCCGGCGCGGACCGCACTCCAGCGGGGCGTACGGGCGCCGGCGGAGGCCCGCTTTCCGGCTCGCTTTCCGGAACCGGCCGCTCAGGGGGGAGGATGGACCCATGCAGCCACGCAACATGTCCATGAGTGGAGTCGTCGACCTCGCAGCGGTGAAGGCGGCGGGGGAAGCGAAGCAGAAGGCCGAGCAGGCCCGCGCCGAGGCCGCACGCACCGGCGCCCAGCCGGCCGGCGCCACCCCCCTGGTCTTCGACGTCGACGAGGCGGGGTTCCAGCAGGAGGTCCTCCAGCGGTCCACCGAGGTCCCGGTCGTCATCGACTTCTGGGCCGAGTGGTGCCAGCCGTGCAAGCAGCTCGGTCCGCTGCTGGAGAGCCTCGCGGCGGAGTACGCCGGCCGGTTCGTCCTCGCCAAGATCGACGTCGACGCCAACCAGATGCTGTTCCAGCAGTTCGGCGTGCAGGGCATCCCGGCGGTCTTCGCGGTGGTCGCGGGCCAGCCGATCCCGCTCTTCCAGGGCGCCGTCCCGGAGGCCCAACTGCGGCAGGTGCTGGACCAGTTGGTGCAGGTCGCCGAGGAGCAGTTCGGCATCGTGGGCGCGCCGGCCGCCCCGGCGGACGCCGAGCAGGCCGCCGAGGCGCCGCTGCCGGCCGGCCCGTACGACGCGGCGCTGACCGCGGCGGCCGAGGCGCTGGACGCCGGTGACCTCGGCGGCGCCATCGACGCCTACCGCACCGTCCTCGCCGACGACCCGGCCAACCCGGAGGCCAAGCTGGGCCTGGCTCAGGCCGAACTCCTCCAGCGGGTGCAGGACCTGGACCCGCAGGCGGTCCGCAAGGAGGCCGCGGAGCAGCCGGCCGACGTCCGGGCGCAGATCCGGGCCGCGGACCTGGACCTGGTCGGCGGCCATGTCGAGGACGCCTTCGGCCGGCTGATCGAGACCGTGAAGCGGACGGCCGGCGACGACCGGGAGGCCGCGCGGGTGCGGCTGCTGGAGCTGTTCGAGGTGATCGGCGCGGACGACCCGCGGGTGTCGAAGGCGCGCACCGCCCTGGCGCGCGTCCTGTTCTGAACCGGCCCGCCCACCCCCGGAGGGCGGCGCCGAGCGCCGCTCCGCCCTCCGCTTCGGCCCTTCTCCGGCGCTTTTCCGCCCCGTCCGGGGCCGCCGCGCGGCACGTCCCGCAGGCGCGTCCGGCAAACGGCACAGCGGCCACGCTTTACCGAAACTTGGTAAACGTGGCCGCTGTTACTTGAAGTAAGTCCGAGCGGCCAACTTGCCGTCCTCTGCCCCGAGTTGCCCCTTGTTCGGCCGTAGTGAGCAGCGACGCTGCGTGCCCAGATGATCTCCGTGTGTCGCGGCGCGGTTACCGGCCCGTTACCCGCAAGTAACGAGGGCCTTGTGCGGCGGCCTGGAATGCACGACGATCGGCCACGCTCGGTCCATTCCCGCAGCCCGGCATCCGGCCGGCGCCGCGGGGTACTTGGGTCCCCACCGAGTGGGTCGGCGGCAGTGGCGCCGACCGCGGACAGGGGGGTCTCTGCCCTGCGGCAGGGCCTGTCCGGTGAGGTTGCGCGAGAGCGTGGCCAGTGGTTGTCGCTCGGGGGTGATCGCCGGTATTCGGAAAACACACTGTGCCTTTCGAGACGGGCGCTCTCCTTCCCGAGGACGTAGCACTTCTCCCATCCCAGGTGCGGCCGGCCCCAACCGGGGCCGCACGTACCGGAGATGTACGTCCGAGAAGGAGGAAAGTCATGGAGTCCCTGGCTCGTGGCGGGACCAGATGGAAGCGGTTCGCCGTCGTCATGGTGCCGAGCGTCGCGGCCACCGCCGCGATCGGCGTGGCCCTCTCGCAGGGTGCCCTGGCGGCGTCGTTCAGCGTGTCCGGCCAGCAGTTCAAGGTCAGCACGGACCGGCTGGACGGTACCGGCTTCGTCCAGTACGGCGCGGTGGACGCGCAGAAGGACGGCAAGAACGTCCCGGTGGCGGTCTCGGCGTTCTCCAACGCCAAGATCCGCAACCTGTGCCAGTCGGTCGTCGTGCCGGTTCCGGTCTTCGGCGACGTGTCGATGAAGCTCCAGGCCGGCGGCGGAGCGCAGCCGGTGGAGGCCAAGAACCTCTACATCGACCTCGACGACCTGAACGCGGACGCGACCTTCAGCAACATCAACATCGGTGTTGCCGCCGGGTCGACGTCCAAGGGTCCCGGCATCAAGAAGGGCGACGCGGCCGACCCCGGCTCCTTCGCCCAGGAGGCCGACACGGCCGTGCTGACCCACGTCAAGCAGCGTGCCTGGGCCACCACGGCCGGCACGTTCAAGCTCAGCGGCCTCAAGATGAGCGTCGCCAAGGGCAAGAGCGAATGCTACTGACGCGCTGAGCGTGCGGGTGCGGGGCTGGAGCTGTGCGGCGTGAGCCGTTCCCCGTGCCCGTACGTCGGGTAGTGCTGAAGTACCCACAGAACCACCGATTTTGCCAGTCCCGAGGAGCCGGACATGAGTGACTGGGGCATGGGGGACTCCCCGGCCGGAGGCTGGGGGAGAGTCATCGACAGGTACGCGCGGCGCGGATGCGGGCCCGCCGACCGCAGGGAGGCCGGCGCATGAGCGCAGAAGAACCACAGCTGAACGGGACCCGCGGTGGGAAGCGGCAGGCGTTTCGCCAGTGGCGCGGGCAACGCCCCTTCTGGGGCGGCCTGTTGACCCTCCTCGCCGGCGTCCCGATCATGTACATCCCTTACGCGAACCTCACCATCGGGTCCCTCACCGTCCGCATGGCGACCACGGCCGGCGCCGGTTCGCTGATCATCGGCGTCCTCATGGTGGTGCTCGGCCTCACCATGTGGTTCCAGCCGGTCTCGCGGGTCTTCGCGGGTGTCGCGGCGATCATGCTGTCCCTGGTCTCGCTGGTCGTCTCGAACTTCGGCGCCTTCCTGGTCGGCTTCCTGCTGGGGCTGATCGGCGGTGCGCTGGGCGTCTCCTGGGCGCCGGGCGAGCCGGTGCGGAGCGAGGGCGGGCCCGGTGAAGCGGACCGCGCCGCCGGGCCGTCCCCCACGCCCGAACGGCATACGGGGACCCCCCTGGCCACCCACGCGGCACCCGCGACCGGGGATCCCGGGTCGGGCAACGGACTGGACGACCTGTCAGGAACGAGCCCGACCAACGGAAGGAACGGGAGGCACCGTGCCGGGTGACGAGCTGCACGAGGAGAGCGCAGCCACCGGGGCGACGGGGGCCCCACCGCGCCGGTCAGGCGCGGGGGGCGGGCCGAGGCACGCGGCGCCCAAGAAGCCGCTGCTGACCCGCCTGCATGTGCCCGCGGGCAAGGCGATCGCCATCGCGGCGATGCCGTCCGCGGTCCTCATGGGCATGGGGCTCACGCCCCAGTTGGCGATCGCCAAGCCCGTGCCGCCCAAGAGCCCCTTTCGGGACGGCCCCTGTGTGACCGCCCCGGACACGTCCGGCCAGGACGCCAAGGCCAAGGACGACAGCAAGACCGAGGACGACAGCAAGGCCGAGGACGAGAGCAAGGCCGAGGACGGCGCCGAGGACGGCAAGGACGCCGCGGGCCAGAAGGATCAGAAGGACCAGAAGGACCAGGGCGGCACGGACGCCTCCGCGGGCGGCACGCCGTCCGCTCAGGCGTCGGCCTCGCCGTCGCCCTCGGCCGACAAGGCCCCGCGCGGCGCCGCGACGCCCGCGCCGTCCGACTCCGCGACCCCGTCGCCGTCGGCCACCCCGACGAAGAAGGACGACGGCGGCCTGCTGGGCGGGATCGGCGACGCGCTCGGCGACCTCTTCGGCCTGCACAAGAAGCCCGCTCAGCCGTCGGCCTCGCCGACCCCGTCGCCGTCCGCCGCGCAGGACGCCCCGGCGAAGGACAGCGCGGGCAAGGACGCCGCGGCGAAGTCGTCCCCGTCCCCGAGCGCGTCGGCCCAGGACTCCGCCGAGGAGGGCGACGGCTCGCCGGTCAAGGACGCGGTCACCACCGTCGACCGGGGGCTGTCGGACCCGTCGAAGGCGGTCGACGACACCGCGCACGGCGCCGTCGGCACGGTCGACAACGCGCTGCCCGGCGGCGGGCTGGACGGCAAGGACGCCGACGGCAAGCCGGCGTTCCCCTGCGTCGTCGAGAACAAGCAGCAGGGCAAGGACGAGCAGACGCCCGAGACCCTGCCCAACCTCCCCTGGCACCTGGAGTCCAGCGGGCTGACCCTGCGCGGTCTGAACTACGAGGGCGTCGTCAACGTCACCCCGCACAACGGCCGGGCCAAGCAGGTCCTGAAGTTCACCGCGGACAGCGTCGACATCGGCGACCTGCACCAGATCGTCGACGACCCGGCGTCCGGCAAGCACTACCACGTGCGGTCGGCCCCGGGATCCACCTCCACCATCCGCGGCGGCACGGTGACCCTCTACACCGAGCGGTTGCAGGGCAACCTCTTCGGGCTGATCCCGATCGTCTTCGACGCCGAGCACCCGCCGCCGCTGAACGTCCCGTTCGCCTACTTCAGCAAGGTGAAGCTGGACCAGGCCGGGCAGTTCGGCGGCAACCTCACCATTCCGGGCATGCACGTGTCCATCGAGGACTGACCGGCCCGTACGGCCCCGGAGCCTTCCTTCCGGGAGAAGCGGAAACGGCGGTGGGCCGCCCCCTTCGACCAGGGGGCGGCCCACCGCCGTCGGCGCGTGGCGGGGCGGCGCGTCAGGCGCGCGCGCCGCCGAGGTGGTGCACCCGGACCATGTTGGTGGTGCCGGGGACGCCGGGGGGCGAACCGGCGGTGATCAGCATGGTGTCGCCCGGGTTGTAGCGCTGGAGCTTGAGCAGCTCGGCGTCGACCAGGTCGACCATCGCGTCGGTGTTGTCCACGTGCGGGACGAGGAAGGCGTCCACGCCCCAGCTCAGGGTGAGCGCGTTGCGGGTGGCGAGGTCGGTGGTGAAGGCCAGGATCGGCTGGGCGGCCCGATAACGGGAGAGCCGGCGGGCGGTGTCACCGGACTTGGTGAACGCCACCAGCGCCTTGCCGTTGAGGAAGTCGGCCATCTCGCAGGCCGCGCGGGCCACCGCACCGCCCTGCGTGCGCGGCTTCTTGCCCGGCACCAGCGGCTGGAGGCCCTTGGAGAGCAGCTCCTCCTCGGCCGCCTCGACGATCTTCGACATGGTCTTGACCGTCTCGATCGGGTACTGGCCCACCGAGGACTCGGCGGAGAGCATCACCGCGTCGGCGCCGTCGAGGATGGCGTTGGCGACGTCGGACGCCTCGGCGCGGGTCGGCCGGGAGTTGGTGATCATCGACTCCATCATCTGGGTCGCCACGATCACCGGCTTGGCGTTCCGGCGGCACAGCTCGATCAGCCGCTTCTGCACCATCGGGACCTTCTCCAGCGGGTACTCCACCGCCAGGTCGCCGCGGGCCACCATCACCGCGTCGAAGGCCAGCACGACCTCCTCCATGTTGGCGACCGCCTGCGGCTTCTCCACCTTGGCGACGACCGGGACCCGGCGGCCCACCTCGTCCATCACGCGGTGGACGTCCTGGACGTCCTTGGCGTCCCGCACGAAGGACAGCGCGACCATGTCGCAGCCCATGTGCAGCGCGAACTTCAGGTCGTCGATGTCCTTCTCGGACAGCGCCGGGACGTTGACCGCCGCGCCGGGCAGGTTGATCCCCTTGTGGTCGGAGATCACACCGCCCTCGATCACGATCGTCCGCACCTGCGGGCCGTCGATCTCGACGACCTGGAGGGCGACGTTGCCGTCGTTGATCAGGATCGGGTCGCCCTTGGAGACGTCACCGGGCAGGCCCTTGTAGGTGGTGCCGCAGATGCGCTTGTCGCCGGGGACGTCCTCGGTGGTGATGACGAACTCGTCGCCGCGCACCAGCTCGACCGGGCCCTCGGCGAAGGTCTCCAGGCGGATCTTGGGGCCCTGGAGGTCGGCCAGCACGCCGACGGCGCGACCGGTCTCCTCGGCGGCCTTGCGGAGGCGGTGGTACCGCTCCTCGTGCTCCGAGTGGGTCCCGTGGCTCATGTTGAAGCGGGCCACGTTCATACCGGCCTCGATCAGCGTCTTCAGCTTCTCGTAGGAGTCGACGGCGGGGCCCAGGGTGCAGACGATTTTGGAACGGCGCATGTCTCGATCCTATCGGTTTGTTTCGGAGCGGAATATTTCGCTCTGCTTCATAGGCTCTTCAGCTGGTGCGGGAATGCGCCAAGCCCGTGGGCGGACCCGCGGACTAGGCGGTGACCAGGGCGTACGTCTGCCGGGCGATCTCCAGTTCCTCGTCGGTGGGGACCACGGCGACCGCGACCGGGGCGTCCTCGGGCGAGATCAGCCGCGGCGCGTCGGACCGGACGGCGTTGCGCGCGGCGTCCACCGCCAGGCCCAGCCCCTCCAGGCCGGCGACGGCGGCGGCGCGGACCGGGGCGGCGTTCTCCCCGACGCCCGCGGTGAAGACCACCGCGTCGACCGTGCCGAGCACCGCGAGGTAGGCGCCGATGTACTTCTTCAGCCGGTGGACGTAGATGTCGAAGGCGAGCGCGGCGCGTTCGTCGCCCTCGTCGATCCGGCGCCGGATCTCCCGCATGTCGTTGTCGCCGCAGAGTCCGAGCAGGCCGCTCCGCTTGTTGAGCAGCTCGTCGATCTCGTCGGCGGACATCCCGGCCACCCGCTTGAGGTGGAAGGTCACCGCCGCGTCGATGTCGCCGGAGCGGGTGCCCATGACCAGGCCCTCCAGCGGCGTCAGCCCCATGGACGTCTCCACGCACCGGCCGCCTCGGACGGCGGAGGCGGAGGCCCCGTTGCCCAGGTGCAGCACGATCACGTTGACGTCCTCCGGCGCCTTGCCGAGCAGCTCCGCGGTGCGGCGGGAGACATAGGCGTGCGAGGTGCCGTGGAAGCCGTAGCGGCGGATGCGGTGCGCGTCGGCGGTCGCCACGTCGATGGCGTAGCGGGCCGCGTACTCCGGCATCGTGGTGTGGAAGGCGGTGTCGAAGACCGCGACCTGCGGGAGGTCGGGGCGCAGGGCCCGGGCGGTGCGGATGCCCAGGATGTTGGCCGGGTTGTGCAGCGGGGCGACCGGCACCAGCCGCTCGATCTCCTTGAGCACCGCGTCGTCGATGACGGTCGGTGCGGTGAACTTCAGCCCGCCGTGCACCACCCGGTGCCCGATCGCGGCCAGCTGAGGGGAGTCCAGGCCGAGCCCGTCGGCGGCCAGTTCGTCGGCCACCGCCTTCAGCGCGGCCTGGTGGTCGGCTATCGGGTCGGTCCTCTCGCGGGTGGCGCCGCCTGCGGTCAGCGGGGTGTGGGCCAGGCGCGAGGTCGTCTCACCGATCCGCTCGACCAGGCCGACGGCGAGCCGGGCATCCGCCGCGGAGCCGCCGCCCGACGCCTTCGCCATGTCGAGCAGCTGGTACTTCAGCGACGAGGAGCCGGAGTTGAGGACGAGGACGCGGGTGGCGTTGGCAGTCATGGAACGCTTTCCGGTGGGTGCGGTCAGGACGTGGGGCCGGCGCCGGGCTGGGCGCCCTGGGCCTGGATCGCGGTGATGGCGACGGTGTTGACGATGTCCTGGACGAGGGCGCCGCGCGAGAGGTCGTTGACCGGCTTGCGGAGCCCCTGGAGGACCGGGCCGACCGCCACCGCGCCCGCGGAGCGCTGGACGGCCTTGTAGGTGTTGTTGCCGGTGTTGAGGTCCGGGAAGATCAGCACGGTGGCCCTGCCGGCCACCTCCGAGTGCGGCAGCTTGGTCGCCGCGACCGCCACGTCCACCGCCGCGTCGTACTGGATCGGGCCCTCGACGAGCAGGTCCGGGCGCCGCTCGCGGACGAGGTCGGTGGCCTTGCGGACCTTGTCGACGTCGGCGCCGGAGCCGGAGGTGCCGGTGGAGTACGACAGCATCGCGATCCGCGGCTCGACGCCGAACTGGGCGGCGGTGGCGGCGGACTGGATGGCGATGTCGGCCAACTGCTCGGCGTCCGGGACCGGGTTGACCGCGCAGTCGCCGTAGACCAGGACGCGGTCGGCCAGGCACATGAAGAACACCGACGAGACGATCCCCGCGCCCGGCTTGGTCTTGATGATCTCGAAGGCCGGCCGGATGGTGGCGGCGGTGGAGTGCTCGGCGCCGGAGACCATGCCGTCGGCCAGGCCCTCCTGCACCATCAGGGTGCCGAAGTAGGAGACGTCGGCGACCACGTCGTAGGCCAGCTCGTAGCTGACGCCCTTGTGGGCGCGGAGCCCGGCGTACAGCTCGGCGAACCGCTCGCGCAGCGGCGAGGTCCCCGGGTCGATGATCTGGGCGTCCGCCAGGTCGATGGCGAGGTCGGCGGCGCGCTTGCGGACCGCCTCCTCCTCGCCCAGCAGCGTCAGGTCGCAGACGTCGCGGCGCAGCAGCACGTCGGCGGCGCGCAGCACCCGCTCCTCGGTGCCCTCGGGGAGGACGACCCGGCGGCGGCCGGCGCGGGACCGCTCGATCAGCTCGTGCTCGAACATCATCGGGGTGACCCGCCCGGAGCGGGCGACCGAGATCCGGTCGGTGAGCTCGGCGGTGTGCACATGCCGCTCGAAGAGGCCGAGCGCGGTCTCCGCCTTGCGCGGCGACGCGGCGTTCAGCTTGCCCTCGATCGCGAACAGTTCGGCGGCGGTGGGGAAGGAGCCGCCGGGGACGGAGACGACCGGGGTGCCGGGGGCGAGGCGGGCGGCCAGCGCCATGATGTCCGGGCCGGGCCGCTCGCCGAGGGTCAGCATCACACCGGCGATCGGCGGGGCGCCGGCGCTGTGCGCGGCCAGCGAGCCGATGACCAGGTCGGCGCGGTCCCCGGGGGCGATCACCAGGCAGCCGGGGGTGAGCGCGGGGAGGAAGGTCGGCAGCATCGCGCCGCCGAAGACGAAGTCCCGCACGTCCCGGGCGAGGCCGGAGTCGTCGCCCAGCAGCACCTCGGCGCCGAGCGCGTGCACGATCTGGCCGACGGTCGGCGCGGAGAGCGAACCGTCCTCGGGGAGCGCGTAGCAGGGCACCGGCAGCCGGGCGGCGAGCCGCTCGACGATCCCGGCGCGCTCCCCGGGGACCACGCGGTTGACGACCAGGGCGACGACGTCGCAGCCCAGCGAGGTGTAGGCGCGGTAGGCGTTGCGGGCCTCGGCGCGCACCGCCTCGGCCTCCTGGCCCTGGCCGCCGACGACGGGTATCACCGCGGCGCCGAACTCGTTGGCCAGCCGGGCGTTGAGCGCCAGTTCGTCGGGGAGGCTGGTGTCGGCGTAGTCCGAGCCGAGGACCAGGACGTACTCGTAGTCGTGGGCCACCTTGTGGAAGCGGTCGACGAGATGGGAGACCAGCTCGTCGGTGCCGCGCTCGGCCTGGAGGGCGGCGGCCTCCGCATAGCCGATGCCGTGGACCGACTCGGCGGGCTGGGTGAGGCGGTAGCGGGCCCGCAGCAGTTCGAACAGCCGGTCCGGCCCGTCGTGCACCAGGGGGCGGAAGACCCCCACCCGGTCGACGTGGCGGGTCAGGAGCTCCATGACTCCCAGCTCGATGACCTGGCGGCCGTCGCCGCGTTCGGTACCGGTCACGTACACACTGCGGGTCACGCGGTCTCTCCGTCCATTCCCATGGCCGCGAGGCACCGTGCCCGCGGATTTCCCCTGGTCACATGGTCAAAATTACCCGTTATGGTGGGCTTGACCTTCTTGACGATACCTGCGCGGGTGCAGACGTCGCTCTCCCAGTCTCCCCTTGGGCCACGGGACGGGGCAGCGGGGGGTGGACAGCGGTCGCGCTGCCTGGGCCGGGGTGGGGCCGCGCCACACGTGAAACAATCGGACCGGCTCATACGAACCGGACAGCGAGCACAGGAGACACAGCACGATGCGTATCGGAGTCCTCACCGCGGGCGGCGACTGCCCCGGTCTCAACGCTGTGATCCGGTCCGTCGTCCACCGCGCCCTGACCGGCCACGGAGACGAGGTCATCGGCTTCGAGGACGGTTTCAAGGGCCTGCTCGACGGCCGCTTCCGCAAGCTCGACCTGGACGCCGTCAGCGGCATCCTGGCCCGCGGCGGCACCATCCTCGGCTCCGCCCGCCTGGAGCGCGCCCGGCTGCGCGAGGCGTGCGAGAGCGCCAAGGACTTCTCCCGTGAGTACGGGATAGACGTCCTGATCCCGATCGGTGGCGAGGGCACGCTGACCGCGGCGCGGATGCTCTCCGACGCCGGGATGCCGGTCGTCGGCGTCCCCAAGACCATCGACAACGACATCTCCTCCACCGACCGCACCTTCGGCTTCGACACCGCCGTCGGCGTGGCCACCGAGGCCATCGACCGGCTCAAGACCACCGCCGAATCGCATCAGCGGGTCATGGTCGTCGAGGTCATGGGCCGGCACGCCGGGTGGATCGCGCTGGAGTCCGGGATGGCCGGCGGCGCCCACGGCATCTGCCTGCCGGAGCGCGAGTTCGACGTCAACGACCTGGTGAAGATGGTCGAGGAGCGCTTCGCCCGGGGCAAGAAGTTCGCCGTGGTCTGCGTCGCCGAGGGCGCCCACCCGCTCGCCGGCACCATGGACTACAAGAAGGGCGCCATCGACCAGTACGGCCACGAGCGGTTCTCCGGTATCGGCACCGCGCTCGCCCGCGAACTGGAGCGGCGCCTGGGCAAGGAGGCCCGCCCGGTCATCCTCGGCCACGTCCAGCGCGGCGGTACGCCCACCGCCTACGACCGGGTGCTCGCCACCCGCTTCGGCTGGCACGCCGTCGAGGCCGCCCACCGCGGCGACTTCGGCCATATGACCGCGCTGCGCGGCACCGACATCGTCATGGCCCCGCTGGCCGAGGCGATCACCGAGCTCAAGCGGGTCCCGGAGGCCCGCATGGACGAGGCCGAGTCGGTCTTCTGACGCTCACCTGACGCTTCGTCAACACGCCGTGGGGGGGGGGGCCGGGGGGGGGGGGGGGCGGGGGGGGGGGGGGGGGGGGGGGGGCGGGCGCGGCCCCCCCCCCCCCCCGGGGCGGCGGGGGGCCCCCCCCGGGGCCCCCCCCCCCCCCCCCCCCG